>NZ_JBLHYX010000013.1:0-112791 GCF_047631075.1 Limimaricola cinnabarinus
CGCGCGCGCTTTCAGTAACCTGGTTCATGGCGTGATCTCCCTGGCGGTTGTCGCCGCCGGTTGGGTGGTTGCAAGTCACCCGGAGATTACGCCGCCCTCAAATTTCTACCAACTTCGCGACACGACCCCGACTGGCAGGCCGCGGTGCCGAGCAGAAGCGCGAGGACCGCGAAGATCCGGACGGGCCAGGCCAGGCTATGCCGGGGAACATAGTTCTCGAAGGCCAGGCCGCGCGCTTGGTCGATGGCATGGAACAGCGGGTTCCAGACGACCCAGTCGAGGAAGGCCGCGGGCAGGACATGGCCCAGAAACATCGCTCCCGACGTGACCATGCCGACCCGCATCCAGCCCATGGCGAGCAGGGAGGCGAGGCCGGGACGGCGCAGGCGCAAGCGCAGCAGCGCAAGGCCGAGGCCGAGCCCGGAGATCCACCCCGCGGCCAGCTGCGGCATCGGGGCGATCAGCGAGGCCTCGATGGGTTCGACAAGCGCGTGATGCGCAAAGATCAGCCCGGCGGCCGACACGAGCTGCAGGTAGGCCGCGCTGATCGCGCTATCGATGGCCAGCACCAGTGGCTGGACCGGATAGAGCCGTCCCGCGGGAGGCCCGGATGCCACCTCGGGCGATCAGCGCCCGGCTACCGCAAGAATCCCTCATAGCGGGCCGTACAGACGAAATGCGTCGTTGCCCGCCACCCGCTGCCGAAGCGCGAAGATGGCGCTCCAGCACCCCTCCTAGCGCCTCCTGGGGGCATTCTCGGCCGATGGGGTGGCCACGGTGGCCCGACGGCGCCGGGCACCGCGACACGCCCGTACGACGCGGGAGCAGGTTACCTGCCATGGCAAATCGTGGCCATCCTTCGGCCTGCCCGGCGGCCCCAGACCTCCCGAAGGGCAAGCGCCTCGAGAACGTCCTGCCGGATGGGCGCGCTCAACCCCTCTCGCCTCCTGCCATGGGGCCTTTCGAGAACGATCCTCTGGGGAGGTTTTCCACATAAATCGGAGTGCGGCACCTCTGACCCCCATTGCCGGGCCGAGGGCGGGCATGGGATTATCGAGGCCTGGCCGGCTGCGGCCTGAGAACGAGCCGGGTGGCGGCGATGGCAATCCCATCCACCCGACTCTCAGCTCTGTTCGCACCGTTTCATACTCAACCACCGCGGACAAGATTCCGCGAACGATGACCTGTGCGACATGAAAGGACAGTGCGCATGAACGACAATACCGAACCCGTGGGTGCCAGCCGCGCCGAACTCATGGCGAGTGCTGCGGCCCTGCCGGGCCAGCAACAGGCCGCGTCCCACCCGGCCCTTTGCGGGGCAATGGACGACGACGGGATGGGGCAGTTCAACCCTGACCACCTGTGGCTTCTGGAGGACGCGAACGCCGCCTTCGTCCGTGAGAGCCTGCGCATCGACCCGGCCCATCTGGACCTCGAGCCCTGCATCCGGTTCTGGTCGCATGTCTGCATCTCACATGGCGATCTGATCGCGGAGGCGTTCGCGCACGACATCCCCGCGCGGACCATCGTCGTGGCGCTGCACGAGGCGCAAGCCGGGTCGGAGGCGGCGCCCGGCATGGCAGAAATCGCGGCGCAGAGCCCGGAGCTCGCCGAGCGGCTTCGCGCGGCCGTCACCCACCCGGACATGACGCTGATTTGGAGCCCGGAAGAGCTTGAGGGCCGCGCTTGCGATTTCCGCCTGGGTGACCTCGCCTCGGACGTGGAGGGCTGGGACATGGAGGCGGTGCAGGACCTGTTCGGCCCGCTCATGGAGATGGTCGATCTGTGCGACATCGCGGGAACGAGCCTGTCCGACTATATCGACATCGACGACCTGCCGTCGGTCGAACTCCCGGCCGGATGCACGGGAGAGGCCATCTGGGCCCTCGATCGCCGCGGGCAGGTGATCGCCGGGACCGCCCTGGCGCGGAGCGAGGCCCGTGTGATGGCGCTCGAGGCCTGTCACTGGGCGTTTCCCACGCCGCACTAGGAGGCAGCGAGCCCACCGGTCGCCTGCGACCGGTGGGCTCGGGCCTTCAGGACGCGTGTCCTCCCGCCTCCCAAGAAGTCTCGCCCGGTATCACGCGCTGCTGCCACCGGACAGCTGTCGATGACGGGTCTGGGCCTGTCCTTCGAACCGGTCGCCCCGCTGCCTCAGGAACCGCGTAAGGATCCGACCTTCGAGGCGGGCCGAGAGGCGCTGCGCTGGTGCCGGGCTCGTCTTCCCGATCCAGAGGGCCGGGACACAAGGTGCTCAGAGCCCTAGCTCGGGGAAGTGCGGAGGCGCGGTCTCGCCGTCCGGCTCCGGAGAGCCGATGCCGTCCGTAGGCTTCATGACCTCGGAGATCTCCGGATTTTTAGGATCACGGGGACGCGGCAGGACCTCGGGCATGAGAGGTGCCTGCCAGCACACCGCGGCGAGGTCCAGCACGGCTTCGCTGCCGATAGCCTCATGCTGCAGGAGCTCGAAGGCGGCCATGAAGCCATCCGCGGCCCCACGGCTCTGCGGCGGGTGGGCGGCGCAAAGCTGCAGCAGGTCCGTGGCCCGCGCGATGGCGTCTGTCTCCCGGAGTGGAGGGCGCGCCGCCTGAGCCTGCGCGACGCTCTGCAGCAAGGCCTCCGCCGACCAGCCCTGTGCCGCGGCCTCCGCCTCCCATGCCACCTGCGCATCACGCAATGTGCCGTGCTGTTTTCTGGACCGGGTGGCATAGGCAGCGAACTGCGCCGCCCGCCGATCCTGCGCCGTGTCGCGCCCGATGGCCGCCATCCGCGAGACAATAGACCGGCGGCGCTTCGAGAACAGCACCAGCAGCGGCTCGGGCACGCCAATGATCTCGTAGCTCTGCGCGACGGGGCGGGTCCGCAACCCGAGCCGCTCGCGCAGCAGGAACACCTCCTCGCACCGCGCCAGCGCCGCGATCGCCCGTGCGTGGGTCAGAAGCAGGTAGTTGTCGAGTTGCCGGATTCTCCCATCCAGCCCGACCGCCGTCTTGGAGAGAACGGCGTGGCTGTGCAGCTGCGGATCGCCAGCCCGGCTGGTGGTGTGATCGAACCGGGCCCCGATTGCGCGCTGAACTGCGACGTAGCGGCCCCGGCTGCGGCTGGCGATGAGGCCCAGATCGAACGCCCACTGCAGGGCCCGGGATATCGCCTGCGCATGGATGGCCCGGATGGCCGCCAGCAGCCCCGGCCGGGCCATGCCCCCCAGCAGACCGAGCACGCTGACACTTTTGGGCAGGCTGAACTGCACGTCATAGCCGCCGGAGGGCGGCACCGCCGCGCCCGCTGCCGGGCGCCGCCGCTGGGCCGCCATCCGCCCGGTGGCCGGATCGCGCCCCGCCACGAGATCGCGCAGCACCTGAGGCGCGACCGGAGCGCCGGGGCGCAGCCCGTCGAGCATGTTCGGCACCCCCGGCCTCAGCAGCAGCGGGGCAGGCAGCTCGGGCCGCAGCACGATCCAGCGGCCTGCGTCATTGCAGGGATCGGCATCCTGCCGATAGCGGCCCTCGTCTCGTGGCGACTCCGATGCCGCATCCTCTGCCTCATGACCCTCGGGTGTCGCGGATGCGAGATAGTACTCGGCATCGAAGATCCTGGTGCAGCTGATCATCTCGCCCCCCTCCCGCAGGTCGGCAAGAGCCGCGCCACTTTCGGCCGCCTCGCCGGGCACAGGTTCGGATCGGGCAACAGCGATGCGGGCCGACAGCAATCGCGATGCGCCGAGAGGCGGTCACGCGGCGGACAGGTTGCGCCGGCATGCGGCCTCGCCCGGACTCGGGGAGGAGCGACGGCACGGGGCGAGCCGAGGGGTGCTGTGAGAGGCATGAACTTCTCCTTCGATGCAGGGCGTCGAAATCGATATTTCTCGCAGGCCCTGAAAACTCCAAACAGCCCCTCGCCGAAATCAGGCCCCGATATGCGTAGTGTGTCGTGGGAAAGGAAAAACGACGATCCGCATGGGGCTGTCTTGAATGCGCAGCCAGATGAATGGCGAATGCCAAGGGATTGCAGGGAAAGTAATGCGAGATGCATGCGGACGCATATGAAAAAAGTATCGGATAAAGAAAATCAATACAAACCATGGTCATGAACGACATCGATGGCCTCAGGGGCGTTCGCATGAAAAAAATGAGAGGCGAAATATAACATACCAGAATTCTTTTCGACGCGGCCTGATGCCTTGGAGCGAATTTGTCTTCTGATGTGGAAAAATGTGGATAACCTCGACGTCGCGCGATCCGGAGGTGAAGAGGTGCTGTATGAAAATGGGGACAGCAACGAAAACAGGATCAGCAAATGTCCGACCCCACCCCTCCCTCCCTGGCTGAGCGCCTCGAGCAGCGCGCAGCCAACCACCCCACGCCGCCCCGTGCCTCCTGCCTGCAGGAGATCATCGCGGCGCGCGGGACCCTCCGCCGCCTGCGCGACCAGGGCTACAGCTCGGCCCAGCTTGCCGCATGGCTCGGAGAGTGCGACCTCCCCGTCCGCGCCGGCACGGTGCGTGCCTATCTCGCCCGCATCGACCGGGTGGAGACGGCGCTCGAAGCCCGGGATCCGGACGCGGAGCCGAGCGACCGCGAGATCCTGAACGCGTGTCGGCGGGCGTTCGTACGCGATGCCGCCGCGAGCCGTGCTCCTGCCTCACCGAAGCTGGGCGCGCACCGTCCGTCTGTCGCAGCGCCAGCGGTTTCCAGGGACCCGGTCGGTGCTCTCAACCACAACCCCCATCGTGATCTGTAAGGAGCGCCGCAATATGACGCATTCGAAGCGCCGGACTGCCCTGGCGATGACCACCTCTCTCAAGGGCGGCACCGGCAAGTCATTCCTGGCCTCCGTCCTGCTCGACGTCCTGCGCCACCGGCAGGTGCCGGTGGCGGCCTTCGACGCCGACGGCGCGATCGGCGCGCTGTCGGCGATGCATGCCGAAAGGGATGACATGGGCCATGTGCTGGACCAGCAGGATGCCGGCACCGGCGTGGTCGCCTACAACATCCGCGACGAAAGCCGCACCAGGTTGATCGACTCGCTCGCCTGCCCCGAACCGCTGATCCTGCACGACTTGGCGGGCGGCTCGCTTGCCGACCTGCAGCGCCTGTTCGACGACCGGGATGGCTTGGGGAACTTCCTGCGCACGGCCGAGCGGCTGGGGATCACCTTGGCGTTCCTGCACATGATCACGCCGGATCGCGGCAGCGTGGAGTCGGTCGCGATCCACTTGGATCTGAGCGCGCCGTACCGCGACAGCGCGCTCGACATCCGGCACGTGGCGATCCTCAACCGCCGGGCCGCTCCCCGCGATAGCGATTTTCCGGTCTGGTTCGGGGATCGCGATCCCGCGGGCGTACCATTCGGCGGCCGGACCCGGGCGCGGTTTCTGGAGGCGGGCGGGATCGAGATGAACCTGCCAGCAGTCGAGGCACGCACCGCCGAACTGGTCAAACGCCTGCAGATCCCCTGGCGACAGGCGGTGCGCGACCCGCGCCTGCAGCTGACCGATCAGCAGCGGGTGCAAAATTTTCTCGAGCAGTTCGAGGCGCAGATGCCCGAGGGCCTGCGGAATCTGGCGGGGCTGCCCACATGACACACGAAGGAGACAAGACCATGGACGAAAAAGTCGAGATGAACCGCCTCGCGGCGTTCCTCGCGAACTATCACCTGAGCCCCGAGGCACTCGAAGATATCCGCAACAAGGTCAGCCAGGCCGGATGCGGTTTCGACGATCCGATGGCCATCCAGATCGCGGTCCCGGAAATCACCTACTACTACAACTACGCGCACCTGCGCATTCTGCAGACGTTGACCCTCGAGATCGTGCTCAAGGTCATCGATGCCGTGCGCTCGGAAATGGCGACGGGGGGGGCGGCCCTGCAGCGGCACAACGAGGGTTTGGCACGTCGGTTTGCGGCTGAAGCGGAGCGTCACCTCGAGGCGATCATGGGCCGGGTCCAGCGGCGCCTGCTGTGGACCAACGCTGCATGGATCGCGCTTGGTCTGATGGTGGCCTTCGGGGCCGGCGGCGGGGCCGGATTCTATCTGAAGCAGGCCTCCGTGGCGACCGGGGGCGCCTTGC
This sequence comes from Limimaricola cinnabarinus, assembly GCF_047631075.1. Classification (NCBI taxonomy): domain Bacteria; kingdom Pseudomonadati; phylum Pseudomonadota; class Alphaproteobacteria; order Rhodobacterales; family Paracoccaceae; genus Limimaricola; species Limimaricola cinnabarinus. Next base: position 6,071 of record NZ_JBLHYX010000013.1, read on the forward strand.
CGGACCGGATCGCGGCGCGGCAGGATCTCGGGCACTGGAGCGAGCTCATCGCGGAGAATGGCGACATGGAGGTCCTGTTGAGCACGTACTGTCACGCCGACAGTTCGGCCAGCACGCTCAATATCGACAAGGAGGGTCGGGCATTCTGCTGGCTGCCGCTGAGGCCCCGCTGACAGGAAGAGGATGAGGTGGAGGCGCAAGAGAAAGGCCGCCCGGGGAAACGCCCGGGCGGCCATCCTGCCATCGGCTCATGAGGGACGGCACCCGTCGTCAGGACAGGGAAACGACCGGCTCACTGCCGAGCAGCCTTTCCAGCGCCTCTCCCTCGATGTCCTCCTCGATCATCAACGTCTCGGCAATGCGTCGCAGCCTGTCGAGATTCGACTCGAGCAAGCGGGCGGCCGCGGCCTCGGCCGCCTCCAGCCGCTCCCGCACCCGCGCTGCGAGTGCGCGGTCGAGGGAGAGATGCTGAGCTGACCCCGGGATCCAGAGCGGTCCTTGGCCGCCCAGGCCGAACACGGTTTCGATCCGCAGCGCGGTCTCCGTGGCCATGGCCAGATCGCTCCCCTCGCCGCCGCCCGCGCCAGCGGAGACGTCGCCGAGCAGCAGCCGCTCGGCGGCGCGTCCGGCGAGCAGCGTCTGCAACCGGGCTTCGAACTGGACCAGCGTCTGCGGCTCGACCAGTGTCTGCGGCTCGACCATGCCGCCGCCGAGCGTCAGCCGCATCGCCGTGGGGCGGGTGATCCCGAGCAGATGGTGCGCCAGCGCATGCCCCGCCTCGTGGATCGCGATGGGCTCACGATGCGCGGCACAGCCCCGCGGCCGCAGACCGTCAAGCGCCTGCTGCAGATCCATGCTATCGATCGGTCGCCGGGCCGCCCGCGCCGTGGTCCGGGCCTGCCGGATCAGCGCGGCGATATCGGCCGCCGAAAGCCCCGCCGCCTGTCGGGCAAGCGGCATCAGGTCGAGGTCGGGCAGCGCGCGACCCAGATGATGGCGCAGCATGCCCGCGATCTGGACCGGTCGCGGCAGCGGCAGTTCCAGAATGCGCCCGAGGCGGCCCGGGCGGCGCAGGGCAGGATCGACAAGCTCCGGGCGGTTCGTGGCGCCGATGACGATCACACCCTCGCGGCCGACGACGCCGTCGAGCAATTCCAACAGCGTCGCGACGACCTTGTTCTCATAGGTGGCCCCGCGATCGCTGCCGGCCGCGCTACGATTGCCGATCGCATCGACCTCGTCGATGAACAGGATGCAGCCGTTCGGCGCATTGCGGGCTTCATCGAAGGTCGCGCGGGCCGCGCGCTGCATGTCACCGAGGTGACCGGTCGACTGCCACTGCGCATAAGAGGCGGCGATCAGCGGCACACCGGCAGTCCGGGCCAACGCCGCTGCGAGCATGGTTTTGCCGGTGCCGGGCGGTCCCCAGATGAGCCAACCGGTCTCGATGTCCGACCATGGCAGATCGCCGACGCGCCAGGCCTCAAGGTCCGCCACGAGCTGGATGAGCGGATCATGCACGGCCCGTGGCAGATGCAGCTCTACCAAGCACGGTCCGGTGCCAGCCTGGTCCCGCTGCATGCGCTCGGCCTGACGCCGTAGCGCATCCGCAACCGCGAGCGTGGTCGACTGGCGCAGCGCGTAGACGAGCCCGTCGGGCGAGGCGGCCGTGAGTGCCGCGGGAGCTGGCAACCGCCTACGGATCTCCGTCTCATGCAGGTAGCCGGTCGCACTGCACCAGCGTCGCAGCATTGCCAGCAGCAGATCGGCGCCAAGCGGAGGCAACGCGACAACGGGCAGACCGAGCGCCTGCAGCTGCGGGCTCAGTTGATCGCGGCTCTCGACCAGAATGACGAGTGGTTCCTGCCGGCGCAGCTCGGGCAGGGCGTCCTGGGGCCGATTGGCGCGGCGATGCCGCAGCCCTTCTCCGCTGTCGTAGATCAGCGATCCGAGAGACGGGAACGCGGTCGGCAGGTCCGCGCGCATCATGGCGCCGAGCAGGACGATCTCCTCCTCCGGCGCCGTGCGGATCAGCCGGGCCAGTTCGTTGACGGCCGTCACCGTCTGCACGCTGGCGGGCCCGGGACCGGTCTCGACGATCGTCACGGCCGACGGCGCAAACAGCTGTGCGAAGTGGTTCTCATGCGCCAGCGCCACGCAGAGTGGCAGCAGGTCGATCAGATCCTCGAGAGCGGCGGGAGAAAGCGGCGGCACCTGCGTCCCATGCGTCTGCATGACCGCGTAGAGGTCGATACCCTGCGCAGCGGCAGCAGCGACCTCTGTCGGGGTGCGACCGATGGCGGCGGGGCAGGGCGGGCCGAACGGCACCTCTTCCTGCGGTGCGACTGGGACCGGGCCGGGATCCTCGATTTCCGATAGGTCGACCGGGCCGCCGAAGAGCGCTTCGACGGCATCGTCATATACGCCCCTTGTTTGCTGATACTGGCGGTGCGCGGCGTCGTCAGCATGGTGCCAGTCAGCCAATGCGGTGGCGTGTGCCTCGGCGGCTTTGCGCGCCATCAGCCAGTCGAAGAGCAACAGCCCCCGGGCGGCGGCGGATGTGCTGTCGATGTCGGAGGCGACCTCGGAAGCGCCAAGCGATGCGATGGAGGCGGTGCAGACGGGGGAGGCAGAGCCGGGGATCAGGGACACGAGGGACCTCGTCATGTGGGGGAGGACACAAGGGGATGGGTCCGATGCCGAGGCATCGGAGACGACAGGATGTCTGGAACGAGCAGGGCGAAGCTGAGCGGTCAGCAGGCGCGGTCGGCCAACTCTGCTGAGCGGCAGATCCCCGCGAGCGGTGTCGGCCGGGCAGCTGGAGAAACAGGCGTTGGGTGACCCGATGCCGTCGCTGCGCAAGGGCGTCGGCGCGCGACGGGCCCTACCTGGTGACCGGAACGCCCCGCTCGAGCGCGCCCCATATCCTGCAACGCGTCAGCCGACCTGCCGCCTCGGCGGCCGAGGTGCGCGCGACGGCGATCGAGGATGACACCGAACGAGCGGGGCGGGACTGGGGAGAAGAGGTCAGCATGTCGAACTCCGTTCAGCAGCAGCGCAGGCCATCAGCCGCTCGACGGCAATACCATCGGCTCCAGCTTGATAGCTTTCACTACACCTGTTATGTCAAAAGCATAATCACCCTGCGGCGACCAATCAAGTATCGAATAACATTCGTGATGGCACAGACATGATAAGCCTCGGGCAGATACGTGCCGCGCGCGCCTTCCTGCATATCGATCAGCCAACGCTCGCCCGCCTTGCGGAGGTGTCGGTCCCGACCATTCAGCGCTTGGAAAATCCTCAGTTCGGCCCGGAGCGCTCCTCCGTAAGGGTCATCACGGCCGTGAAGACCGCATTGGAAAAATCGGGCATCGAGTTTCTGCCGCCCTCCGATGAGGCTGGCGAGGGGGTCCGGCTGAGAGTCAGGCGCTGACGATGGCTCCAGGCGTTGCGGCCACGGTCTGAGACCTCTCAACTGAGGCAGGTGCCGCCAGAGGTCGTCCCGGAAAGGTGCGGCGCGACCTCGCCGGGCTGAAGGCGTCGACAGATCGCCGAACTTTTCAGAGACGAGCTTTTGGACGTGTCCCAAGCTTCGACCTCGGATCTTACATTCGAGTAATGCCGGGACATCTCGTGGACCAGACCATCCACGATGGATGTCGCCTCGACGGTGCCCAAGCCGAAGCCCGGGGCGTGATCGAGCATTCTCGTGAGCTGAACCCGCTGCCTTGACCGATGGATCTCGTTCTCCCAGCCAAAGCTCCACTCGGGGTTGAGGGAAAGGGAGAAGGAATGCACTGGCGCGAGCTCGATTTGGCGCCCGTCCCAGAAGAAGAACGGGTTGCAAGCCGAACTGTCGGTATCCCCAAGGAGGGTGCCGAATGCCATCCGTCGAAACAACTCGCGAAGGGCACCCCTCGTGCTCTGCAACAGGTTTGACCGGGTCAGTGCATCCGCCCGCTCCTGCCATCCTGCGTTTGAGGCCCTTTGCCCGGTGAGACCAATGAGGGTCCGCCCGGAGGTCACGGCTCGCCTGATCAGACCGCCGTGGTCGCGATCGAATCGCTCGACGAGCAGGACCGACCGATCACCGATCTGACGCAGGTCGGCTCCCGGCACGTCGAACCCGCAGCATCCTGCCAGTCGAAGCGCGGTGAACTCAGCACGCAGCCTGTCGCCGTGGTCATGCGCGCTGGCAAACTTGGCGATGCAGGGACGGCCCTCCACCTCGACCAAGACCTGGGGCTGCGCTCCCCCGATTGCCACCGCGTGGATCAGCGGAGCTGCCAGATCCGGTGGTAGGTCTTGCCCCGCCTCCACCCGCTCGACAGCTGCGGCCAGCACCGACAGTTCCACAGCTGGGCCGAGACGGGCTTCGAAGGTGGTCGCCGACGCCTGATAGGACAGCGCGCCGATGCCGTCCGTGCCCGCGAGAAGTCCGTACCCGATGTCACTGATTGCGCCTGGATCGACATCTCCATCGCGCCGGTCGAGTTGGCGAGCTTGCGTCACCCGTCGCCCCCACCGACCTGGAAGGGCATCGCGCAGCGTTCCGTTGAGCCCGGGCCCGGGAAGAGCCCGCATGCCTGGCGACAGGGGCAGGTCCGGGCCAAGCGCAATGGCATTCGGTCGGTTAAGATAATCAGACAGATATCCGAAATCATGGCGACTCTCGGTGCCGCCATGCAGTCGCCCTGCCGGCACGGGCCTGACCTCCCCTGGCAACCAGATCCAGACGAATGCAGAGGCGGCCTCCGCGAGATTGGTGAGGCGAGAGGTGGTCAAGGGCCGGCTTCCGTAGACTGAGGCGCCGATCGCGCTTGGCACGACCATATCGCACAACGGCATCCAAGAGACGATGACCGTGAACGAACAGCCGCCGATGCGGCGGCGGTCTGACATCGCGATCGGCATGACGCACCAGGTGCGGCCGCGGAAAGACGCGCGGTTGCGCAAGACGTCGTGTCGGCCAGCTGGCACTCGGACGGGTCGATTGATCCGTCTCATCGGCCAGGCCCCACGGCACTTGGCTGAGCACGATGACCGGCAGTGCTGATAGAACGGCATCCTGAACTCCATCAGCCCTCAGCTCGCGTCTGAGCGCGTGGATGGGTCGAGGCACACTCCTGTCCCCGGAGCGCGGTCGCCGGCTGAGAGGAATATTACGCCTTGTGCCTCGAGCGCCGCCTGTATCCGTTCGACCGTCGAAGCTTTGAGCACGGCACCGCGCTCGAGACGGGCCACGGTGTCGGGCGACACCTCCGCCAGCGCCGCCAGTTCCCGCACCCCGAGCGACAGCATGGCCCGGGCAGCCCGGCATTGCAGCATATCCAATTCATAACCTCGTTACGAAAGTATTGACAGATGATACGATTTGCCGGATCATGGTGGCAGGGTCGACAGTATAGGGCGGCCGCAGTCAATCGTAACAGGATAACGAAACCGGATTCTCCAGATTATGATGGTCATCTCCGCTCCCAGCCGGCCTGCGCTCTGCGCCTGCCAGGCGTTCGACAGACCCGGCCGAACGGTCGGGACGACGCGGACGCGACCATCGCCCTCGCGATGGAGAATCCCATGTCGTCCAATCCCGCCCAGCCCCCCGCACCGCAGCCCTCGGCAAAACGCCCCCGTTCGCGTCACCTGAGCCTGTCTCTTCGCCGCTTCGGGATCCGAGCCGCGAAGTTCCTGCTGGCGCATGCGCCGCGGCTGGTGATCACCCTGCTGTTGCGCTCCTTGGGCGCGGCATTCGATCAGCAAGCGCTGCGCTGGCTGGCTGCAGGCGCAGGACTCCTGACAGGGCTATGGTAACAGCAGTCCGGTTTCAGGCAGAGGCCGAGGCGGGAAGAGGCGCGAATGGCTTCGCCCTTCCTGCCCCCTTCGGGGCGACCCTTGCTGCCGAGCGATTGGAGGACTGGGCAGCATCGTCCCTCCCCGCTGGGAGGCAGGCGGGGAGGGAAGACCTGCACTGCGACTGGCAGAAGATCCGGTTGCCGGATGCCGGCATTGGCATATTATGCCAGTACAGGCATTGAAGGAGAAGCGCATGGCCACTCGAAATGTCGTTCTGACCCCGCAGCAGGACGAGTATGTCCAAGCTCTCGTAGCATCGGGTCGGTTCCAGAATGCCAGCGAGGCCCTACGCGCGGGCCTGCGCCTTCTCCAGGCCGAAGAGCATCGAAATACTGTGCTGCGAGCCCAGCTGAGCGCCAGCCTCGACGAAGCTCTTGCTGGCAAACGCGCGCCCGGTTCGGGAGAGCAGGCGGTCCGACGCGCGTTCGCGACCGCCCGGCAGCGGCACACCGAAGGATGAAGGTTTGGCGGCTCACTCCGCGCGCGGAAGAGAGCCTCGTCGACATCGCCTTGTGGACGCTGGAGACGTTCGGGCCGCGTCAGGCGGAGATCTATGAAACCGAACTTCTCGACAGGTGCGCAGCCTTGGCGGCAGGGCGGGCTGCGAGCCGAGATTGCTCGAGCCTACTCGATCCCGATGCCGATGCCGAAACCGATCTGCGCTATGCCCGGGCGGGCGAGCATTTCATGGTGTTCATCGACACGCCGGACGAACTCGTCATTCTCGACATCCTACATGGGCGCAGCGACCTGCCGGCGCGTATCGCGGCGATCCAAGCGCAGGTGTGAGTGGGGGTCACGGCAAGCCCAAACAGGAGAAGCTTGAGACGCGAGACCTTCGCTGTGCGATGTATGAGCGGCCGTTATGCGCAGAGAGCGGAGTACGTAAATTAGGACGGCAGCGTTGGGGTAACCGACGCGACCGGCCCTTAGCGGTCTATGATGCATTGCGCAGCGAAGGTCTGGATCGAGCCAGCCCAGACAAGCCATCTTGTTTGTGAAGGTCTTCCGGGTTGCAGTATAGGTTTGGTCGTCGCGACTGGACCTAAGCCGGCATCTCTCTCCCACGCAGAGAATAGCTGCTTCGACTGCTTGGCGACGGCCAATGAGGCCGTCGCCTCGCCCCACATCAAGGAATCGAACGGTGCTCAGTTGGGGCTTCCCCGGAACAGGTGCGTCTGCTCTGGGCGGAAGGTCAGGCTCACCTCCCGGCCACGCTCGAACACGGCATCCTCCGAGAGAGCGGCAATGAGAGGACTGCCATCCGTCAACTCGAGGTCGACCACTGTTTCGGAGCCGAGCCGCTCGGTCAGCTTCACTTTGCCGTGCAGCTTGCCTTCTGACGGGTCGAGCGAAGGGTGCAGGTATTGTGGCCTCAGGCCCAGTGTCAGCCGTTCGCCGGGACGAAGCCCGTCAAGCTTGCAAGGCAGTTCGATTGGGTCGAGCGCAGGGTTCTTCACCACCGCCGAGCCGGCACGCGCCTCGGCCACCTCAACCTCGATCAGGTTCATGGATGGCGCGCCGAGGAACTTGGCGACGAAGAGGTTGGCGGGGTTGTGATAGAGGTCCATCGGCGCGCCGACCTGCTGCACCTCGCCATCCTTCAGCACCACGATCTTGTCGGCCAGTGTCATCGCTTCGACCTGATCGTGTGTGACGTAGATCATCGTGGTCGCCAGTTCCTTGTGAAGCCGGCCGATCTCCATCCGCATGTCCATCCGCAGCGCCGCGTCGAGGTTTGACAGCGGCTCGTCGAACAGGAACACCTGCGGCTTGCGGGTGATCGCGCGGCCAATGGCGACGCGCTGCCGCTGGCCGCCCGAAAGCTGGCTCGGGCGACGGTCGAGCAGATGCTCCATCTGCAGGATGCGCGCGGCCTCGGCGATCGCCGCGTCCTTCTCGGCCTTTGGGGCCTTGGCGACGGTCAGGCCGAAGCCGATGTTCTCGCGCACCGTCATGTGCGGGAAGATCGCGTAACTCTGGAACACCATGGCGATGCCGCGTTCCTTGGGCTGCACCTCGTTGACCACGCGGCCGCCGATTTCGAGCGTGCCGTCCGAGATCGTCTCGAGCCCCGCGATCATCCGCAGCAGGGTGGACTTGCCGCAGCCCGAGGGGCCTACGAAGACGCAGAACTCACCATCCTCGATCTCGAGATCGATGCCCTTGATCACCTCGGTCGCGCCGTAGCGCTTGCGGATGTCCTTCAGCCTGACCGTTGCCATTGTCCTATTTCCCCCTGTCGACCGGTTCGATGTAGAGAAGTCCCTGGTCGTCCACCTTGAGCGGCACCGGGTCCATCACGTAGCCGCCGAACTTGTCCTTGCCGCCATCGGCAAAGCCCATGATGACCCAGCCCGCCTCGGTTTCGAGCACCCGCGCCGCGTAGCGGTAGCAGGGTAGATCGCCGTCGAGGAACCCGGGCGCCACGGTCCAGGGTCCGCGCACGTCATCGGCCGTCAAGTAATGGTTGCCGGTCACCGGCGGCGTCCCTGCCTTGGCCTTGCGGGCTTCGGACCAGTGCTCGTCCGAGGTGCAGAACAGGCAGTAATATTTCGTGCCGATCCGGAAGACCTGCGGCACTTCGAGCTGGCCGTAGTCGCCGACGAAGACCGGCGGTTGCAGTGTCCATTCGTAAAGATCGGGCGAGGTGGCAAAACCGATGGCTCCGGCCGCATTGGCCTCTTCGATGCCGGGCGCGCGGGCGGTGAAGTACATCAGCCAGCCGTCGCCGTCGGGGTCCTTCATCACGAAGGGGTCACGCATCGCCCGGTCGTGCCACTGGCCGACCGCATGCTCGCTCTCGTAATGCGTGGCGTTCGGTCCCGTCATGTCGAGGCACAGCCCCGATCCGACCCGTTCCCAGCTGTGCATGTCGGTCGAGGTGGCATGACCGATGCGCTGGTAAAGACCCTTCTCGGCCGAACCGCCGCCGGTGTAGAATAGGTGCCACAGCCCGTCCGGTCCCTGGATCACCGACCCGGTCCAAGTCGTTGTATCATCGAAAGACGGGCCTTCGGCGGGGGCCAGACAGGTGCCCTTGTGCTCCCAATTGATAAGGTCGTCCGAGACGGCATGGCCTTGGCTGACATTGAAGTGGCGCAGGTCCGGATCGCCGAGCGACTTGTCGGCCTGCAGGAAGTAGCCGTGCCAGCGCTTGCCGTCATGCGCGTACCAGCTGTCCCAGATCCATTTGTCGTCGTCGAGTGCGAGAGGCATGTCTTGTCCTTGTGAGTGAGGGATCTCAGCCCTTCACGCCGGTCGAGGCGATCGAGGAGATGAAGGCGCGCTGAAGCACGAAATAGAAGGCGAGGACCGGGACCGTGATCATCGACAGGTAGGCCATGATCTCGCCCCATGCGCGGTTCAGCTGGAAGAAGTACTGCAAACCGACCATGACCGGCCGGTAGGCTTCGTCCTGGACCACGAGCAGCGGCCAGAGGTACTGATTGTACATCACCAGGAACTTCAGGATCGCCGCCGTCGCCAGCACCGGCCCGGCCAGCGGCATCACCACGCGGCGGTAGATCATCCACCAGCTTGCGCCTTCGACGCGGGAGGCCTCGATCAGCTCGCGCGGCAGGTCGCGGAAATACTGGACGAAGAGGAAGATCGTCAGCCCGTCCGCCGCCCAGGGCAGGATCTGCACCTGGTAGGAGTTCAGCCAGCCGACGCTGAAGCCGTCGAGGCCGATCCAGGGCAGCTGGTTGACGATCAGCAGGAGCGGGATCGCGATGGTCTCGAACGGCACGATCAGCGTGGCGAGGATGATCGACAGCAGCAGCCCGCGCCCGCGCCATTCGAGGAACACGAAGGAAAACGCGGCGAGCGAGCAGATCAGCAGCGACAGCGTCACGGTGATGCCGGTGACCAGTACCGAGTTGAAGATGAACAGCCCCACCGGTGCCCGCTGGAATGCGCGGCTGTAGTTGTCGAGGCTGATGTCGCCCACCGGCAGGAAGGCCCGCAGGTTGCCGGTGTCGGACAGAAGCTGCTGGTCCGGCTTGAGGCTGCTTACCACCATGAAGACCAGTGGGAAGATGAAGATGATCGCGATGAGGACAAGGACCGCGTAGCGGGTGACAAGTCTCAGGCCGCGGTTGGAGGGGTCGATCTGGGCCATCAGCTGCGCTCCCGGGTCAGGTATCGCTGGATCAGCGAGATGGTGAGGACGAGGACGAACAGCAGCACCGAGATCGTCGAGCCGCCCGAGATGTCCTGCTTGCCGTAGCCGCGTTCGACCGCCTGGAAGACGATGGTCTGGGTGCTGTCGAGCGGCCCGCCGCCGGTCATCACGTCGATCTGCGCGAACAGCGCGAAGGCCTGCATGGTGATCACGATCAGGATCAGCACGGCGGTGTTTCGCAGCCCCGGCCAGGTCACGTATCGGAAGGTCTGCCAGCGTGACGCGCCCTCGATATCGGCGGCCTCGTACAGCGTCGGGCTGATGGTCTGCAGCCCCGACAGCCAGATCACCATGTGAAAACCGACCGCCTGCCAGATCGACATCGCCATGATCGACGGCAGCGCCGTGTCCGGGTTGCCCAGCCAGTCGACCGGCTCGAACAGCCCGAAGGTCAGCCCTTGCAGCATGTTGTTCAGCAGGCCGTCATTGCCGTCGTAGATGAACCGCCACAGCAGCGAGACCACGACGATAGAGACCACCACCGGCATGAAGTAGATGGTGCGGAAGATGTTGATGCCGCGCAGCCGCTGGTTGATCAGCAGCGCCAGCCCCAGCGCGATGGCGGCCTGTACCGGCGCCACCACGATCACGAAGGTCAGCGTATTGATGATCGCAGTCATGAACACCACGTCGCGCGCCAGCACCACCACCTGGTTGTCGCCCCAGGACCAGCTTTTCCATTCGCGCATCCCGTCGAGATGCGGGTAGTCCGGGTTGTTCCGAGTGTATTCGCGCAGCCGGGGATACTCTATCGCGCCATCCTCGTCACGGATCACCGCGCCCGCATCGTCGCGCTCGGGCTCGAGCGTCAGCACGCCCATACCCAGAAGCTGGCGGTAGTTGTCCATGCCGACCCATTCGGTCGGGTTGGGCGAAATCAGCCGCTGGTTGGTGAAGGACAGCCCGAAGGCGAAGAAGAACGGCAGGATAATGAAGACCGCGATCAACCCGAAGCCCGGGATCGCCATCGCCCATCCGGCCCGGTTCGATTGCGTCAGTCTGGAACGGGACATTCGGGGCACCTCTGGTCAGGGCCCGGCCCCCTCATTCGAGGGGCCCGGAGGGGAGGATCAGTGGCCGTAGCCGGAGTTACGCTCGATATCGCTGTCGATCTCGTCGACGGCGGCATCCAGCGTGTCGACCACGTCGGCGCCGTTGGCGATGTCGGCCAGCGCCTTCTCGAACACCTTGGCGGCGACGACGTAGCCCGGCGTGACGGGGCGCAGCATGCCCTGCTCTTCGGACAGCTCGTAGAATACAGCCATCGCGCCGCCCTCCTTGTAGTTCTCGGTCATCTCGGCCGATGACGGGGTCGGCGGGATCAGCCCGATGCCGTTCGAGAAATCGGCCATGTACTGATCCTGAAGCGCGAACTCGATGAAGGCGGCCGCGCCTTCGGGATGCTCGGATTCCGCCGAAACGCCGAACTGCCAGCTGGCCGCGCCGATCACCGGGCCGTTGCTGAAATCGGGCGCCGGCAGGAACAGCGTGTCGTCGCCATATGCTTCGAGGATATTCTTGGCGGCCCAGTTGCCGTTCCAGCTGATCGCGTACTTGCCTTCGACAAAGCCATTCTCGCGGTCCGCCGGGTCCTGGCTGGTGCCGGGCACGAGGTCACGCTCGAACAGCGACTGCCACCATTCGCCGAACTCGACCGCGGCATCGCCGTTCAGCGCGCCCTCGGCGGTGGCATAGGTTTCGCGGTCGATGATGTCGCCGCCGAAGCTCTGCAGGAACGGGCTGAAGGCGTAGGGATACCATTCGCCGGTCCAGGCCATGCCGAGATCGAGCGGGTACTGGAAGTCGCCGCTGTCCTGCAGCGTCACCAAGGCGGCGTCGAACTCCTCGAGGGTCCAAGGCTCCTCGAGTGTCGGAATGCGGATGCCGTGCTCCTCGAGGTAGCTCTGACGCGTCACCATGGCGACGGCAGCGTCCCACAGGCCGATCGAGTACAGCTTGCCGTCCCATTCGCCCTTGGTGCCGGGCAGGAAATTCTCGATGATCGTCTCGTCGATCGGCAGCGGCTGAAGGTAGCCCGACCAAGCCCAGTTCGGCATAACGGGGCCGTCGACATCAAGGATGTCGGGCAGGTTTCCGGCCAGTGCGGCCGCGATGACGCTGTCGTTGTAGCTGCCCTGCGGGAAGCTTTGCAGGCTGACCTTCCATTCATCCTGGCTTTCGTTGAAGTCGCTGACGATGCCGTTGATGATATCGCTTTCTACCTCGTTACCGGCGCCGTGATACCACATGCTCAGCTCGGTCTGCGCAGCCGCACCAGTGGCGAGAGCGCTGGCAAAGATCGTGCCTGCCATTAGGTTCGTTCTGGTCATCTTCGGGTCTCCTCCCAGTTGGATGTCAGTGTTCGGTTACGGATCGGCGCCAGCAGACCGGTCCGCCGACCAGTTCGACTTCGGTCGGTGCTGGTGCCCCCGCGATCAGCGAAAGAAGACGGCGCGCCGCCGCCTCGCCGATGCCGCGATAGTTCAGATCCGCCGTGGTGAGCGGCGGGTACAGCGTCTCGGAAATGACGCGGTAATCGTCGTAGCCGGCAATGGAGATCTCCTGCGGCACGCGGATGCCGCGGTCGCGCAGTTCGCCGTAGAGCCGGAGAGCCAGTTCGTCATTGCCGCAACAGATCACGCTCGGCCTGTCCTCGAGCGCCAGCAGTTGGTCGAGCGCAGATGTGAGGAACGGCTTGGGTCCCTCGCCGCGATCAGCGAAGCCCCCAATCACCAGTGCCGGGTCGAAGGCCAGTCCCGCGCCCTCCAGCGCCTCGCGATAGCCTTGGCTGCGAAGTTCCGTCGCGATCATACCTTCGGGAAGGGTGAAATAACCGATGCGGCGATGCCCGGCAGCGATCACCCGTTCGACCAATGCGCGCTGGCCCGCGCGATCGTCGGGCAGAACCGCGGGCGTGTCCGCGGTGTCGAAACAGTTGGCCAGCACCAACGGCGTGCCGCGCGGGTCGAGATCATCGATCCGCTGATGATGATCGGCGACATAGACCAGCCCCTCCACCCGATGCTGAGCGAAGGTCGCCATCAACTCGGAGGCGCGATCAACCTCGCCCCCGGTATCGGCGATCATCAGGGTCATGCCCGCCTCGGCCACGACGCGTTGGATCGCCTGCACGATGAACAGGTCCGGCAGGCCGGATGGTCCGGCACTTCCGTCGCCCCGGGAGATCGCCCCGGTGATCAGCCCGATCAATCCGGACCGGCTGGAGCGCATCGTCCGCGCTGCACGCGAGGGGCGATAATCGAGTTCACAAATAGCAGCCTCAACCGCATCGCGTGTCTTGAGCCCGACCGGCGCATCGCCATTGATCACCCGCGAGACAGTCTTAGGAGAGACGCCGGCCTGCTTTGCAACGTCGTAGATCGTCGCCATCGTCTCGCTCTCCCCTCACCCTACCCATTCAGACCACATGGCATGACATCGGTGTCATGACATCGGTGTCATAACAAATCCAATTTCGTATGGTCAACCCCTTTCAGATTGCGCTCGCGACTGCGGTCTTGGATCTGGCACCGCGACTTACCGGCGCTGGCACGTGATGATCCTGCCAATCGCATCGGAGCCCGGGAGCGTTTTACAGGCATAGGACCACTGCTTGGTTCCCCCTGCACATCCGCTGGCAGCCCTCTGCGCTGAAAATAACGACAACATTCGAAGATCGCCGTCTGCCTGCTTCGGCCTTAGGCGCTGAACGCAGCGAAGGTCGGCTCTCCGCTGTTCGTGCCCAAGGTCTGGTTTTGTGCTGCGCGTTGCGCAGAGGTCTAGAAAGGGCTGATTGTGATCTTTGCTTCAGGCTGCTCGAAAGTCTGCTAATATTGGTGGGGACAAGTAGCCCGCATTGTCTCATCCCATCACCCCCGGTACAGCGAACCGCCTCGAGACCGGTTCTTTCCCAGACAGATAGCAGACGACCACCTGGCACCATGCGATCAAATGCCTTCGCGCGATGGCTCTTCGTGGGACTCAAACCCGAGCCGCGCGTGGAACCGGGCAAGTTCGTTCGGCGCCGGGGCAGCGCCGCAATAGGTCCTCACATAGGCGGGGACCCGGCCCATGCGCACGTCCCAGTCCTCCCGAACCTGCATCGAGATATAGCCGATTTGCACGAGGTAGACCGTTCGCGCGCGCGCGTCCGCATCCTCGGGCGCGAAGCCGAAGCGCTCGAACATCGCCCGGATCGCCGCCAGTCTTCGCTCGTCGGCGGCGTTGACCCGGGCCATCACGTCGTCCGATTTGTGAGCCCAACTGCGCACTGCGAAGTCGAGTTGCGGCTCGAACAGACCCTCGTCGTGGAACATGGCAATGAGGTTCAGCACCGCCTCGGCAATGGTCTCGGCATAAGCATCGCACGCGGCGACGAAGGCCCCGGTGTTCTTCGCCTCCCACTCCTCGAGCAGGGCATCGAGGAGTGCGTCCCGGTCACTAAAGAACCAGTAGAAGCTGGTGCGCGAGATGCCCAGTCGAGCTGCCAGAGGCTGGATCTTCACCGCGTCGAGACCGGCCTCCAGCAACGCCTGCTTGGCTGCGTCTAGCCACAGCTCTCGCGATCCGCGCCAGCCTGTCGTCTTTTCTGTTGCAATAGGGCGCCTTGGCATCAGGGCAGCATAGGGGCGGCAGACATAAGCTGCAACAAAATATACAGAGGTGATCCTTTAATTGACATTAATGAACATTTTGATGGATGGTCGCTGTATCAGGCCACGGAGTCACCATGTCCCAGGATCCCTTGCTCCAACCCTATGATCTCAGGCATCTGCGTCTGAAGAACCGGCTGATGATCACGAGCCATGAGCCGGCCTATCCCGAAGACGGCATGCCGAAAGACCGCTACCGCGCCTATCACGTGGAACGGGCGCGCGCGGGCGTGGCCCTGACCATGACTGCCGGCTCAGCCAGCGTGGCGCGCGACAGCCCGCCGGTCTTCAACAACATCCTCGCCTGGAAGGACGAGGTGGTGGGCTGGATGAAGAAGCTCACCGACCAATGCCACGACCATGACTGCGCGGTGATGATCCAGCTCACCCATCTTGGCCGGCGCACCCGCTGGGACAAGGCCGACTGGCTCCCCGTCATCTCGTCGAGCCATGAGCGCGAGGCGTCGCACAGGGCCTTTCCAAAGAAGGCCGAGGACTGGGACATCGCGCGCATCGTCGAGGATTACGCCAATGCCGCCGAGCGGATGCAGGCCGCCGACCTCGACGGCATCGAACTCCAGGCCTACGGCCACCTGCTCGACCAGTTCTGGTCGCCGGTCAGCAACACGCTCGATGGCGTCTGGGGCGGAAGCCTCGAAAACCGGATGCGGCTGTCGATGGACGTGCTCTCCGCGATCCGTGACCGGGTGGGAGAGAGATTCCTCGTCGGCATCCGCTACACGGCCGACGAGGACATGGCCGGTGGCATCACCAAGGAAGAGGGCTTCGAGATTTCGCGCCGGCTGAAGGACAGCGGTCTTGTCGATTTCCTCAATGTGGTCCGGGGTCATATCGATACCGATGCCGGGCTCACCGATGTGATCCCGGTGCAGGGAATGCGGTCGAACCCGCATCTCGACTTCGCGGGCGAAATCCGTGCCGCGACCAATTTCCCGACCTTCCACGCCGCCAAGATCCAGGACGTAGCAACGGCACGGCATGCCATCGCCAGCGGCAAGCTCGACATGGTCGGCATGACCCGGGCGCACATGGCCGACCCGCATATCGTCGCAAAGATCCTGCGCGGTGAGGAGGAGCGCATCCGTCCCTGCGTCGGGGCGAATTACTGCCTCGATCGGATCTATCAAGGCGGCATGGCGCTGTGCCTGCACAACCCAGCGACGGGGCGCGAGCTCGAGCAGCCGCATGTGGTGCCGAAGGCGCAGGCGCGCCGTCGAGTGGTGATCATCGGCGCCGGTCCCGCCGGGCTGGAAGCGGCTCGGGTCTGCGCTGAACGGGACCATGAGGTGATCGTCCACGAGGCGGCGAATGATCCGATCCCGGGGGGCAGGTGCGGCTGACCGCACTCACGCCGCGCCGGGCCGAGATGATGCAGCTCATCCAGTGGCGTTTTGCCGAATGCGCGCGGATGGGCGTCACCTTCCGCTTCAACAGCTTCACCGACGAAGAGGCCGTGCGGGCCGAGGCCCCCGACGTCGTCATCATCGCCACCGGCGGGCTACCCCACACCGACATCCTGGCGGAGGGCAACGGTCTTACAGCGTCGGCCTGGGACATCCTGTCGGGCGATGTCGCCCCGGGCGTGAACGTGCTGATCTATGACGATGCAGGGGATTATGCAGGCCTTCAGGCGGCCGAGAAGATCGCCGCCACGGGCGCGAAGGTGGAGATCGTCACCCGCGATCGGACCTTCACGCCCGAGGTCATGGCCATGTCGCTCACACCGGCTTTGCGCGAGCTGCAAAAGCGCGACGTCACCTTCACCGTGACCTGGAAGCTCGACGCCGTGCATCGCGACGGCAACGCGCTCATGGCGACGCTCGGCAGTGATTACGGTGGCGTCAGCCGCGAGCGCCGGGTCGACCAGGTGGTGGTGAACCACGGCACGCGGCCGCTCGACGATGTCTATTTCGACCTTCTGGAGGGCTCTACCAATCGCGGCGAAGTCGATTACGAGGCGCTGATCGCGGGCCACCCGCAGCAGGTCGTCTGTGATCCGGGCGGCGCTTACCAGCTGTTTCGCATCGGCGACGCCGTTGCCGCCCGCAACACCCACGCGGCGATCTATGACGCGCTACGGCTGTGCAAGGTGCTCTGAGATGCGCTCGGTCAAGACCATCCATGTGATCTCCGCCCATGCCGAGGGCGAGGTAGGCGACGTCATCGGCGGCGGCGTGCTGCCCCCGCCGGGCGACACGCTCTGGGCGCAGAGCCGCTGGATCGCCCGCGACAACAGTCTGCGCAACTTCGTTCTGAACGAGCCACGCGGTGGTGTCTTCCGGCACGTGAACCTGCTGGTGCCCCCGAAGCATCCGGACGCACAGGCGGCTTGGATCATCATGGAGCCTGAGGATACGCCGCCGATGTCCGGCTCGAACGCGATCTGCGTCGCCACGGTGCTGCTCGATGGCGGGCTGGTGCCGATGGAGGAGCCCGAGACGCAGCTTGTGCTTGAGGCACCTGGCGGTCTCGTCCGAGTGCGCGCGGCGTGCCGGGACGGCAAGGCGGAGCGGATCTTCGTCGAGAACGTGCCGTCCTTCGCCGACCGGCTCGACGCCGCACTGGAGGTCGAGGGCTTGGGCACGCTCACCGTCGACACCGCCTATGGCGGCGACAGCTTCGTGATCGTCGATGCGACAGCACTTGGCTTTTCGCTGACCGAGGACGAGGCGCACGACATCGCCACGCTCGGCGTGCGGATCACCAACGCCGCTAATGATCAGCTTGGCTTTGAGCATCCCGAGAACCCGGACTGGCAGCACATCTCGTTCTGCCTGTTCGCCGGGCTGCTGGCGCGAGGTCTTGCGGGGTTCGAAGCCGGGTCGGCCGTTGCGATCCAGCTTGGTAAGGTCGATCGCTCGCCCACCGGCACGGCGCTTTTGGCCCGCATGGCGGTACTGCATGCGCGCGGCACGATGAAGGCCGGTGACCGCCTGACCGCCCGCTCGGTGATCGGCTCGACCTTCGACGGCACCATCCTCGGCGAGACGACGCTTGGCGGCCGCACGGCGATCCGCCGCGAGATCTCCGGACGAGGCTGGATCACCGGCATTCACCAGCACATGCTCGACCCCTCCGGTCCTTGGCCGGAAGGCTACCGGCTGTCGGATACCTGGGGCGCACGTTAAGGCCGATCTCTTGCTCTCACGCGACAGTCATGCGCGCTGCGGACCTTGGCGCATCACCCGCGAGGTCCGCGCTGCGGCAGTCTGTTCAGTCACCTTCGATGAAATGCTGGCCTTTCTGGGCGGGATAACGAGCCGCACCATCTTGTTCAGAGCCTAACCATTGCCTCGCCGACGTAGAACGCGCGGCTCTGCTTTGAGGGCAAACGCATCCCCCCGTTCAGGCCGTCTGCGGCGCCGGGCGGGCGCGCCCCAGAACCGGTGACAGCACCGCGATCAGCAGCGCGAAGAGACCGACCAGAGCGAAGGAGATCCGCAGCGAGCTGGCGTCAGCGATGAAGCCGATCGCCGGGGGCCCCATCAGCATCGCGCCATAGCCCAGCGTCGCCACCGAGGCGATCGCCTGTCCGGCCGGGATCTCGGGATCGGCGGCGGCACGGCTGAAGGCCAGCGGGATCACCGCCGCGTAGCCCAGCCCCATCAGCACGAACCCCGCGAGTGCCACAGTGAGGCTGTCCGACAGGGCGCAGATCAGGTAGCCCGAGGCCGCCAGCAGGCCGCTTGCCAGCGCCACCCGGCGCGGCCCGTGGCGGGTGATCAGCCGATCGACGCAAAGCCGCATCGCCACCATGGTGACCGAGAACACCGCGTAGCCCAGCGTCGCGTGCGACTCGGCGGCGCCGAGCACATCGGCGAGAAACACCGCGCTCCAATCCACCGCGGCGCCTTCGCCAAGGCCCGCGCCGAGCGCTATGAGGCCAACGAAGATCAGCGCACCGCGTGGAAAGGTGAAGACCGGCTCGCCCGTGCCGCCGGTCGCGATGCGTGAGGTCCAGTCGAGGCGCAGGAACGGGCCGAGCAGCAGAGCGGCCAGGAGGGCCGCCAACAGGAAGTGAAGACCCACCGGTGCGGCGAAACTGGTTGCCACAAAGCCGCCAGCGGCGCCCAGACCGGCGCCGAGGCTCCACATGGCATGGAAGGATGACATCACCGAACGCCCCATGTGCTGCTCCACCTCGGCAGCCCAGGAATTCATCGCCACGTCCATTGAGCCATGGCACATGCCGAAGAGGAACAGCGCCACTCCCAGTGCGGGCACCACCGGCGCCAGCCCGACGAGCGCGATCGACACCAGGTAGACCACCGTGATCCAGCGGGTCACCCGCACCGCGCCGAACCGATCGGCAAGCTTTCCCGCAATAGGGAAGGAAACCAACGCACCCACTCCCATGACCAAGAGCAGCAATCCAAGCGCGCCTTCGTCGAGGCCGAAGCCCGAGGCCACGGCCGGGACCCGCGAAGCCCAGCTTCCCAGCAGCATTCCGTTCAAGGCGAATGCGGCAGCGACGCTGCGCCAGGGGGTTACGATATCAGGCATTCAAGATCTCCAGTCCCGTCGAGGCCAGTGGCGCCGTTGCGTCCGCCTTGGCATCGGTAATCAACATGTCGAGGGCATCGCAGGTCACCACACGGTGTCGTGCCCGTCGTCCGAGTTTCTCGGCTCCGGCCAGAGCCACGTTGCGGTGACTCGCGGCGATCATCGCGCGTTTCGTGTGGCACTCGTCGGAATCGTCAGCGCTCAAGCCGAACCCGGCCTCCAACCCACAGACCCCGAGGAAGGCGATGTCCACGGTGATCCCCGAAAGCGCCGCTACGGTATCAGGGCCAACAGTGATCGCGCCCGCGGCGGAGAGACGTCCACCGACGAGCTGGGTCGGGATGCCGGCGGCAAGAGTGGCCAACGCCACTGCCGGGGCCGGCGTAACAACGAGGCCGTTCGGCAGCGAAGGCAGGCGCTGAGCCAGCGCCAACACGGTCGAGCCGCCGTCGAGGGCGATCACCATGCCATCCTCGATCAACGACAGGCCTGCGGCCGCCAGTCGTTCGGCCAGCACATCGGTAATCGCCATGCGCTCGAGCGCTGGTCGAACCGGACGGGTCACGGGCAAAGCGCCGCCACGGATGCAGCGGGCGACGCCCTGTTCCTCCAGGACCTTGAGGTCGCGGCGGATGCTGTCTGTCGAGACGCCGAACTCTCTCGCGGCGGTCGCAAGAGACAAAGCCGAGCCTCGCTCCAATCGGCTTCGCAGTGCGTCCTGTCGCAACTCGGGGCTAGGTTGATCTAACTTCATGCCGCAAGCTGATTCCACATTTCACCGCTATATGCCGAGTAATGCGAAGATATGCAACGTTATGCCAGATAATTGGTATGCTGCGAAACGATAGAGACAATCACTTCGTCAGTCAGGAAGTCAAAGGTGCCGTCCGGTGGCAAATCCTCTGCTGATGATTGCAAGACTGATCGATCTGGAAGCGCAACATGATGAGCCTACGAGCTCAAAGTGAAGCTGCATGACCTAAGAAATAGCGCCATAGTTAACATAACGTTAATTACGCGTTAAAGTTGTTTGTAGCGGCGCGCGCTACTTCCAACTGCGACTCTTGTTTGAAAACAATGCCCTATCAAACAGGAGTTTTCCAGTATGGGACGTGTTTACGCGCAGCTGACGCTCGAGGAGCGCCGCAAGATCGAGCGTTGGCGTCATGCCAGAGTGTCCGTGAACGAGATGGCGCGGGTGCTGCGCCGCCACCGCTCGACCATCTTCCGCGAGCTCCGACGCAACCATTTCCAGGATCCCTGCATGCCCAAGGTCGTGGGCTACTTCGCGATGGCCGCGCAGCTGAGAACCAGTGACCGTCGCGCCCGGCAGCGCAAGCTGATCCGGCATCCGCAGCTGTGCGATCAGGTCGTCGAGCGGATCAAGGATGGTTGGACGCCGGAGCAGATCGCCGGTCGAATGCGCATGGAGCGCGCGCCGCTGCGGGTTTGCCAGGAAACGATCTATCGCTACATCTACGCCAAGGAAGGTATGCGCGACGAGCTCTGGTGGTATCTGCCGACCCATCGCAAGGCCCGCCGCCCGAGGCGCGCCCGCAAGCGTCGTGCGCCGAAATTCCACCGTGATGTCAGCATCCTGTTCCGGCCCGAGGCGGTGGCACAGCGCTCCCAGTTCGGCCATTGGGAGGCCGACCTGATGCTGTTCCGGCAGCGGTTCGGGTCCGCCAACGTGACCACACTCGTGGAGCGCGTCAGCCGCTTCACCGTGCTTCTGAAGAACGCCGACAAGCGGACCCAGCCCGTCATGGGCAAGGTCATCGCGGCCATCCGCGCCCTGCCCCAACCGGCGCGCCGATCCATCACCTTCGACCGCTGCACCGAGTTCACCGCCTGGGCGCATCTCAAGGCCGGTCTCGGCGTGGCTCCATGGTTTTGCGACCCGCAATCGCCGTGGCAGAAGGGCACGGTCGAAAACACCAATAACCGGAACCGAAGCTACGCAGCTTGAGAGAGTAACCAACCACCCGACGGTGGAGGAGATAACCGGCCGCGCGATGACGCGCGGAGGATCCCTTGACCCGTGTCGCAACCAGCATTGAACTCACACCCTCAGGAGAACTCGCTCAGTTTGACGGAACGCCCCTCGCGAACCGACAAACGCGCAGCTTCCGCGAGTTCCAAAGCCTTCTGGCCGTCGGCGAACCCAACCGAAGGAGGCTGCCCAGTCTCGACAGCATCGACGAAGGCATCGATCTCCGCGGCGAAAGCAGAGCCATAGCGTTCGATGAAGAAATTCAGGTTCGGCGCGCCCTGATCGGTGAAGGTAGCACCGTAAATTTTTGCACCATGCTCTGTGCGGTTCTCAGAAATCGCCATGCCAGCGCTGCCGAACGCTTCGACCCGCTGATCGCTACCATAAACGGCACGGCGCGAGTTTAAAATGGTGCATTGCTTGCCGCTGGCGGTCGTCATCACCACGGTGATGGTGTCATAATCGTCGCACCGCTCCATGAGTTCGGGCGACACCAGCCGCGCACCCACGGCGCTGACAGTCTCGAATTCTTCGCCCATGATGAACCGTGCCATGTCGAAGTCATGGATGGTCATATCATGGAAAATGCCGCCGGACGCCTCGATATAGGCGTCTGTCGCGATGTCGGGATCGCGTGAGGTGATGGTAAGCTGATGCAGTTCGCCCAGCGTGCCAGCCGCGACCGCCTTGCGCACTGCCCCGTGGCCTTCGTCGAAGCGGCGTACAAAGCCCAGCATGATGGGTAGATCGCTGCCAGCAATACGCTCGGCGCACAGCTTGACCCGATCAAGAGACAGATCGATGGGTTTTTCACATAACACTGGCTTTCCGCAGCGCATCGCCTGCTCGATGAAATCGGCATGGGTCGCGGTTGAAGTTGCGATCAGGATCGCGTCGACCTCGGCGGAATCGAACACTGCATCGGATGTGGGGAAATGGGGCACGCCAAGCCGACTGGCGATATCCTCGGACGCAGCTTTTACCACATCGAACACGCCGGCCAGCACGGCACGTGGATGGGTGTGGATATTTTCGGCATGCATTCGGCCAATCCTGCCGCAACCGAGCACTGCAATTCGCAACATCAGGTTCCTCCCATGGTATGCCTGCAATCTCTGTTGCCAAATTGAAAGTTTGTCAATAGATGTTTCAAAAAGGCGGCGATGACTCGTCGAGGAGGAGGGAAGATGACCAGCAAGACAATACGTTTGACTATGGCGCAGGCGCTCGTGCGCTACCTGTGCGCACAATACACAGAGGTCGATGGCGTCCGTATCCCGCTTTTCGCGGGAGTGTTCGGAATCTTTGGGCATGGCAATGTGACTTGTCTGTCTGAAGCGCTGGAGCAAGTGCAGGAAAGGCTGCCCACATGGCGCGGCCAGAATGAACAGAGCATGGCGCTCGCCGCAATCGGCTTTGCCAAGGCGAAACTGCGCCGACAGATCATGGTGGCGACCACCTCGGTAGGCCCCGGTGCGACGAACATGGTGACCGCGGCAGGCGTGGCGCACGCCAATCGCCTGCCCGTGCTGCTGATTTCAGGCGACACTTACATGAACCGCCTGCCCGATCCGGTGCTGCAACAGGTCGAGCACTTCGGCAACCCGGCGACGACGGTCAATGACAGTTTCAAGCCCGTCTGCCGCTATTGGGACCGGATCACCCACCCCGCACAGATCCTGTCATCCTTGCCGCAGGCCATCGCGACCATGCTGGATCCGGCGGATTGCGGCCCTGCCTTTATCGGGCTGCCGCAAGACACGCAGGAACTGGCCTATGATTACCCCGAGGCATTCTTTGCCGAGCGCACTTGGACCATCCCGCGCCCGCGCGCCTCGCGCGATCAGCTCGACGCGGCGGTTGCCCTGCTGAAAACAGCGAGGAAGCCGCTGATCATCTCGGGTGGGGGCGTACGCTATTCTGGCGCGGGCGAGGTGCTGGCGGCATTTGCCGAGGCGCGCGGCATTCCCATGGCCGAGACCATCGCCGGCAAGGGGGCGGTGACGCATGATCACCCTGCCTATGTCGGCGCACTGGGGATCGAGGGCACTGACGCCGCAATGAATCTGGCACTGGATGCCGATGTGGTACTGGCCATCGGAACAAGGCTTCAGGATTTCACTACCGGATCGTGGACGACTTTTTCGCCCGACGCCCGGTTCATCTCGATCAACGCGGCGCGTCACGATGCCCACAAGCACCAGTCCCTGCCCGTGGTCGGCGATGCGCTTGAAACGCTTCACGAACTGAACAGCGCGCTGGACCGCTGGGCCTGCGATCCCGCGCGGATGGCACAGGCGCAAAGCCTTTACGCCGACTGGAACGCCGCGCTGGATGAAGGCCAAGCCGCGACCAACGCGCCGGTGCCGTCCTATGCACAGGTCATCGCCGTGGTGAACAAGGCGGCCCGCCCCGAAGATACCATGGTCACCGCTGCGGGCGGCTTGCCGGGTGAGACCGTCAAGAACTGGCGCGTCAAGGCGCCCAACACCTTCGACTGCGAATTCGGCTTTTCCTGCATGGGCTACGAGATCGCCGGCGCATGGGGTCATGCGATGGCCAAGACCGAGGGCGATACCCAGACCGGCGTACCCATCGTCATGGTCGGCGACGGGTCTTACATGCTGATGAATTCCGATATCTATTCCAGCGTGTTGTCGGGCCATAAGATGATCGTCGTGGTCTGCGACAACGGCGGCTTCGGGGTGATCAACCGACTCCAGACCGGCATGGGCGTGCCGGGGTTCAACAACCTGCTGAAGGACAGCCGCGTCCTGAACCGCGACAACCCGCTCCACGTCGATTTCGTCAAGCACGCGGAAAGCATGGGCGCCCTCGCGCGGCATTGCGACAGCCTGTCAGACCTCGAGGCGGCGATGGACTGGGCGCTTGGCACCAACCGGACCACCGTACTGTCGATCAACTCGGATGCCTGGACCTGGACCGATGGCGGGGCGGACTGGTACGTCGGCGTGCCCGAGGTCAATGACCGGGAAAGCATCCGCAAGGCCCGCGAAAAGCAGGAAGCTTTCCGCTCCAAGCAGCGGCAGGGGGTGTGACATGGGTCTTAAGGCAAAACTGGGCATCGCGCCCATCGCGTGGTGGAACGACGATCTGGCCGAACTGTCGGACGATGTCTCGCTCGACGAGTGTCTAAGGCAGGCGGCAGAAGCCGGGCTGACAGGGATGGAAACCGGGCGCCGCTTTCCGATGGACATGGGCACGCTCGGCCCGATCCTTGCAACGCACGGGATTTCGGTCTGCGGCGGCTGGTTCTCGGGCCTGCTGCTGGATGGCGACATCGAGGCCGAGAAGGACCGCATTGCCGAACAGCACGCGTTCTTCAAGGCCGCCGGTGCGCCCTGCATCGTCTACGGCGAAACCGCCCGCTCGGTGCAGGGCGCGCGGGATATCCCGTTGGCGCGAAAGCCCAAACTCTCCGAGGCGGAAATGGCCGCCTACGGGCGCAAGGTCAGCGATTTCGCCGATTGGTGCGCGCGTGAAGGTATGCCCCTCGCCTACCATCACCACATGGCGGCAGCGGTAGAAACCGAAGCAGAGTTGGACCGGTTCATGGCGCATAGCTCGGTGCCGCTGCTGTTTGACGCGGGGCACATGGCCTTTGCCGGGGGCGACAATTTCCGTGTTATAGAAAACCATCACGCCCGGATCAGCCATGTCCACACCAAGGACGTGCGCCGCGCGGTGATCGACGGGCTCGACCGCAGCCGCGAGAGTTTTCTCGACGCGGTCATCAAGGGGGCCTTCACCGTTCCGGGCGACGGCAGCCTCAATTTCGAGGCCATCGTCAAGGCGCTGGCAGAGAAGGGCTATGAGGGCTGGTTCGTGATCGAAGCGGAGCAGGACCCGGTGGCCAACCCGCCGCTCGACATGGCGCGCAAGGGCCGCGCCGAATTGAAACGCGTCATGGACGCCGCAGGATACGAGGTGCAGGCATGAACCGCATCGATGGAAAGATCGCCGTCATCACCGGCGGCACACAAGGGCTTGGCGCGGCCATCGCGCGGCTGTTCGCCGAGGCGGGTGCTGCGGGCATCGCCATCGTCGGGCGGGGCCGCGAAAAAGGCGAAGCGATGGCGCGGGCGATCACCGATTCGACCGGCGTGCCGGTGCTGATGATTGCCGCCGACCTTGGCAACACCGACGATGTGCAGCGCATCATCGCGCAGGCCGACGCCCGCTTTGGCCGGATCGACATTCTGGTGAACGCGGCCGGGCTGACTGACCGGGGCAATCTACTGAACACCTCGCCGGAGCTGTTCAACCGGATGTTCGCGGTCAACACCCGCGCGCCGTTCTTTCTGATGCAGGGTGCGGTCAACGTGATGGACCGCGAAGGCGCCGGCGGGCGCATCGTCAACATCGGCTCCACCTCATCGCAAGCTGGGCAGCCGTTTATCGCGCCCTATTGCGCATCAAAGGCGGCGCTGTCGACGCTGACACGTTCGTCGGGCTATGCGTTGATGCGCAACGGTGTGCATGTGAACCAACTCGATATCGGCTGGATGTCCTCGGATCACGAACGCGCACTGCAACTGGCGGAATCCGGCGATCCCGACTGGGAGACAAAGGCCAACGCGGGCCTGCCCTTCGGGCGCCTGCTCGATCCTGCCGAGGTCGCCCGCGCGGTGCTGTTCCTTGCCTCGGACGACAGCGGCATGATGACCGGCGCGGTGATCCATTTCGACCAATCGGTTTGGGGCGGCTATGACGGTCAGGCCCCCGGCCCGGCGGAAAAGCTGCGGCCATGAGCGCGAAGACCACGATCAAGGGTCCGGCGGTGTTTCTGGCCCAGTTCGCCGCCGACGAGCCACCCTTTGACACCCTGCCCTCGCTGGCCGAATGGGCGGCGAACAAAGGCTTCAAGGCTGTGCAGATCCCGACTTGGGACACGCGGCTGATCGACCTGCCCACCGCGGCGCAAAGTACCGATTATTGCGATGATCTACGCGGCACTTTGGCGGAACATGGGCTGGAGCTAGCGGAGCTGGCCTCGCATGTGGTGGGCCAGCTTGTCGCGGTGCACCCGGCGCATGATGTCATCATGGACGGCTTTGCCCCCGAGGCGGTGCGCGGCAATCCCGCCGCGCGCCGCGCCTGGGCCGAGGAGCATCTGCAACATGCGGCGCGCGCCTCGCGGCGTCTTGGCCTTGGCACCCACACCACCTTTACCGGATCGCTGGCCTGGCCCTATCTCTACCCTTATCCGCAATGGCCCGAAGGACTGATCGACGAGGCCTTCACCGAGCTCGCCGCGCGTTGGAAACCGCTGCTGGACAGCTTTGACGCCGAGGGCGTGGATACGTGCTTCGAAATCCACCCCGTCGAGGATACCCACGATGGCCACAGCTGGGAGATGTTCCTCGACCGGTTAAACGGTCACACGCGGGCGAACATCATGTTCGACCCCTCGCATTTCGTCCTCCAAGGTCTCGATTATCTCGCCTTCATCGACCATTACCACGACCGCATCCGCGCCTTTCATGTCAAGGACGCAGAATTCCGCCCCGACGGAAAATCCGGCGCCTATGGCGGGTTTCAGCCTTGGGAAAAGCGGGCCGGGCGCTTTCGCAGTCCCGGCGACGGGCAGGTGGATTTCAAGGCGATCTTCACCAAGCTGGCGACCTACAGGTTCGATGGCTGGGCGACGCTGGAGTGGGAATGTTTCATCAAGAACCCCGAGGACGGCGCGCGAGAGGGCGCGGCCTTCATCGCCGATCACATCATCAGCGTCTCGGACCGCGCTTTCGACGATTTCGTGAAATCCGGCGCGGACAAGGGTGCTAACCGCGCCATGCTTGGACTGGAGTAAACAATGACCGCTTATCAACGCCCTCTGCGCCTTGGCATGATCGGTGGCGGCGATGGCGCCTATATCGGTAACATACACCGGATCGCCGCGCGTCTGGACGGCGCGTGGCAACTGGTCGCCGGGGCCTTCGACGTCAATCCCGAAAAAGGCCGCGCCTTTGCGGGTGGCCAAGGCATCGACGAGGCCCGCAGCTATGGCAGCTATCAGGATCTGATCGCAGCGGAACAAGACCGCGCCGACCGGGTCGAGGCGGTTGCAATCTGCACCCCGAATTTCACCCATTTCCCTATCGCCAAGGCGTTGCTGGAAGCGGGTTTCGATGTGATCTGCGAAAAGCCCCTGACGGCGACGCTGGCCGATGCCGTTGCGCTCGAGGCGCTTGCGCGCAGCTCGGACCGTTTCGTGGGGGTCACCTATACCTATTGCGGCTATCCCATGGTCCACGAGGCGCGCGTGCGCGTGGCGGCGGGCGACATCGGCGCGGTGCGTTCGGTGCAGGTCGAATATCCGCTGGAATGGATGGCTACAGCCATCGAACAATCCGGCAACGCTCAGGCGGCCTGGCGCACCGATCCCGCAAAGAACGGGCGTGGCGGGTCCATCGGCGACATCGGCACCCATGCCTATCATCTTGCTGGCTTCGTCAGCGGGCTGACGCTGGACAGTCTGACCGCCGATCTAGCGACGTTTGTGCCGGGGCGCGCGCTGGATGACAACGCCCATGTCATGATGCGGTATCAGGGGGGCGCACGCGGGCTCTTGTGGTCGTCGCAGGTGGCGCTGGGGCACTCCAACGGGGTGCGTCTGCGAGTGTTTGGAGAGACCGGATCGCTGCAATGGTTCCAGGAACAGCCCAATGAGCTAATCCTGTCGCCTCTGGCCGGACGGGTGCAGACCATAAAGCGCGGGGCCGATGATCTCTCCGAGGACGCCAAAGCGCGCACTCGAACGCCGGCGGGCCATCCTGAGGGCTATCTCGAAGCATTTGCCAATCTCTACGCCGGATTTGCCGAGGCGATCCGCGCGCAGCGCGAGGGGCGCGCCCCCGGTCCGCTGGGTCGCAACCTGCCCACAGCCTCAGACGGGCTGAAGGGCGTGGCCTTCGTCGAAGCGGTCGTCGACAGCCACGAGGCGGCCGATCAGCCGTGGCTAAGGCCCGTCGCAGTCTGACCTTTCGATGGTCCCCAGTGCAAGGCGCGCCCCCTCGTGGGGCGTGCCTTTTTCGTATTCAGCAGCAAATATTGCGAATATGCTCCAATATGCAATATACATTGACTGAACGGCAGACTGGCAATATAAATATCAAACACCTTGTTCATGCAACAATCGTTGCGGCCGCAGGAGGGCGGTTCTTGAACAGCCGGGTGCCAACATGGAGGAATTACCAATGAAGCTCACCCACAGCCTTGCCTTGGCAAGTGTGATGACCGCTGCTGCGCTGTCCGGTCCCGCCGCGGCGCAGGACAAGGAATTCCGCTTCGTTATGGTCTCGCACATCGGCTCCAACGACGCCAACATGGGCTGGCTGACCGAGTCCATGGCCGCGTTCGAGGAGAAATACCCGGACGTGAAGACCGAATACATCTCGACCAATAACTACTCGGTGCAAGAGCATGTTCGTCTGCTCGAACAGGCGATCTCGACCCAGCCCGACGGCATCGCGGTGCCCATCGTCGACAACGACGCCTTCGAAGGCCCGCTGCGCCGCGCCATTGAGATGGGCATCCCCGTCGTCGCCTTCAACATCCCCGACAGCCGCCCCGCGGATGAGCGCATTCCCTACCTGACCTATGTGGGCGGCGACGAATATCTCACCGGCCTCAACCTTGGCAAATACCTGCTGGAACAGGCCGATGCCGGTGACATCCCCGCCCCGACCGGCGTCATCTGCGCCAACCACGATTCGGCGCATCAGGGCCTTAAGGCACGCTGCAACGGCATGAAGGATGCCCTCGAAGGCACCGGTGCCAAATTCGAGGAACTGTTCATCGGGGCAGAACCGGCCACGGCGCGCAACACACTGCAATCCTACCTGTCCGCCAACCCCGAAACCAACGTCATCTTCACGGTGGCGGGCTGGTCTTCGCCCTGGGCCTGGGGCGTGGCAAATGACATGGACCTGAGCCCGGATGTCGACAACGAGGGCGTGACCGTCGTGACGGTCGACGAGGCGCCCGTGTCCATCGAAGGCGTGCGTCAAGGCAAGCTGCTGGCTTCCAACAGCCAAGGCTTCTGGCTTCAGGGCTACGCGCCGATGGAATGGCTCTACTGGAACAAGACGCTTGGCTACGAGCCGCAATCCGACATCCTGACCGGCCCCGTCATCATCAACGCCGAGAACGCCGACAAGTGGGCCGACCTCGTGCGCAGCGTGTTCGGCGACGAAGAGTACGACAACCAGAACACCTGGTAAGCCGACCGTCATCTTTCGGGCAGTCGGTCGCTGTGCCGGCTGCCCGGTTCTCCGGCGGCGAAAGTCGGGCATTCAACGAAATTCGGGAGGGGGAATGATGCCTCTGATACGGCAATTTGCCTCGGGCGCGGGCCTTGGGTCGATGATCGGCGTCGTCGTGATGCTGGTAGCGTTCACCGCGATCGACGCCGGTGGCTGGTGGTCGACCCGGACCCTTTCCAACGTGATCCACTTCACAGCGATCCTCGGGTTGATCGCCATGGGCCAAGCGCTGATCATCATGTCGAAAGAGATCGACCTGTCAGTAGGCTCCGTCTACGGGCTGACAGGCGTTGCCTTCATCACGCTGCAACCCGATCTGGGGGTGCCAGGCGCGACAATCGCCGCGCTTGTCATCGCCGCAGCCTGCGGGCTGATCCAGGGTTTTGCCGTGGTCAAGGGCGGGCTGCCGTCGATGATTGTCACGCTTGGCGGGCTGTTTACCTTTCGCGGGGTCATCTATGTCTGGACCGGCGGCTCGGTGCGCAACTTCCCCGAAGAAGCGCGCGCCCACTGGCTGACCCGCATGTTCGGCGGCGAGATCCTTGGCATCGAGGCGGCAATCTTCTGGGCGCTTCTGGTGCTGGTGATTCTCAGCGTGGTGCTGTGGATGACCCCCTTCGGTAACCGGCTACTGGCCACCGGGGGCAATGCCGAAAGCGCCGCCTCGCGCGGTGTGCTGATCGACCGCACCAAGATAGCCGCATTCACGCTGTGCTCCCTGCTGGCTGGGTTCGCCGGGATCGTCACCCTTGCCGATCAGCCCCAGACCCATGTGACGCTTGGCGATCTGCTGGAACTGGAGGCGATCTCGGCGGCGGTGATCGGCGGCTGCCTGCTTTCGGGCGGGCGCGGATCACTGATCGGGGCGGTGCTTGGGGCCTTCATCGTCATCAGCTTCCGCTACGAGCTTATCGCACTTGGCGCGCCGTCGTCCTGGTTCATCACCTTCATCGGCATCGTGCTGATCGTCGCCGTCATCTTCAATCAGAAGCTCGCCCGCTGGGCCGGCCATTCTGTCTGACACAGGGGGAGGAGAAACCCATGTCGAACGCAACGCCGCTCATTCAGGTCAAAAATCTCGATTTGTACTTCGGGCTGTTCCACGCGCTCAAGAACGTCTCTGTCGATTTTCACGCCGGCGAACTGGTCGGTCTGGTCGGCGACAACGGGGCGGGAAAAACGACGCTGATCCGCATTCTGTGCGGCATCCACACCCCCAGCGAGGGCGAGGTCTATTTCGACGGCAAACGGGTGACTGAATTTCACCCGAAGCTCGCCATCGACCAGGGAATTGAGACGATCCAGCAATCGGTCGGCTTGTGCGACAACCTGTCGATCGCGCGCAACTTCTATCTCGGGCGCGAGCCGGTGAAGAAGATCCTCGGCATTCCGTTTCTCGATTTTGCAAAGATGCGCAGCAAGTCGGCCAAGGTGATCCGCGAGTTCGGCTTGCGTGACAACGTGTCCGCCGATGATGAGGTGGAGCGGCTTTCGGGTGGCGAACGCCAGTCGGTCAAGATCGGCCGTGCGGTCGAATTCATGAACCGCGTGGTCATCATGGACGAGCCGACCAACCACCTGAGCGTCCGGGAGCGTGAGCATGTCAACGAGCTTGCCGTGCAGCTGAAGGAACAGGGCCTTCTGGTGATCTACATCACCCACGACATCTTTCAGGTGCACAAGTTGGCCGACCGGATCGTCATCATGGAGAACGGCGAGAAGGTTGCGGATGCCTCGACCAGCGAGATGACCGCCGAAGAGCTCGAGGATGTCATCCGTCAGGGTGGCCGCCTTGTCGAGAAGCACGAAGACGCGATGCAGCGGGAGGCGGTGTGATGGTTGCGGCAACAATCAAGCCCTTCATCAGCCGCCATACCGAAATCGGCATCGTGCTGATCGCCGCACTTCTGGTGGTTTTCTTTTCGGCCACCTCCGATGGCCGCTGGGCGAACGCCTACAACCTTGGCACCATCATGCAGATCACGGCGACGCTTGGCCTGATGAGCATGGGCGTAGCGCTTGTGATTGGCACCGGAGAAATCGACATCTCTGTCGGGTCCACCTTCGGGGTCGGGGCGCTAGTCTATCTGTGGCTTGCGGTGCAAATCGACCCGGCGCTGGCGGCGGTGGCGGCGGTAGTCGCCGGGGCGGCGATCGGGGCCTTCAACGGCCTGCTGATCACCCGGACCGGGACGCCGTCTCTTATCATCACGCTTGGTACGCTGATGATCTTTCGCGGCATCGCCATCGCACTGACTAGCGGTTTCGCCTTTTCGATCCCCTTCAAGGAGCGCGGTGGCGTCAGCTACTGGCTGCTGGGCGGCGACACGCTTTGGGGGTTCAACACCGCCTGGCTGTGGATGCTCGCGGGGCTCGTGGTGCTGACGGTTATGCTCAAGGCGATGCCCTTCGGCAACCGGCTGCTGGCCACCGGCGGATCCGCCGACAGCGCATTGTCGCGCGGGGTGCGAGTGGACCGGGTGAAGCTTTCGGCCTTCGTGCTGTGCGGCACGCTAGCAGCACTTGGCGGCGTGCTCGAGGCGGGCAAGCTGGGGTCCGCCGACGGGTCGATGGGCCGGTTGATGGAGCTTCAGGCAATCGCGTCCTGCGTGCTGGGCGGCTGCCTACTGGCTGGCGGGCGGATCTCGCTGCTGGGGGCGCTGGTCGGGGCCTTCGTGCTGTCGTCGATCCAGTCCTACCTCGTGGTGATGGGCGTGAAGCCACAGTGGTTCATGCTGCTTTTGGGGATCATCGTCGTTGCGGCCGCCTATGGCGATCGGCGGCTGCGCCATTGGTCGCTCAAGCGATAACGCTACCCGGCGCTGATGGCGCGCGCGCCGCCCAACCATACAGATCAGAAGGTTGAGAAATGTACCAAAATTTCGGACTGTTCATCGACGGGGCATGGGTCCGGTCCAGTGACGGCTTGGACGTGCTGTCGCCCGTCACGGAAAAGCCGCTGGGCCGGGTGCCCGCAGCATCGCCCGAGGACACCGCGCGCGCCATCGATGCCGCCGCCCGCGCCTTGCCCCACCTGCGCGAGATGGGCGGGTTTGCCCGCGCCGACGCGCTGCACCGCATCGCAGACGAGATGCTGGCGCGCGCTGATGAAGCCACCCGAATGATCTCGGCCGAGACTGGCAAGCCGCTGGCGCAATCGGGCCGGGAATGGGCCCTCTCCTGCGACCAGTTCCGCTGGTACGCCGAAGAGGCGCGCCGCATCTATGGCCGCATGGTCGAAAGCCGGGTGCCTGGCGGGCGGTTCGAGATCACCCGCGAGCCTGTCGGCATCGTGGGCGCCTTCACCGCGTGGAATTTTCCTGCCGCCCTTCCCGCCCGCAAGCTGGCACCGGCCTTGGCAGCAGGCTGCTGCGTAGTGCTGCGCCCCTCGTCGCAGACGCCGGGCGTCGCGATGGTGATGGTTGATTGCATCCGCGCGGGCGGCCTGCCGGACGGCGCTGTGAACCTTGTCGTCGGCTCCACCGCAAACACCTACGTGCCGATCATGGCGGATGCGCGGGTGCGCAAGGTATCACTGACAGGGTCCACCCGCGTCGGCCAGCAGATGATCCGCGATGCCGCCGATACCGTGAAGAAGGTCAGCATGGAGCTGGGCGGCAACGCCCCCCTGATTGTCTACGACGATGCCGATCTGGAACCGACACTGGATGCAGTTGTGGCGACCAAGTTCGCCAATTGCGGCCAGGTCTGCGTCACCCCCGACCGGCTGTTCGTGCATGACAGCGTGCATGACGCATTTGTCGAGGGCTTCGTCAGGCGTGCGCGAAAGATCCGCGTCGGCGACGGGATGGACTCCGACACCGGCATGGGCCCGCTGATCAACGCCGGTCGCCTGTCCGAGATCGACGCCATCGTGCAGGGCGCCATCCGGGCTGGTGCCACCCTTGCTTGCGGCGGGCAGCGCCCAGCAGGCCAGAACAGCGGCCATTTCTACGAGCCGACGGTTCTGACCGGCGTGACCGACGACATGAGGGTCTTTGCCGAAGAAAACTTCGGCCCCGTTGCCGCTATCACCCGGTTTGGCGACGAGGCAGAGGTGCTGGCCCGCGCCAATGCATCCGACATGGGCCTTGCCGCCTATGCCTTTACCCGATCGCCGGACCGCGCCCGTCGCACGGTCGCCACGCTCAAGGCCGGGATGGTGGGGATCAACAGCTTTGCCCTCGCCGCGAGCGAGGCGCCATTCGGGGGCACCAACTTTTCCGGAATGGGCCGCGAGGGCGGCACCGAGGGGATCGGCGATTACCTCGACACCAAGCTGGCACAGATCGTTTTCTGAGGGAGGAGAGACAGATGATCGAGAACAAGCTCACGCAGATCTGGGCCGAAGGCAGTCCCGTGCTGCATGGCTGGCTGTCCATCGGAAACCCGTTCACCGCCGAAATCATGGCCGCACAGGGCTATGACGCGGTGTCGATCGACTGGCAGCACGGTGCGCTCGACTATTCCGCAGTATTGCCGATGTTTCAGGCGATGCGCGCTTCTGGCGTGGTGATCGGGGCGCGGGTGCCCTGGCTTGATCCGGCGGCGATCATGAAGGCGCTGGACGCGGGCGCCATGCAGATCATCTGCCCGATGATCAACACCGCCGAACAAGCCGCCGAATTCGTCAGCTATCTGCGCTATCCGCCGCATGGGCAACGCAGCTTCGGCCCCACCCGCGCCGCCTATGCACAGGGGGCGAACATCCACGCCGAGGCCAACGACAGGATCGTCGGCTGGGCCATGGTTGAAACCAAGGAAGCCATGGCCAACCTCGACGCCATCGCCACGACGCCAGGGTTGGACGGGATCTATGTTGGCCCGGCCGATCTGACCTTTTCGCTCTGCGACGGCAAGTATCCCCCCGGGTTCGACCGCGAAGAGCCTGAGATGATTGAGGCGCTACAGACCATCGCGGACACTTGCCATCGTCACGGCATCATGGCCGCCCTGCACTGCGGTACCGCCGAATATGCCGCCCGCGCCGTAGGCTGGGGCTATGACATGACCACCGTTTCGGGCGACACCCGCCTGCTTGCGGGGGCGGCAGCGGCATCGGTGCGCACCTTCCGTGAGGCGGTTTCGAGGAGGGCGGCTGCCACGGCCCCGGCAGCGATGAAGGGGGCCTACTGATGGCGCATGTGATCGTTGCTGGAAAAATCCACCCGGCGGGCCGCGCGGTGCTAGACAGCGCCGAAGACATCACCGTGCGTTATATCGATGAGGTAAGCGAAAACAGCTACGCCGCGTTCGTGCATGAAGCCGACGCGGTGCTGATCCGCACCCAGCCGATGAGCGCGGAAACGGTGGCGAAGGCGGGGCGCCTGAAGATCGTCTCGCGTCATGGCGTCGGGTATGACGCAGTCGACCTCTCGGCATTGAACGAACGCGGCATCGCCTTGGCGGTCTGCGGCGATGTGAATAGTTATTCCGTCGCCGAACACGCCTGCATGATGATCCTTGCTGCATCCAAGCGCGCTTTGCGGGGCAACGCTTCGGTGCGCAGCGGCCCTTGGGGCTGGCGCAACAAGCTGGAAAGCCAGGATCTGCGCGGGCGCAACCTGCTGATCCTTGGCTATGGGCGGATCGGGCGGCACACGGCGGCGATGATGGCGGGCTTTGGCATGACCATCCGCGCCTATGATCCATACCTTGTTTCGCGAGGCTGGCCCGAGGGGCCCATCGCCGCGGCAGAAGATCTCAACGAGGCGCTCGGCTGGGCCGACGTGATCTCGGTCAGTGCCCCGAAGCCGGAAAAGCCGCTGATTGGCGCAGCAGAATTTGCCGCAATGAAGGACGGTGCGATCATCGTGAACACAGCGCGCGGCGGCATCGTGGACGAAGCCGCTCTGATTGCCGCGATCGGTTCGGGCAAAGTCGCTGCCGCCGGGCTTGACGTGTTCGAGAACGAGCCCCCCGCTGCGGACAATCCGCTCAATGCGTTCGACCAGGTGATTCTAAGCCCCCATATCGGCGGGTTGACCGAAGGCGCCGCCGAACGCATGGCCGTCAATGCCGCGCAAAACATTCTCGATTATCTCGCCGGGGGAATTGATCCCGCGCTGGTCGTGAACAGGGACTATGCACATGGCCTCGTCAAAGCCTGATCTCAACATCGGCCTGATCGGGACCGGCTTCATGGGCAAAACCCATGCCTTCGGCTTCTCCACGGCGCCAAAGGTGTTCGATCTGCCACGCAATATCGTGCTCCATACCGTCGCAGACGTGACGCAGGACTCCGCGACGCAGGCGGCAGGGGCGCTTGGCTTTGCGCGCGCCACCGACGATTGGCGCAAGCTGATCGCAGACCCGGACATCGACGTGATCGACATCACCACGCCCAATGCGCTGCACAAGGAAATGGCGCTTGCGGCCATCGCGGCGGGCAAGCATGTCTATTGCGAAAAGCCGCTTGCCCCCTGCGCATCGGATGCGCTCGAAATGGCCAGAGCGGCGGAGGCGGCCGGCGTGAAAACGCAGGTTGGTTTCAATTACCTGTGCAACCCGATGCTGCGCCTCGCCCGCGCGATGATCGAGGCGGGTGAGCTTGGCGATATCCGCGGTTATCGCGGCATCCACGCCGAGGACTACATGGCCGATGCCGCCACGCCTTTCAGCTTTCGCCACGATCCCGTGGGCGGCGGCGCGCTTGCAGATATTGGCAGCCATGCGCTTGCCACTGCCGAGATGCTCCTCGGTCCGATCACCGAGGTCATGGGCGATTGCGTCACGATGATTGGCACCCGCCCCGACGGGCGCGGGGGTACGCGGGCGGTCGAGGTCGACGATGTGGGCCGCGCCTTTTTGCGGTTCGCAAACGGCGCGCAAGGGTCGGTCGAGGGCAACTGGATCGCAACGGGCCGCCAGATGCAGCATGATTTCGAGATCTACGGCACTAAGGGGGCGCTCGCCTTCAGCCAGCAGCGTTTCAACGAGCTGCATTTCTACGACGGGTGCGATGCTCCCGGGCGCCGCGGCTTTCGCCGGATCGAAGCCGCACCGGAGCATCCGCCGTACGGTCGCTTCTGCGTCGCGCCGGGCCACCAGATCGGTTTCAACGACCTCAAGGCGATCGAGGTCGCAGGCTACGTGGACGCTATTGCCGGTGATGGTGCCGAACCATTCGGCTTTTGCGCCGGGCACCGTATCCAGACGCTGGTGGAGACGATCCAGACCTCATCGCGCCACCGGGCCTGGAAATCCGTCTGAAGCATTTGCCTGATCACTTCCGGCACGGCGGGCGCATGAAAGCGCCCGCCGTGCAGACGTCATTTCCCCCGGAGTTTCCCATGTCCAAGCCAGTCACCAAGTCCTTCCAGAAGATTCTCGTTGCGAACAGGGGAGAGATCGCCATTCGCATCATGCGGGCGGCGAACGAGATGGGCAAGAAGACGGTCGCCGTCTTTGCCGAAGAGGACAAGCTAGGCCTGCACCGCTTCAAAGCGGATGAGGCCTACCGGATCGGCGAGGGGCTTGGCCCCGTTGCAGCCTATCTGTCGATCTCCGAGATCATCCGTGTCGCCAAGCTGGCGGGGGCGGATGCGATCCACCCGGGCTATGGCCTGCTGTCGGAAAACCCCGAATTCGTCGATGCCTGCGATGCTGCAGGAATCACCTTCATCGGACCGAAGGCGGCCACCATGCGCGCCCTTGGCGACAAAGCCAGCGCCCGCAAGGTCGCCGTCAAGGCTGGCGTGCCCGTCATTCCCGCCACCGAGGTGCTGGGCGATGACTGGGACGCCATCGCAGCCGAGGCCGAGGAAATCGGCTATCCGCTGATGCTCAAGGCGTCCTGGGGCGGCGGCGGTCGCGGGATGCGGCCCATCGAAGGGCCAAAGGAACTTAAGGAAAAGGTGCTGGAAGGCCGGCGCGAGGCCGAAGCCGCCTTCGGCAACGGCGAGGGTTATCTGGAAAAGATGATCATCCGCGCCCGCCACGTCGAGGTGCAGATCCTTGGCGACAAGATGGGCAACATCTATCACCTGTACGAACGCGACTGCTCGGTGCAGCGCCGCAATCAGAAGGTCGTTGAACGCGCCCCCGCCCCCTATCTTTCCGAAGCGCAGCGCGAGGAAATCTGCGAGCTGGGCCGCAAGATCTGCGCGCATGTGAATTACGAATGCGCCGGCACCGTCGAATTCCTTATGGATATGGAAACCGGCAAATTCTACTTCATCGAGGTGAACCCTCGCGTTCAGGTCGAACACACCGTCACAGAGGAAGTCACCGGCATCGACATTGTACAAGCGCAGATCCTGATCGCCGAGGGCAGAAGTCTCCCCGAAGCCACCGGCAAGGCGTCTCAATACGATGTGCGCTTGACTGGCCACGCGCTTCAGACCCGGATCACTACTGAAGATCCGACCAATAATTTCATCCCCGATTATGGGCGCATCACCGCCTATCGCAGCGCCACCGGCATGGGCATCCGCCTGGACGGCGGCACCGCCTATGCGGGCGGCATCATCACCCGCTATTACGATTCGCTGCTGGTAAAGGTGACCGCCAAGGCCGCGACCCCGGAAAAGACGATCAAGCGGATGGATCGTGCCTTGCGCGAGTTCCGCATCCGCGGAGTCAGCACGAACATCGACTTCGTGATCAACCTGCTCAAGCACCCGGTGTTCCTGAATAACCAATACAGCACCAAATTCATCGACACGACGCCCGAGCTGTTCGATTTCAAAAAGCGCCGCGACCGGGGCACCAAGGTTCTGACCTATATCGCCGACATCACGGTAAACGGTCACCCCGAGGTGCAGAACCGCCCCAAGCCCGCCGCCGAGCTGAAACCCGCGCGCGTGCCCACGGCGCTGCACGAGGTGCCGCCCGCCGGCACTCGCACGCTGCTCGAGGAAAAAGGCGCGCAGGCGGTAGCCGGCTGGATGTCGGCGCAAAAGCGGCTATTGATCACCGACACCACCATGCGCGACGGGCACCAATCCCTGCTGGCGACACGAATGCGCTCGATCGACATGATCAAGGTCGCCCCCGCCTATGCCGCCAATATGTCCGACCTGTTCTCGGTCGAATGCTGGGGCGGCGCGACTTTCGACGTGGCCTACCGCTTCTTGCAGGAATGCCCGTGGCAACGCCTTCGCGACATTCGCGCGCACGTTCCAAACATCATGACGCAGATGCTGCTGCGCGCCTCGAACGGCGTGGGTTATACCAACTACCCCGACAACGTGGTGCAAAGCTTTGTCGCGCAGGCAGCCGATAGCGGCGTCGACGTGTTCCGCGTGTTTGATTCGCTGAACTGGGTCGAAAACATGCGGGTCGCGATGGATGCGGTAATCGAAAGCGGTAAAGTCTGCGAAGGCACCATCTGCTACACCGGCGATATACTTGACCCGGCCCGCGCCAAGTACAACCTGAAGTACTACGTCGACATGGGCAAGGAACTGAAGGCCGCCGGCGCACATGTGCTTGGCCTCAAGGACATGGCAGGGCTACTGAAAGCCAATGCCGCCGGAATGCTGATCAATGCGCTCAAGCAAGAGGTCGATCTGCCGATCCACCTCCACACCCACGACACCTCTGGTGCCAGCATCGCCACGATCATCGAGGCCGCGCGCGCTGGTGTCGACGCGGTAGACGCGGCGATGGACAGCCTTTCGGGCAACACCTCGCAGCCGACGCTTGGCTCAATCGTCGAGGCGCTGCGCCACACCGACCGCGACACGCTGCTGGACGTGGGCACGATCCGCGAGCTGTCGAACTACTGGGAAGCGGTGCGCGGCCAGTATGCGGCCTTCGAATCCGGCCTTCAGGCCCCGGCCTCCGAGGTTTACCTGCACGAAATGCCCGGCGGGCAGTTCACTAACCTCAAGGCGCAGGCCCGCGCGATGGGGCTGGAAGAACGCTGGCACGAGGTCGCCCAGACCTATGCCGACGTGAACCAGATGTTCGGCGATATCGTCAAGGTGACGCCCTCGTCCAAGGTGGTCGGAGATATGGCGCTGATGATGGTGAGCCAGAACTTGACCCGCGCGCAGGTCGAAGACCCCGGCACCGATGTCAGCTTTCCCGAGTCGGTGATTGACATGATGCGTGGCAATCTTGGCCAGCCGCCAGGCGGCTTCCCTCAGACCATCGCAGGCAAGGTATTGAAAGGCGAAAGCCCCAATTTGGAACGTCCCGGCGCGCATCTTGCCCCGGCCGATCTGGCGGCGATGCGCAGCGAGCTAGCCGACAAATTCCCCGATGTCGATTTTGACGACGAGGATTTCAACGGCTACCTGATGTATCCCAAGGTCTTCACCGATTACGTCGCCCGCCACGAGGAATACGGTCCGGTGCGCGTGCTGCCAACGCTGACCTATTTCTATGGGATGAAGCCCGGCGAAGAGGTCACCGCCGAAATCGACCCCGGCAAGACGCTGGAAATCCGGCTGATCACTGTGGGCGAAACCCAAGACGACGGCGAGGTCCGGGTGTTCTTTGAACTCAACGGCCAGCCGCGCGCGGTGCGCGTACCCAACCGCAAGGCCAAGGCAACCTCTGCCGCCCGGCCCAAGGCAGAACTGGGCAATGCCTCGCACATCGGCGCGCCGATGCCCGGCGTGGTGGCTTCGGTCGGGGTGCAGGCGGGGGCGCAGGTCCAGGAAGGCGATCTGCTGCTGACTATCGAGGCAATGAAGATGGAAACCGGCCTACACGCCGAACGCGATGCGGTGGTCAAGGCGGTTCATGTGGTGCTCGGCGGCCAGATCGACGCCAAGGATCTGCTGATTGAACTGGAGTAGGCCCCCGCACCGGATGAGCGCGCTGCCCCTGCCCTTCGGGCTCCCCTAGAGTATTCCGGGAAAGGCAAAAAGGTAGTCCTAGCGCATGGGGCCGCATTTCTCTCATGTGACTACCAGAGTCTTGTTGGCTGGCCACCTTGCAACGAATATTGCATAATTAGATAGTGCGCTACGGGTTGTCATGTATGGGACGTGACGCTTGTAGAACTCGACGCGTCGAGCGGAAAGGCAGAGCAGATGCAGAGCGACCGGCGACCGGAGAATTACGAAGAGCTCATCCGCCTCATTCACGAACGCTATGACTCGATGAGTAAGACCTACCAGAAGATTTCGGTCTACCTCACACAGAACCCCAACGATGTCGCGGTCAAATCCGTCAATGCGATTGGCGAGCACTGCGGCATCCATGCCTCGAGTTTTGTACGCTTTGCGCAGGCACTTGGCTACAAGGGCTTCAAGGACCTGCAGGCGTTGTTCCAAAAACGTCTTTCGACGGCTGCGCCCGGGTTCGAGGCTCGGCGGCAGGCGCTCGATGCGGCGCTAGAGGGGCGCGAGGATCGGTCAGAGTACGGGTTTCTACGCGATCTGGTCGTTTCAGATATAGCCTCGCTCGAGGGCCTGCTGGATAATATTGCGCCGGATGATCTGGCCCGCGCGGCCGATTGCATCGTTTCGGCCCGCACCGTCTATATCATTGGGCAACTGCGCGCCGCTCCAGTGGCGGACCTGCTGCGCTACGTCCTTACCATGCTGGGGCAGTCTTGCGTGCTGCTTGACGCCAGCGGAGGTCTTGCAACCCACATCGCGCGAACCATTGGCCCGCAGGACATGCTGATCGCAGTCTCTTTCCGTTATTATGCCACCGAGGTGGTGAACATTGCCGAATCCGCCAGCAAGGCAGGCGTGCCGATCATCGCAATCAGCGACAGCACCCTTTCGCCGCTGGCAAAGACCGCCGCAGTACTCTTTGCGGTGCCGGAGCACGACTACATTTTCTCACGCTCGCTAGCGGCACCGATGTGCCTTGCGCAGGCGCTGACGGTTGCCGTGGCAGCGCGGGTTCAAAAAAACACCGAAAGCCCTCGCATTCCAACGGTCACAGCGACACGCTGACGCTGTAGCGCCCTTGCCGGGGGAAATCTGAAAGCTCGGATGCCCGCTGCCGCTCGCATGCCAGCCCTTGTGGCACCGACCACGAAGAACGACGAAGCTATCGCATAAAGCTGATATCGATTTCCGCGATCAAGGGTCACTAACGCCCGGCTTGCCGCGCAGGCGCGGGACCAGATAGATGGGAGGGCGGCAACCATCCCATCTATCGGGACGCGTGACGATGCGGCGGGGGAGCGATAGCGTCCCCCGCCACGCCGCAGTCACGCCGCTAGTTCCCAGGCCAGCGCAGCGTCACTGTGGCGCCGTCCCCGGAGCGCTCCAGCTCTGGCACCCCCATCGCGACGATCTCGGACGCATAGAAGGGCTGCACGAACCAGTTGTGCGAGAAGGCGCCGTAATCGATCGTGAAGTCGAGCCTCTCGAGTCGGGACGGCAGCTCGGCTTCGGCGCGCCATATGATTTGGCCGAGACCGGTCTCCACCCGGTCGCGCTCGGCGATCGTGACCTCGGGTGTGGACAACGCCAGCGCGGCACCGCCCGCCGAGAGATGAGTCGCTGCCAGGAGTTCGGCCCCGAAGTCCGTCGCCTCGAAACCCGAGACGGCCCCGTCGCCATCTCTGTCAAGTTGGGCGTAGATTGCCACGCCGTCGGGCGCCGACGGCATGATCACCGCCTCGATCACCACCCGTCCCGGGAGTAGCGATAATGTCACCTGCTGATCCACCTCGCCATGCGGATGAGCCAGTACCGACCCCGCCGTCAGAGCCGAGATCAGCGCCACGGCCGCGGCGCGCATCATTCGGCCTCGACCCAGGCCACGCCATAATCGTTGGCTGGGTCGCGATACATGTTATGGGCGTGGTCGGTAGGATCGCCGTCCATATCCTGCGGGGCATATTCGGTGATCACCGACGGCGCGGTGACCCTAAAATAGGCCGCGCCCAGCGTGCCCTCAGGGCCCCACCAGCCGAACCAGGTGTCGTCCAGCTCGACCTCCACGACCTCCATCTTGGCCGCGAAATCATCGGCATTGATGAAGCCGAGCCGAGCCGCGATCACGTCCGACAGCAGCGCCTTCTGAGCGTCGTCCAGATCGCTGCCCTTGATGCCTTCCGGCGCGACTCTGGTGCCGAATTCACCCGGCCCCAGCAGCAAGTTGATCGGCGTGTCGGAGACGATCGCTTGTGCTTTCTGATCCTCCGAAAGGCTGTCCATTAGGGCCTGCGCAGCGGTGGTCTCGTCGGCGGTGATGTAGATCTGCTGGCCCTCGTAATCGATGTTCAGCGGTTCGCCGCCCGTCAGCATCGGAGAGAAGGTCACGTCGGGGCCGAAGATCGTAACGTTGATCGCCAAGTGATGTCCGCCGAACTGAAGCATCCAAGGCGCGTGGGTCGAGGGTTCGCCGAGAAACGAGACATAGTAATAGTCGCTGCCGAAATTCGGCCCGCCGCTGCCGTCGTCGAGCGTATCCTCGGCGGCGAGCTGGTAGCGGACGTTGTTCACCCCGTCCTCGCTCATCACCGTGGACAGCAGCGCATCGAGCGCGGCCAGCTGATTCTCGGTCATGTCGCCGCGCATGACACCGGCGCGCTGCACGGGGCCGTCCGGGAAGTTCGACCAGTTGCCCCTCTGGGTCGCGTCGTCGAAGGCGAACATGGCCGCCTCGCGCTGCGCTTTGTCGAGCGTCTCGAGGAAGGCCTGCGCCGCCGTTACGATGGCCTCGGTCTGTGCGTCCGCGGCGGGCACCTCGAAGCTCGACTTCATCTCGATCTCGACCGGCGGGGATTGCAGGCTGCGGCCTTGGGCCGAGAGCGGCCCTTCGGCCAGGCCATAGATCCCGGCAGCGGCAGCAATGGCGGTGGCGCCGAGAAGAATGACGGATGTCTTTTTCATGATGACTGTCCAATTAGCGGTAAGTGAGAGCTTCCGGCTCGTAGAGTCGGGTCACTGGGAAGCTGAAGTTGCGAACCCGTCAGGGGGTCGGTTCAGAGGCGTGTGGACGGGACCCGGTGTCGGCATGGCGCTCTCTGGCGTTCCCTAACATCCGGCGCAGCGTGTCGTCGTGATCGACGAGGTGATGCTTCAGGGCT
Source organism: Limimaricola cinnabarinus (assembly GCF_047631075.1). Lineage (NCBI taxonomy): Bacteria > Pseudomonadati > Pseudomonadota > Alphaproteobacteria > Rhodobacterales > Paracoccaceae > Limimaricola > Limimaricola cinnabarinus. Next base: position 49,524 of record NZ_JBLHYX010000013.1, read on the forward strand.
CCGCCCAGATGAAGTGCGACGAGCCCGACCAGAACCGGCAGCGCGGCCTCGTGCAGCGCGCCCGCGGTAGCCGCCAGCCAGCCGATCTCGCCCCAGGCCGGGATCACGGTCAGCCCCCAGAGTTCGACCGCCCGTCCCCGTGCCACGGTCATCAGCACCCCCGAGAGCGGCATCGCCAGCGTCGCGGCGAGTAGCGCCCAATGGGTGGCGCGGGCCGCCAGGGCCTGCCAGCGCGGCTGCAACGCCTCGGGTGCGGGAAAGCCGATACGGACCCGCCGCAGCAGCCGCCACATGCCGAAGGCCAGCACCCCGAGGCCGAGCGTGCGGTGCGGATCAAGCCAGACGCCGCGAGCCTCGCGCGGCAACCAGTCCAGCAAAAGGCCTATGGCCAGCGCACCAAGGAAACCGGCGGCGACGCTCCAGTGCAGCAGCCGCGACAGGCGAGAATAGCCACCTTGGTCGGATGACGGGGTGTAATCGGTTGCGAAAGAGCGATCGGTCATTCCGGCGCCCTCTCAAGACGCTGCCCTCTTCTCGTGGCGTTCAGGGACTGGGTGGCGGATCGTCTGCAATTGTAAATTCGTCTGGGGATGTCCCGGGCGGCCAGGGACGGGACGCGAAGCGTCGTCATAGGGTGAGCCTTTCCAATCGATGCCCAGCGTCTACGCGGCTGTGCTGTCGGCCAGCTGGCATCGGCCTTACAATTCTGTCAGGTTCGCGATCCCGCCGGGGCCCGGTCATCCGGTATCGAGCCCAGCGATCCAGGCCTGGAGCAGAATTCCGGTCGTTTTACGCCGGCTCAGCTGTCGCCGGCCAACTTCAGGTCGAGCACGACCGGGTAGTGGTCGGTCGGCCATTCGTCGGAGAATTTGCGCCGGACCACTACCGGGTCATCCACCATGGCGACGGGGCCGGCCCAGCCGAGGTGGTCGATGGCGCCGAACAGGTTCAGGCCGCGATCGAAGTGGTAGGTCGCGCCCTCGACCGGGGCGAAGGTTACGCCGGCGGCCTCGATGATCTCCAGCACCCGGTCACCTGACCGAGCGTTGAGGTCGCCCGCGACCAGCACCGTCTCGCCCGCCTTGATCCAGGGCGCGATCCGCTCGGTAACCAGCTCCGCCGAGCGGAGGCGGTTGTCGCGGCTGGCGTAGTCGGTGTGGATGTTGACCACCTTGAACCGCGCGCCGGTGCGTCGGTCGGCGAACTCGGCCCACGACGCGAAGGCCGGATGGGAGCCGTTGAAGGTGCGCGAGTAGATCACGTCCGGCGTTTCGGAGAAGAAGAACCAGCCCTGATCCGCGAGGGACAGCCGGTCGGCCTGGTAGAGGATCGGCTGGGTCGAGGGGAACTCGGAGACGTCGCCCACCGCCGCGGCGGCGTAGTCCGGGTTGTTGGCGAGCAGCCAGTCCAGCGTCAGGTTCCGTTGGCTCTCAGAGCGGCCCGCATGGCTCTCCATTTCCTGGAAGGCGACGAGATCAGCCTCAAGAAACTTGAACGCCTTGTCGAGCGGACCCTTGCGCCGCTCCCAGTCGCCCACCGACCACGGGCCGGTCTCCTGGCGCAGCGAGATGTAGTGGACATTGTAGCTCGCCACCCGCAGGCTCGTTGCGTAGCGCAGCGGCAGGGGTTCGCTGCCGGAGTTGCGATAGATCTGCGCGCAGGCGACAAGGGCCAGCAGGGCCAGCGCCGCCGTGGCGGCCTTCGCCGCGCGCCTGATCCAGCGCGTGAGAGTGGTCTTCGGCATCCTATTCATTCCTCAAAGGCTGACTGGGCGCGGCGGTAGTTGCGTATGAGCCAGGCCAGACCGCCAATGGCGAGCGCACCGGCCATTACGACGCCGACTGAGCTGCTGATCAGGGAGGCGATCTGGGCGATCCGGTCGGCGAAAGCGAAGCCGAGCCACGCGTAGCCGAGGCTCCACAGGAACCCGCCGCCAAGGGCTGTCAGGGTGAAGCCGACCCAGGACATGCCGAGCGCGCCGGAGATGTAGCCGACATAGGGCCCGAGCGGGCTGAGCACGGTGCGCGACAGGAACACGGCCGCGAGCCCGCGTCGCTCGACCAGCCGTTGCGCGCGGCCGATGACCTTCGCAGTGCCGGGACTGCGCCCCATACGCTCGATCAGTGGCCCGCCGGCCCGGTGCGCGGTCCAGAAGGCGATCTGGTCGCCGATCGCGAAACCGGCATAGGCGAAGGCGACGAGCTGCCACAGCGCGAACTCCTCGGCTGCGGCGAAGCCGCCCGCGACCATCACCATCATCGAGGACGGCACCGGGAGCGCGAGGCCCGACAGGGTGACGCAGCCGAAGATCAGCCACAGCCCGTAGGTCGGGATGAGGGCGAGGAAGGTCTCGGTCATCTGTTCCTCTGCTCCCGAAGCAGCTGCTGCGCCTCTTCGATCCGGGCCTGGAACTCCGGTAGCGTCATGCCGCTCTCGCGCAGGAATTCCGCGACCGAGCGCGGCACCGCATCGGGGGGCGTGTCGACGTCGTAGCCGATGATGTCGAAGATCACAGGCTTGGTGAGGTCCCAGGACCGCTCGACGTAGCGGATCGACATCCACGGCTCGACGGGACGATCCCGGTTGGCGGGGTTGGCGAAGTAGATTGCTTCGCCTGCGAAATCGGCGGCGAAGAAGATCAGCATCCCGAACGCCACCAACGTGACCAGTCCGAGCCTCCTGTGCCTGTGCCAGACAAATCTGAAAAAGCCTGTCATCCGGTAGGTCCTGCCTGTTCGCTACGACGTAGCCACCCTGTCATCTCGTCAGCAGGCCCGCGACCTTGGCCTGCCTCCCGCGAGGGAGGCAGGCGTGCCGCAAGGCCCGGTGACGGTCAGGTCCGGTCGTGGCCGCGACGGTCGTCCGCGTCGATGACACCGTCCTCGTTGCGGTCCATCCGGTCGATGATGCGGCCAAGCGCGTCGTCGAACTCCTGCCCAGTGATGCTGCCGCTGGCATCGCCGTCGAGCTCCTGGAAGCTGTCGACGAGGCGCTCCCGCATCAGCTCCGCGAAGATCGCCTCGTATTCCTCGAGGGAGATATCGCCATCACCGCTCGCATCCGCACCTGCGACGAGGGCCGCGCGGGCCAGGTCGATCTCGTCGGTGGTGATCCTGCCGTCGCCATCCGCATCGGTGACGAGGGCGCCAAGGGTCATGCCGCGCCCGTCGCGGCCCCGTTTGCCGCCGCGGTGGTCGACCGGAACCACCATCTCGACGGACGCGACGGTCGCGGGCTGGTTCGCTTGAACTTCCGTGCTCGCGGTCTGCGCGGTTGCGACCACCATGCCCGACAGGGTCAGGGCGGAGGCGAGAAAGCCGATGGGGAGGATCTTGTCTTTGAACATGGAGGTGGTCCTGTCTGAATTGGTGTTGGAAAGGGTCAGGCGGGCTGGGTGTCGGCCTGCGACGGCGAGGCCTCTTCAGCGTCCTGCGCGTCGGCGTCGGCTTGGCGGCTCTGCTGCCAGATCTTCGCGGTGACACCGCCCGTCAGCAGCGCCGCCGCGCCGATGGCGAGGCCGAGCACCGTCAGACCGAACAGCGCGACGACGGGCGCAAGGACCAGCGCGACCAGCGCACCGCCGACGACTTGCAGGGTGTTGGTGATCTTCTTCATCTCGATGTGCCTTTCGTCTCTATCGATGAGGCACATATGGAACCGGGGTTTTGCACCCGCTTGGCGCGAAGCTTACAGTTCTGTCAGCTTCGGCTTTTCCAAAGCCCGGCCCCAAACCATCTGGGCGAACAGCCCGCCGCCGGGCGTCTCGGACAGAACCAGCCGGCCGCCATGTCGCGCGGCGATCGTCCGGGCCAGCGCGAGGCCGAGCCCGGCGCCTTCGGTGCCGCGGCTGCGATCGAGCCGGTAGAGCGGCTCGAGCACCCGCTCGCGCTCGGCCTCTGGGATGCCGGGCCCGTCATCCATCAGGCCGAACGCGCCGTCACGCGCCACCAGCGTCAGGATGCTGCCCTCAGGCGTGTGCCGCAGTGCGTTCTGGATGAGGTTGGTCATGAGCTGGCTGAGCAGGACTTTGTCGCCCTGCATGGTGATCGGGGCGATCTCAGTGCGCAGGACGCGGCCCGAATCCTCGATCACCGGCGCGTAGGTCTCGGCGATGTCACGGGCGAGCGCAGCGAGGTCGACGGTCTCAAAGCGCCGCTCCAGCGCACCGCTCTCCAGGCGCGACAGCCGCAGGAAGGCGTCGAAGATCGCGATGGCGCGGTCGGTTTCCTCAAGCGCGGCGCCGATCTCGTCCTCGCGGTCGGCCTCGGCCATCAGCGCGCTTTCCAGCCGGATGCGGAGCCGGGTCAGCGGCGTCTTCAGGTCATGCGCGATGTTGGCGGAAAAGCCCTTGGCCTGTTCGAGCGCAGCCTGGATGCGGGCAATGGTCTCATCGACCTGTTGGCCCAGATGATCGAGATCGTCCCGGTCGCGGTCCGGTGCTACCCGCGCGGTCAGATCGCCCTCCGCGGCGCGGCCCAACACGCCGGTGATTTCCGACAGGCGCCGCTGCGTGCGCCAGCCCAGGGCCAGCCCCATCAGCATCGCCACCGCGAGCGTCGCCCAGCCGATGCCGATGAAAGTGTCGACCAGCACCTCGTCGAAGACCGATAGCTCGCCCACGTTCTGGCCAACGATTAGCCAGCCGCCAGCGGCCGAGCCGCCGAAGAACAGCCATGGCTCGGGCGGGCCGCGGCGCTGGCGTGGCACGAGGTCTGCCTCGTAAAAGGTGCCGCGCCGGCCAAACAGCGCGTCGTCGCGTCGGGCCTCGGGCAGGAAGATCACCCGCTCCAGCGAGGAGCCCCGTGCCTGCGCCGGGTCGAAGTCGCCCTCGGCGATCGACTGGCTGGCCACCGCGAAGCGCGCCTCGAGCCGGTCATCGACGCGACGGTCCATCGCCTGCCGGACCTCGAAAACCGAGAACACGGCGGCACCGACGAGGATGGCGAGGAAGGCGGCGGTCAGCAGCACAGCCTGCCGCAGCGCCGAGAGCCGCCAGAGCCTGCGCGCCGCCCTAAGCGGCGTCGATGACATAGCCCGCGCCCCGGATCGTGCGGATGATCGTGTCGCCGAACGGCTTCTCGATCTTGGCCCTGAGCCGGCTCATATGCGTCTCGACCACGCTGGTGGTCGGGTCGAAGTTCATGTCCCAGACCTTCTCGAGCAGCATGTTGCGGGTCTGGACCCGGCCCTTGGCCCGCATCAGGGCCTCGAGTAGGCGGAACTCCTTGCCATTTAAGTCGATCTGCTGGCCGCGCCGCATGCAGGTCTGCTTCAGCAGGTCGAGCGTGACATCGCCTGCGACCAGCTTGGTGACCTCCGAGGCCGATGAGGGCGCGGCGCGGCGGCCGAGCACCGAGACCCGAGCCTCCAGCTCGGTCAGGGCGAAGGGTTTCGACAGGTAATCGTCCGCCCCCGATTGCAGCCCCTCGACCCGGTCGTCGATGTCCGACAGGGCGGTCAGGAACAGCACCGGGGTCTGCACCTTGGCAGCTCTGATCGATTTCAGCACCGACAGCCCGTCGAGCCCCGGCACCATGCGGTCGAGCACCAGCACGTCGAACTCGCGCGTCGTGGCGGCGATCAGCGCGTCCTTGCCGTCGGTCACGAGATCGACCGTGTGGCCGGCACGGGTCAGACCGTCGCGCACCCAGGCGCCGATCTCCTTGTCGTCTTCGAGAACCATCACCTTCATGGCGCGACCCTAACCGGGATGAGCGTGGAGAGACCAGTTGCAGCGTGCAGCCGTTTGAAAGCGGGCGGCGCCGCGCGTCCCACTGCGGCCGCAGGGCCTATGAAGAGGAGGGCGATACGCCGCACTCCGGCTGCCAGATCGGCCAGCGACCACGCCGCTCGGAAGTCGAAATCCTCGTGGCGAACCCGTCCTGCCTTTTCCGCCCGGCGATAAGCTGCACGGGCCATATCCTTCAGAGCCTCAGGTCCGCACATGTAAAGGTCGCAGCGGCGGGGCAGTGCCGTCATGACCGCATCCAGAACCAAGCCTGTGATCCGTCCCTCACAGGCGCTGTCATGCAACACCAGCTTTAACTGCGGCAGGCGCGCGCTCTGGCGGTGGAGGCGGTCCAAGCCGATGGCACCGGGCGCACCGCGATAGACGTAGATCAGGGTGATAGGTGCCGCATCGTCCGGCTGCATCGTCTCCAGGGCCGCGAGAAAGGGCGTGATGCCCGCCCCGCCCGCGACCCAGATCTGGGCCTTGCGGGCGCTATCGAGACGCGGCGTGAAGCGGCCCTGCGGCGCGCCAAGCGTGACCATGTCCCCCACCCGCATCTCGCGGTGCAGTCGCGCGGTCCAATCGCCCGCCACACGTATTCCGAACTGACGCCGAGCGCCCGATCCGCCGGCGATCGAGAAAGGATGCGGCTCGTCCGAAAGGCCCGGCACGATTAGGGCCGCGAACTGTCCCGGGCGGTAGCGGGGGGTCGTTATGTCGGCCGCGACCTCGAATTCGATGGCCCCGTCCCGCCGCTCGATCCGGGTCACATGCGCCGGGACCTCGGCGCGCGACACCTTGCGCAGGCTGGCGATCCAGCCCCACGACCCGATGCCGCTGACCGCTAGCAGCACCAGCCACGGCGGCGAGAAGGCGGGAAGCGGACCGGCCGAGAGAAATGTGTGAAAGACCGAGACGGCGAAGAGCGGCCCCATCAGCCAATGGCTCGCCCGCCACCAATGATGCGGGACCAGGCGCAGCGCCGAGATGGTGGACAACACCACGATGCCGACGCCCGCGCCGAGCCCGGCGAGCTCACCGGCATCGGCCAGCGGCGGTATCGGCCCCGCCCCGACCGACGAGGCCAACAGCCAGTGCCCGACCAGCCCTGCCACGGCAGCGTAACCCGCGGCACGGTGCCACGCAAAGGCCTTGTCCGGACCGCCCAATGCGCGGTCCAGCCAAGCCCCGCGCCCTGCGATGGCTAGCGACAGTGCCATTCCGGACAACGCGAGAGCCCCAAGCGTCGCGGGAACGATGTTCGCCACCGGCACGAATGGGGCGATCAGGACAACGAGGCCAGCGAGGGGCATTGGCATGAACGCACGAGCCGCCCAACGGCGCGTCGTGGAGAAGAAAACAATTCGTCCGGTCATCCTGTCCTCATGCGGTTTGCGTGAAAACAGATGGCGGGAAAGGCTCTCACCTCGCTGTCCGCTGGCTTACAGTTCTGTAAGGCAGCATGCCCAGAACGGACGCAACCAGTTTCCCGGTCATCCATGGCGATGCGCCGCAGCAGAGGAGCGGACTGAGCGAGTCTGTTAGTTGTGGAGGCCCGTAGGTGTTGCAATCTCCGGTGATGAAATAGAGATCCATGTATGGCGTTGCTCTGCCCCCTGAAAACGCGACCGTTTGAACTTGAAGTTTTGGGCTAAGCCCAACTCCACCCCGTCCCTGGCCCGGGCGCTATGCGACCTTTCGAGATGGTTCGAGTTGAGCCGCGAATGCGCTGGGGGTTGAGTTTCCCAGCGCCGAATACGGCTGATGGTCATTGTGATCGATCCTCTATTCATTGATGCGTTGGCGGGCGTCATCCATTGACAAGAGCCATGAGGCGTTCAGGCACTCCTGCCCGAGCCGGGCGTCGGAGGCCTCGATGTAAGCGTTGTCGCTGGGTTTCTCAGGCCGCGAGAAGTCCAGCCCCACCTTGTCGAGTAGGCCCACTGGTTGGGCAAACGGCTGGCAAATTCAGGCCCGTAGCACCTCTGAAAAGGAGGCCATGGGCGCCTGAGAAGACCTCACCTCGCGCAGTAGTCGGCCGTGACCTCCTTTTCAGAAGCGCTACAGCAGCGAGTTTATTTTGCGACGGCTATGGTACGCTCGCGTGCCGCGGGGGCCCATCTGACACGGAGAACGGCGCCCTGAGCTATGGCTGAAAATGGGTGATGCGGTCTGAGAAGGCGGCGTATCGTGGCGGGTGCTGAAGCCTGCCAGAACCTCCCGAAGGAGCGATACGCCATGAAGAACGATACTGACATCATCCCGCTTCGTCAGCCCCATTCGCTGGACGATCCCTTGACCGAGATTGCCCGCGAGGGGGCGCGTCGGATGCTGGCTGCGGCCTTACGAGCGGAGGCGGATGCCTTTGTCGCAGAGCTTGCCGAGACCCGTTTGCCGGACGGGCGCCAGCGCGTGGTTCGGCATGGCTACGGCCCCGAGCGTGAGATCCAGACCGGGATCGGCGGGCTCTCAGTCAGGCGACCGAAAGTCCGGGATCGGTCGGCGGAGAACGAAGCGGATAAGATCCGCTTCAATTCCGCCATCCTGCCAAGGTGGGCGCGGCGCTCCCGCAGCTTGGACGCGCTGCTGCCGGTTCTCTATCTCCGCGGCATCTCGACCGGGGACTTCCAAGAGGCCCTCGCGGCCCTGCTCGGCGAGAACGCCCCGAACCTGTCGCTTGGTGTGCTGTCGCGCCTGACCGGCGAATGGGAGGCAGAGTATGGGCGCTGGCAGCGCCGCGACCTCGCCGCGCGCCGCTACGCCTATGTCTGGGCTGACGGGGTCTATCTCCAGGCTCGGATGGAGCCGCAGGCCGAATGCATGCTGGTTCTCATCGGCGCGACGCCGGAAGGAAAGAAAGAGCTCGTGGGCTTTCAGGTCGGCATGCGTGAGAGCGCGCAGAGCTGGCGCGAGCTGCTGGTCGACCTCAAGGCGCGCGGCCTGACCTGCGCTCCGGAAATCGCTGTCGGCGACGGCGCGCTCGGGTTCTGGAAGGCGCTCGATGAGGTATTTCCCAGCACCAGGCACCAGAGGTGCTGGGTTCACAAAACTTCGAACGTGCTGAACAAGGTCCCCAAATCCCTCCAGCCCGCCGTCAAATCCGACCTGCGCGAGATCTGGCAGGCCGAAACCCGTGTCGCCGCCGAGGCCGCGCTGGACGTGTTCGTCGAGAAATACGGCGCGAAATACCAGAAGGCCGCAACCTGTCTGAGCAAGGACCGCGAGGCGCTGTTGGCGTTCTATGATTTTCCCGCCGATCACTGGGACCATCTGCGAACCTCGAACCCGATCGAGAGCGTGTTCGCCACTGTCAGGCATCGCACGGTTCGCACGAAAGGTGCGCTATCCCAGAAGACGGCTCGGCTGATGGTCTACAAGCTCGTGCAAGCCGCCGCGAAGGGATGGCGTCGCCTGAAGGGCGCCAACCAGTTGCCAATGGTGATCGAGGGCGTCAAATTCACCGACGGCGTCCTCGACGCCAAAAACCGCGCCGCCTGATCAAAGCGCGTCACCCAAACTCAGGCATAGCTCCGGCGCCCTCGGGGCGCCGCTCGACTGTCTTGGCCGCCGTTTGTCAGCCGAGGTGCGCGCGCAGCATCCAGGCGAACTTTTCATGGGTCCGCCCACGCTCGATGGCGAGATCCTCGGTCAGCGTATCGCCGTGGCCGGCCGCGAGTTCGCCAAGTCCTCCCAGCGTCGCGGCGATGGTCTCCTGAGCTCTCATCAGGATCTCGACCATCTCACGGTCACTTTGGTGCCCGTCATGCTCCTTGACCTTGGATCGCTGAAGCATCCCCGCGAGCTGACCCTCGGCATGGACATTCAATGCACGAATGCGTTCCGCCAGATCATCCTGAGCCTGGAAATGGTCTTCGTAGATTTCCTGGAACAAACGATGCAATTCGCCAAAGGCCATGCCGGTGACGTTCCAGTGGAAATTCTGGGCGAGCATCGTGGTCACGGCGGTTTCCGCCACGCTCTGGTTCAGCGCCTCGGCGATCTCCTTCCGAGCGTCGGGGCTCAACTCGATGGCAGGCTGTGTCATGACGCAATCCTTTCCAACTTCGGGGATGCCGGATCATCTGTCGCATCCGCCAAGCGTGTCAACGCGTCACTATCGGACGCGACACGGACGACCAGATGGACCAAAGATCGCCGAACCTGCGCTGGCACGCGGCTGTGCAGCAGGAACGTGGCGCTGGTCAAATCCTCGTCGCGCAGAGCGGCGATCAGGCGCAGCAGCCAGCTTTCGTCGAAGGACAGCGCTCGAGCGGTCGGTCGATAGAAGCGGGGGGAGCAGCCGAGCGCTTCGCCCAACGTCCTGATCAAGGCATCGAGCACGGTTTGCGGGGGGATGTCCCGCCGAGTGCCAACAATGGCACAGGCCTGCGCCAGCTCGATCCGGCTCCGAGACCGGCAGCGCAGCGCGGACAGGCGCATCTGGGCAAGCAGCCGCCGGTCCTTGGGCTCCAACGAAGCTCGCTGGTCGCTGTCAGGGACAACACGGGGACCGGAGGCGGCGAGGAACATAGCTTTATCCTGGTTCAGTATCGCTCGAGCATCTCGTTCTCCCGACAATCTCCATCGGGCATCACGTTGAAAAAGTGGGCGGTTAGACATCAGCGTCTACAGCTCCTTCTTCCGGCGCCTTTCATACCCGACCAATCTTGTCAGTCAACTTGTTTAATCCGACAGATTTGCTTAGGCATGAGTCGTGATGGAGGCAGAGCATGACCAGACACGACAATTCGGACGCTCCTGAAGAGAGCGCTGCACCCAGGCTTCGCGTGTCAGGTGTCTCGGTCGGCTATGGGTATGCGCCGATCGTCCGCGACGTGTCGCTCGATGTGCCCGACGGTGCCCTGACCGTGCTGGTCGGGCCGAACGGGTCCGGCAAATCCACGCTCATGAAGGCTATGGCGCGCGTCCTGCCCGTCAGCGTCGGGGAGATCACCCTCGATGGCCGTCCTATTCAGGCGACGCCGACACGCGAGGTCGCCAGGCAACTTGCGCTGCTGCCGCAGGGACCGATCGCCCCGGAGGGGCTGCGCGTGCGCGAGCTGGTGGCGCAGGGCCGCTTTCCGCACCAGTCGCTTTTACGGCAATGGTCGCGACGGGACGCCGAGGCCGTCGATGCTGCGATGCAGGCCGCTGACGTGATCCAGTTCGCGGATCGGCCAGTGTCGGATCTCTCGGGGGGGCAGCGCCAGCGCTGCTGGATCGCCATGGTTCTCGCCCAGGAGACCGGCATCCTGCTTCTGGACGAGCCGACAACGTTCCTCGATCTCAAGGTGCAGGTCGACCTGATGCTGCTGCTGCGGCGCATCGCGAAGGAAGAAGGGCGGACGCTGGTTGTCGTCCTGCACGAGCTCAATGTTGCGGCCGCCTTCGCCGATCGCCTCGTCATGATGAAGGAGGGCCGTATTGTTGCCGATGGCCCCGTGGAGAGCGTCTTCACCCCGTCCGCCCTCGACGAGGTCTTTGGTCTCGAGGCGAATGTCTTGCGTGATCCCGCGAGTGGCCGCCCGGTCTGCGTGCCCGCTGTCGAGCCGGCCGAGAGCGTCGCGCCCTGGCTTGCCGCGCAATGACGTCGCTTCCGACACGCTCGGCGTGGCGACGTGCCGGGCTTGCACCCGTATTGGGGCTTGCCGCGCTCGCGCTGGCCTTTGCATGGCATGTCTCGGTCGGGGCCAGGATGATACCGCTCGCGGTCGTGGCCGAAGCGCTGCTGTCATATGACAGTTCGGTCTTCGAACATGTCGTGATCGTCGATCTGCGCCTGCCGCGCGCGCTGTTGGCGGCGGTGGTCGGTGCCGCGCTTTCGGTGTCGGGCGCGCTCATGCAGGGCGTGACGCGCAACCCCCTGGCCGATCCGGGCATCCTCGGCCTGCTGATCGGCGCCTCCTTCGCGGTGGTGCTCTTCGTGGGCGTGTTCGACCTCGCCACGCCAGCCTTGATCCCACTGGTCGCGGCCCTCGGGGCGGTCATAGCGGCCATGGCCGTCTGGGGCATCGCCGCAGCCGCGCCGGGCGGGGCGATGCCGCTCACTCTCGTTCTGTCGGGGGCGGCGGTCACGGCCTTTCTCGCGGCGCTCGTGACCATCGCGAACCTGCTCGACGAGCAGAGCTTCGAGCAGTTGCGGGTCTGGATGACCGGCTCCCTTGCGGGCGCGCAAGGCGATGTCATTCGCTGGGCCCTACCCTGGTTCGGCGCCGGGCTGGCCGTGGCCTTCGCCGTCGCACGGCAAATCACGGCGCTCGCCATGGGGGAAGAGACCGCCATAGGCTTGGGGCTGAATATCGGACGATTGAAAGCGCTCACGTTGTTCGCCGTAGTGGCGCTGACGGCTGCCGCGGTGGCCATGTCCGGGCCGATGGGGTTCGTGGGCCTCGTGGTGCCGCATGCCGTGCGTCTCTTCGCAGGGCAGGACTACCGGCGGATCGTTCCATGGTCGGCGATCGCCGGCGCGGGCTATCTCCTTGTCGTGGACGTGGCCGCGCGGATGGTGCTGGCACCGGTCGAGATATCGACCGGCCTCGTCACGGCACTCCTCGGCGCGCCGCTCTTCGTCTGGCTGGTGAGGGCACGACTGTGAGCGCGGGTCTGCTTCTTAGGCTCGACGGGCCGGTCACCTACGCCCTGCCGATCCGGGCGCTCGGCGTGCTGGCGGTCCTGCTCGGCCTGACCTGCGCCTTCGTGCTTGCAAGCCTGATGGCCGGCAGCTACCCGCTCGAGGCCGCCGAGGTCGCCGCGACCCTCGCCGGACGGGCGCCTTCGGACATGGCGCAGACGGTGGTCTGGCAGTTCCGCTTTCCGCGCACCCTCGCTGCACTGGCGGCCGGCGCGCTGCTGGCTTTGTCGGGCGCGACGCTCCAGAACGTCACGCGTAATCCGCTGGCTGATCCCTCGCTGGTCGGGGTGAGCCAGGGGGCGGGCCTTGCCGTCGTCGCGGCGATCGTGGCCTGGCCCGAGTTGCCGCAGGCGCTGCGGCCCCTGCTCGCCTTTGGCGGCGCTCTCTCGGTGGCCGCGCTGATCCAAGGGATCGCCATGCGCAGATCGGGCGGCGCGACGATGCGGTTCATCCTGACCGGTATCGGCGTCGCGGCCTTCATCTCCGCGATGACCTCGGCGTTTCTGACCTATGGGCAGATCGACCGCGCGCTCTCGGCCTTGGGCTGGCTCGCGGGTTCCGTCCATGCGGCGGGCTGGGGCGAGGTGGCGATCCTGGGCGGCGCGCTGCTTTGCCTTGCCCCTGGCCTGGTCGCGGCCTCCCGCCCGATGGCAGCGATGCGCATGGGACCGGAGATGGCCGTGGGGCTCGGGCTGCGGGTCGGCCGGACTCGCATGGCGCTTGTCACGCTCTCCGTGGCCCTCGCCGCGGCGGCCGTGGCGATGGTTGGACCGATCGGCTTCGTCGGCCTCGTCGCGCCCCACCTCGCCCACCGGCTGGCGCGCTGCGCCATCGGTCTCCACCTCGCCCTCTCAGCGGCGGTCGGCGCGCTTCTGGTGGGCACGGCGGATCTTACGGGTCGTGTCGTCTTCGCCCCGGTTCAGATCCCCGCGGGCCTCGTGACGGCGGTGATCGGCGTGCCGCTCTTCGTGTGGCTCCTCCTCCGCACCAAAGGGAGGGAGACCTTGTGACGTCAATGATACGGCTGGAACGCACCGAGGCACGATCCCGTAGCACCGCGATCCGGGTCGATGCCGCCTGCCCCGATGTCGCGACGGTGGCCGCGCGCCTGCCCCGGCTGCGCGACGCCTTCTCGGCGCGGCTGCATGCGGGCCCTGCACCTGGAGAGGCGCTTCGCCTCGATGCGCCGGATGCGGCTCTCCTGGAGGCATGGCTTGCCGCAGAGATGCAGGCGCAGGACGGCGCCGACGACAAGCTCGCCGCGGCCTACCTGCTGGGTCGGATCGCCTTCGCCGTCAGCGAGGTGCTCGCGGCCCTCGCGCTGCAGGGCCTGCAACCCGCGCGCCTCGCGCCGGATGCCGTCGCGCTGACCGCCCGCCGGGCCGCGTGGCATCTCGATGGGCAAAGCGGCGAGGGCCGCGCCTATGACATCGTGCTTGCCGGGTCAGACCTCGTGCCTTGCGGCGCCCCCGCCGCGATGCTGGGCGCCGCGCTGCCCGAGTTGCTCGCCCCGCTCGTCCTGTATCTCATCGGTCGCTCGGGCCTGTCGCGGGGGGCGCTATGGCGGCTCGTCGGCGACGCCTTGTCGGGCGCGCTCCTGATGCAGGGCAAGCACGTCGGGCGAGAAGAGGAGGCCATGGAGATCGCCCATGCGGTCCTGCGCGATCGACAGAGCCCGCTCTATTCCCGCCAGACCGGCTACTTCCGGATCGATCTGCCCGAACGGCCGGACATCGCCGAATGGTTCCGGGTACGGGGCGGCTGCTGCCGCTACTACACGACGGAAGGCGGTGCATATTGTTCGACCTGCGTCCTGCGTGACCCCGAAAGCCGCGAGGCGCTGCTGCGCGCCCATCTGCGCCGCAAGCACGGGCTGGACGGAACATGATTGCACACGCCCCCGACCAAGCGCGCGGGTATTGCGGTCCACTCCCTGCCCGCCCCCTACCGCGAGATCCGTCGCCACGGGTTCGACATCCCATTTCGCACAACCGGAGAAGACCATGCTGCGCCTGACCACGGCCATTTCGACCATCATCGGCCTTGCGGGGCCTGTAGTCGCGCAGGACTACCCCATGACCATCGAGCACAAGTTCGGCACCACGGTGATCGAGGAGGCACCCGAGCGCGTCGCCTCGCTGGACTATGCCGGGGCTGACGATCTGCTCGCCCTTGGCGTGCAACCCGTGATCATTCGCCATTGGTATGGCGATTATCCCCGCTCAGTCTGGCCCTGGGCCGAGCCCCTGCTCGAGGAGACCCCGACGATCCTGCGCGGCCAGATCGATTTTGAAGCGATCGCCGCCGCCGAACCGGAGGTGATCGTTGCCCTGTGGTCTGGCATCACGGCCGAGGAATACGAGCGCCTGAGCCTGATTGCACCGGTCGTGGCAGTCCCCGAAGGGGTCGGCGACTACGCTCTGCCATGGGACGAGCGCGCGCTCTTGACCGGTAGGGCCGTCGGACGCGAGGCGGAAGCCGAAGCCCGGATCGCCGCGGTCGAGGCCGAACTTCAGGCGGCGGCCAAAGCCCATCCCGACTGGGCCGGAAAGACCGCCGCCGTCGCCTATCTGTGGGGCGGCGATCTGGGGGCCTACACCTCGAACGACGTCCGTCCACAATTGCTCGCAGAGCTCGGCTTCGAGACGCCGCAGGCGATCGACGATCTGATCGTCGGCAACGAATTTGCGGTCGGCTTTTCTCCCGAGGATCTCTCGCCGATAGATACCGATCTCCTGGTCTGGCTCCCCGAGGAAGGGAACAGGCAGCCGATCTTCGACCTGCCCGCGCGCAAGTTCCTCGATGTCGCCCATGAAGGCGGCGAGATCTTTCTCGACGAGGAGTTGACCGGCGCGTTCTCGCACGCATCGCTCCTGTCGATCCCCTACGCCGTGGAGCGGATCGTCCCGATGATCGTGACCGCTCTCGACGGTGATCCGGCGACGCCCGTCGATGCGAACTGAGCATGAGACAAGGAGACCTTTCATGAAGCATGTCGTCACCATGGCCCTGATCGCGGTCGCCGCACCCGCGGCCGCGCAGGAGGCCCGCACCGTGATCGACGACACCGGGTCCGAGGTCACCCTGCCCGGCAATCCGCAGCGGATCGTGTCGCTGCACGACACCTCGCTGACGGTTGCCCTGCTGGAACTGGGGATCGAGCCGGTCGGATCGCATGGACGGACGCGAACGGATGGAACGCCCTATATCCGCTCCTCCGCCACTGCCACTGGGATGGATTTCGACACCTCCGACATCGCGTTCATGGGCAACCTGCCCGCTGATGTGGAGCGAGTCGCCGCGGCCGATCCCGACCTGATCGTGACGACGAACTGGCAGACGGCCGACGTGGATCGGCTACGCCGGATCGCGCCGACCTATGTCTTCGACATCGCGACGACCGACGACTTCGATGTCTACGCCAAGCTTGCGGAGCTCACGGGGCGCGGCGACCGCCTCGCGGCACTCGAGGCGCGCTACGCGGCACAACTCGATCTGATCCGCAGCCAGATCGACACGGACGCGCTGCGTGTCTCGGTCATTCAGGGCCATGACGGCGAGCTGCTGGTCTGGAACACCTACGGCACGCTCGGGAAGGTCCTGCGCGACGCAGGCTTCGAGTTTCCGGAGATCGTCGACGCCATCGAGGGCAATCAGCGGCAGACGTTTTCGGCAGAGATGCTGCCGCGGTTCGACGCTGACATGATCTTCGTCACCTATCGCGCCGATCGCGGCGAGACGGTGGCCGATGCCAGGGCCGCTCTGGAAAGCGTTCTGCCGTCATGGTGCGAAGCACTGCATGCCTGCCGCGAGAACCAGGTCGTCTACCTACCGCGCTCCCTGGCATCGACTGCGACTTATGACGCGGCCAGCACCCTCGCCTACACGATCCTCAGCCATGCGGACGGGCGCGCATTGGCGATGATGCCGGATCGGCTTCGGTAACAGCCGAAGAAGGTCGTCCCGCTCATCGGTCGGCACAGCAGGCGAACACCGCACCGGCAGGTCGTCTGGCCGATCCGCATTCCCTCGGCTCCAAACCCGGAAATGACGATCCGCCCTGTGGGCGCATCCTCTACAAGAAAGCAATCGCATATGAACGAAATCTGGACAGGCCTGCGCACCGATCTCGAAGGCGGCTGGGAGGTGATCTCTATGGGCGGTCCGGCGATCTGGGCGATCGCGGCACTTTCGGTGATCACGCTGGCATTGATCCTGTGGAAGGCTTGGCGGCTGGC
Organism: Limimaricola cinnabarinus; assembly: GCF_047631075.1. Classification (NCBI taxonomy): domain Bacteria; kingdom Pseudomonadati; phylum Pseudomonadota; class Alphaproteobacteria; order Rhodobacterales; family Paracoccaceae; genus Limimaricola; species Limimaricola cinnabarinus. Next base: position 66,124 of record NZ_JBLHYX010000013.1, read on the forward strand.
GTTGCTTGGCGCCTGGAACGGCGGGCGGCGCACCCGGCGAGCGGTCGAGCAGTGGGGTGCCGGCCAGGAGGCCGAGGCGCTGGCGCTGGTCGAGGGGCGGCGCAGCTGCCGGGCGCGGCTGGTCCAAGCGGCGATGCGGGCGCGGCGGGATTTCGACGACGCCGCAGCGCAGGCTGAAACCGAGCGCGTGGCCCGCGCTCTGTTGGCCCGCGCCAGAACAGGTCTGCGGCCGCTTGAGCTGATCGCGACCATCGCCCCGCTCCTTGGCCTTCTGGGTACGGTGCTGGGCATGATCGCCGCCTTCCAGGCCTTGCAGGAGGCAGGCAGCCGTGCCGATCCGGCGGCGCTGGCAGGCGGCATCTGGGAAGCGTTGCTGACCACCGCCGCCGGCATGGCCGTGGCAATTCCGGCCTCGATGGCGCTGACCTGGTTCGAGAGCGTCGCCGATCGGCTGCGCCATGAGATGGAGGACGCCGCGACCCGGATCTTCCTGCGTCCGTTGGCCGTCGAACCGATTTCGCAGGCGGCCTGAGATGAACCTTGCCAATCTCGACCGGCCACGCCGCCGCATCAGCCTGACGCCAATGATCGACGTGGTGTTCCTGCTTTTGGTGTTCTTCATGCTTTCGGCCCGCTTCGGCCTCGACCAGCAGCTGCCGCTGAACGCCGTAGGTCAGGAGCCGGGCGAGGGCTGGCAGGGGCCACCGCGGCTGGTCTCGATCGGCCCCGACGATCTAGCGCTCAACGGCACGTCGGTCGCGGAGGCGACACTGGCCGAGGCGCTGGCCGAGCTGGTCGAAAATACCTCCGACACCATCGTGCTTCGGGCCGAGGCCGGCACCGACCTGCAGCGGCTGGTGGCGGTGATGCAGCGCCTTTCGGCCGCTGGATACGGTCAGCTCGTGTTGGTGGAGTAGCACATGACCTTCGACGAGCCGCCCCGGAGGCCGCAGGCCGAGAGCATCGTTCCGATGATCAACGTCGTGTTCCTGCTGCTGATCTTCTTTCTGATGACGGCGCAGATCGCGCCGCCCGAGCCATTTGAGGTGACGCCGCCCGAGGCCGAAGCAGAGATGCCGGCCACCGCCGAGCTGGTGCTGCACCTCTCAAGCAAGGGCGAACTGGCCTTTCGCAACACTGTTGGCGAGGGCGCGGTCGCTGCGGCCTCGGCCGAAGCCGGGAACTGCGACGAATGCGACATGCCGCCGCTGACGCTGCGCGCCGATGCGGGCGTACCCGCGGTGCGGCTCGCGGCGCTGCTGCCCGAGCTGTCGGCTGCCGGCTTCTCGGCGATCGAGCTCATGACGGCCGCGCAATGAGAGGGTTGCTCGAAGGCGGAGGCTTCGTGGCGCTGGCGCTTGGCGCGCATCTGGCGCTCTTGGGACTGCGTCCTGAGCAGGGTGCGCCGGACGCCGCCGGCGCGGGCGGGGCCGAAACGGTGACGCTGGCGGCTGCCGACGCCCGGGTCGTGGCGCTGGTCGAGGATTGGGAGCGACCGCCTGAAAAGATGGAGACGGTGGAGATCGCGCAACCGCGGCCCATCGAGGCGCCCGAAAGGCCGCGCATGCCTGCGATGCAGCCAGATGTCGCACCGAGCGCGCCAAGCGCACCGGTGCCGCCAGCCGGGCCGGGCCTCGCCGTACCGCAGGCCCCCGAGGCCCCCCGGATCGACACCGCCACGGCCGAGCCGCGGCAGCCCATGGCCGAGCCTCCGGAAGAGCGGCCGCAGCCACGCCCCGACCGCCCGCCTGAGCCGAAGCCAGAACCGGAACCCAAGCCAGCTCCGCAGCGCCAGGCCGACCCGCAGCGCCAGCCCTCGCCGCCGCACCAGGCGCAGCGCGCGGCGGGCACGGGCGGCGGGGCTCAAGCGGGCGCGGCGCAGCGCCAGGCTGCGCCCAGCCTCTCGCCGGGGCAGATGCAATCCCTCGTCGCGCAATGGGGCGCGCAGTTGCGCGCGCAGATCGAGCGGCGCAAGCGATATCCGAACGCCGCGCGCGGCGCGTCCGGCACGGCCACGGTGCGCATCACCCTCGATCGCGCCGGCCGGTTGACCGGTCTCGCTCTCGTGGGCTCGTCGGGCAATCCTGCGCTCGATCAGGCGGCACTGGCCGCGGTGCAGGCCGCGCGTCTGCCCGCGTCACCGCGCGGCCTGAACGATCCGAGCTACAGCTTCACCTTGCCGATGATGTTCAACGGGTGAAGCAGCAAATTCTTGACTGTTTAGGTAGGCTAATATAGCCGATGCGCAACCCAGCCGCCAAGGCAAGGCAATTCCAGAAAAATCCATTGGAGACGGGACATGCTGCTTCGGCGCACTGCTATATCCGTCTGCGCCCTCATGGCGGCTCTTCCGTCCGTGGCGCAGGACATTCAACTCGACGCGATCACCATCGAGGGCGATTTCGAGGACACCTTCTTCGGCGATGCCGTGGCCCTCGACAGCAACGTGACCAAGACCGGCGCCTCGATCGCCCGGACGCCGCGCGCGATTTCGGTCGTGACCGAGGCCGAGATCGCCGAACGCGGCGCCCAGGACGTCGAGCAGGCGCTGCAATACAGTGCCGGGGTTTTTGCCGGCGAGTATGGCCTCGACAACCGTTCGGACTGGTATCTCGTGCGCGGCTTCCGTCCCGCCACTTTCCATGACGGGCTGCCGGCGCGCTACGGCTTCTACAATGATACCAAGCCCGAGCCTTTCCTGCTCTCCGAGATCGGCGTGCTGCGCGGTCCGGCTTCAGGCCTTTACGGCAATGGCGAGGTCGGCGGCGTCGTGAACACCGGGTCCAAAACCTCCACCGAGGTCTCCGACAACGTCGCCCAGTTCCAGATCGGGTCGCATGATCGCCGCCAGGTCAGCCTCGACATGTCGCACGACCTCAACGCCGACGGCAGCCTGCGCGGCCGCCTCGTGGCACTGGCCCGCGACAGCGAGACCCAAGTCGATTATAGCCGCGACGACGCCTTCGCGATCGCCCCCTCGATCACGTGGGAGCCGCAGCTCGGCACCAAGCTGACCCTTCTGGCCAATCACCAAGAGAACCAGGGCAGCCCGATGATCCAGTTCGCTTCTCTCTACGGCACGCTGGAACCGGCGCCGAACGGTGAATTCCTCGACGACAGCCTGTTCGTCGGTGAGCCGGGTTTCGACCGCTTCGACAGCGAAAGCCGTGGCCTGACGCTTCTGGCCGAGCATCGCCTGTCGCCGGTTTGGTCGCTCGACGCCCGGATGCGCGCAAGCCGGGGCGAGGCCGACTACCGGCACGCCTGGTGGGCCTTCGACGACTACCCGACGCGCTTCAACGATGACGGCACGATCGACCGCACCTTCTATCGCGCCGAGAACGAGCTCGAGACCTTTGGCACCGATCTCGCCGCCACTGCCGACTATTCGGTAGGCGAAGTCGAAATGCAGACCCTGCTCGGCCTGAGCTACAACCGCGGCAAATACGACAGCGACTTCGGCTATGGCGAGCAGATCGCCACGATCGATCCCTTCGATCCCGACTATGTTGGCGCCCCGAACGTCACCGTGACCGACAATCCCGCCAGTACGGTAGAGGAACGGGGCGTCTACGTGCAGAACCGGGCGACCTTCGGCGGAAGCCTGCATCTCGACACCGGGCTGCGCTATGGCGAGATTGAAACCGGCGAGACCACGGGCGCCTTCAGCTCGGCGGCGGTCAACGCCGAAGACGACGCCGTGACCGGCAATGTCGCGCTCCTTTACGCCTTCGAAAATGGCGTCTCGGCTTATGCGAGCTATGCCGAGAGCTTCCGGCAGGAGATCGTCGGCACCGATGCGCAGGGCGATCCATTCGAGCCGACGCGCGGCGATCAGTACGAGGTCGGGCTGAAATACCAGCCGCTGGGGTCCAACAGTCTGTTCACCGCGGCATTGTTCGACCTGACCAAGTCCAACCTCGCCATTGCCGATCCGGACAATCCCGGCTTCAGCATCCAGACAGGCGAAGTCGAGGTGCGGGGGCTCGAATTGGAGGCCCAGACCCGCTGGCGCGATCTTCGCTTCGATGCGAACTGGACCCTGCTCGACACCGAGAATGCCGATGGCAATGCCATCGCCTCCGTGGCCGAGAGCTTTGGCTCAGCCTGGGTTACCTTCGACCCCGAGACGGGCCCGGCGCAGGGGTGGCAGGCAGGCGCCGGAGTCCGCTACTCGGGCGAAAAGCAGGATGGCAGCGGCAGCAGCACCACGCCGGATTACACGCTTTATGATGCGCGGATCGCCTATGGCACCGACGACTACGAGGTGGCTCTCAACATCCGCAACGTGGCTAACGAGGAGCATGTGACCTACTGCGCCAGCGCCGCCTGCTACTTCGGCGAGGGCCGCGACATCTCGCTGACCACCAGCATCAAATTCTGAAACCACGAGCGGAGGCGCTCCGGGGCGCCTCCGCCGCTATGGGACGGCAACCACAGCCGGATCCAATGAACTAAGCACGGATCATCGTGTTAGTAATCAACAGCTATGGCGGCGATGATGGCCCTGGGAGCGAGATCATAGGGTCTAAAGCTGCCAACCCTGCTCGAAAAGAGATGTCGGCTCCAATCGGCCCGAAGTCGGATCCCGCTGCGGTTCTATCTCACATCCCTTCGAGTGCCACGGCGATGCCTTGGCCCACGCCGATGCACATGGTCGAGAGCGACTTCTCACCCGGTTTGAGATCCAGCGCGGCGGTGCCGGTGATCCGCGCGCCAGACATGCCCAGCGGGTGTCCGAGCGCGATGGCGCCGCCATTGCGGTTCACCCGTGGGTCGTCATCGGCGATGCCGAGATCACGCAGCGTGGCGAGCCCCTGGCTCGCGAAGGCCTCGTTCAGCTCGATCACCGCGAAGCCGTCCGGCGCCAATCCAAGCCGCGCCATCAGCTTCTTCGAGGCGGGCGCGGGGCCAAAGCCCATGATGCGCGGCGCGACGCCCGCTGTGGCACCGCCAAGGATACGCGCGATCGGGGTCAACCCGTGCTTCTTCGCCGCCTCGGCGGAAGCGATGACCAGCGCCGCCGCGCCGTCATTGACGCCCGAGGCGTTGCCCGCCGTCACCGAGCCACCATCGCGGAACGGGGCGCGCAGCTTGGCCAGCGCCTCGAGCGAGGTGGCGCGGGGATGCTCGTCGGTGTCGACGATCCTCGGATCACCTTTGCGCTGCGGGATCTCGACGGGGATGATCTCACGCGCCAGCCGTCCCGAGGCGATGGCCTCGGCGGCCTTGACCTGGCTGCGCAGCGCGAAGGCGTCCTGATCCTCGCGGCTGATTGCAAAATTCTCGGCCACGTTCTCGGCCGTCTCCGGCATCGAGTCGACGCCGTATTGTGCCTTCATCAGCGGGTTCACGAAGCGCCAACCGATGGTGGTGTCGAAGATCTCGGCGGCGCGGGAAAACCCGCTTTCGGCCTTTGGCATAACAAATGGCGCGCGGGACATGCTTTCGACGCCGCCCGCGATGATCAACTCCGCCTCGCCGGCACGGATCGCCCGCGCGGCGGTGATCACCGCGTCCATGCCCGAGCCGCAGAGCCGATTCATCGTCGTGCCCGGCACCGTCACCGGCAGACCGGCGAGCAGCGCCGACATCCGCGCGACGTTGCGGTTGTCCTCGCCCGCCTGGTTGGCACAGCCATAGATCACCTCGTCGACCGCCTCCCAGTCGACCCCTCCGTTGCGCGCCATCAGCGCACGCAGCGGAATCGCCCCGAGATCGTCGGCGCGCACGCCAGCCAGCGCGCCGCCATAGCGGCCGATGGGGGTGCGAATGTAGTCGCAGATATAGGCGTCGGTCATGTCAGAGCTCCGGAACGGTGAGGTCGGCCACGGGGCCGTCGAGATTGAGCGTCGCGCCGGTCACGGCTTGCAGATCGTTGAGCGAGATCGCGGCGAGCTTCTCGCGCAACACGAAGCGGCCCCCCTCGATATCCACCACCGCCAGCGAGGTGTAGACCCGCGTCACGCAAGCGACCCCGGTGAGCGGCAGCGAGCAGCGCTCCACCAGCTTGGGCGCGCCGGTCTTGGTGACGTGGTCGGTGATGACCGCCACGCGCCTGGCGCCATGCACCAGATCCATCGCACCGCCCACCGCCGGAACGCCGCCTTTGCCGACGCTCCAGTTCGCCAGATCGCCGGTTTCGGCCACCTCGAAGGCACCGAGGATCGCCACGTCGAGATGGCCGCCGCGCACCATGGCGAAGCTGTCGGCGTGGTGGAAGAAGGCAGCGCCGGGATTGAGCGTCACCGCCTTCTTGCCGGCGTTGATCAGGTCCCAGTCCTCCTCGCCCGGCGCCGGTGCGGGGCCGAAATCGAGGATACCGTTCTCAGTGTGATAGATCGCCTGCCGCCCCGCGACCTGGTAGCGCGCCACCATCTCGGGGAAGCCGATACCGAGGTTCACGTAAGCGCCGTCCTCGATGTCCTGCGCCGCGCGCCAGGCGATCTGGGCGTTCGACAGCTTGATGTCTGAAATGTCGGTCATGGATACACGGCCTCCGCCCGGTTCAGCTCCTCTTCCTGTTGCGGGGCTTCGACCCGCACCAGCCGCTTCACAAAGATGCCCGGCGTCACCACCTGCTCGGGGTCGATCTCGCCCGGCGCCACGATGCGCGTCGCCTGCACGATCGAGACGGCGGCGGCGCTGCACATCAGCGGTCCGAAGTTGCGCCCCGCCGCGCGGTAGGTCAGGTTGCCGTGCCGGTCGGCCGTCTCGGCCTTGACCAGCGCGTAGTCGGCCTTGAGCCATCGTTCCTGCACGTAGCCACGCCCGTCGAACTCGGCCGTGGGCTTGCCCGCCGCCAGGTCGGTGCCAAAGGAGGTCGGCGTGTAGAAGGCCGGTATGCCCGCCCCGCCCGCGCGGATTCGCTCGGCCAGCGTGCCCTGCGGCACCAGCTCCAGCTCGATCTCGCCCGCGAGATAGCGCTGTGTGAAGGCGCGCGGGTCCTTCGATTTCGGGAAGGAGCAGATCAGCTTGGCGACCATCCCCGCCTCGATCATCGCGGCGAGGCCGACATGGCCGTTGCCCGCGTTGTTGTTGATCACGGTGAGGCTCTTTGGCCCCGCATCGATCAGCGCGTGGATCAGCTCGATCGGCGCGCCCGAGCCGCCGAAACCGCCGATCATCACGCTTGCGCCGTCGGGGATGTCCGCCACCGCCTCGGCGGGGCTGGCGACCGTCTTGTCCATTCTCCTACTCCTCCGCTACGCCGCGCCATGGCGCGGATCCATGGCGTCCGTCCTACGGTTCGGCACACTGCCGGAGCAAGCGGCGGCGTTCGCATCTCGATCTTTGTTCAGTCACCGTCTAAATTTGTGCGCATGGCGAACAAATCATCCGATGTCATCGCGGCCTTCACCAAGGGCCTGCGCGTGATCGAAGCCTTCGACGCGGACCATCCGCGACTTTCCGTGGCCGAGACAGCCGCGCGCACGGGGCTTGATCGCGCCACGGCGCGACGCTGCCTGCTGACGCTGGCGGCGGAGGGTTACGCCGCCCATGACGGAAAGTACTTCACGCTGACACCGCGGGTGCTGCGGCTCGGCATGGCGGCGCTCGCCACCCTGCCGCTGGCGCAGATCGTGCAACCTTGGCTCGACCAACTGTCCGAGCGAGTTGGTCAGTCGGCCTCGGTTGCGATCCGCGACGATACCGAGATCGTCTATCTCGCCCGCGCCGCGCAGAAGCGGGTGATGTCGATCGGGCTGATGCCCGGCTCGCGGCTGCCGGCGCATTGCACCTCGCTCGGCCGGGTGCTGCTAGCCGCGCTGCCAGAGACAGAAGCTCGTGCCATTGTCGAACGCAGCGATCTCGCGCCGCGCACGGCCCTGAGCCTGACCGACCCGGAAGAGATCATGGCCCGGGTGGCGGCGGCGCGCGACGAGGGCCATGCGATCATCGACCAGGAGGTCGAGATCGGGCTGCGCTCGATTGCGGTGTCATTGCGCAATACCCGCGGGCAGGTTGTCGCCGCGCTCAACATCGGGCTCGCCGCGACCCAGAGCGAGGCCGGGGAACTGGCACGCCGGTTTCTCCCGGAGATGCGCCGCCTGCAGGCAGGGCTAGAGAGAGTGCTCTCCTGACGATCCAACGCTCCGGAGCGTGTTGCAGAGCCCCGTCGCCGCCGAGAGACTCCGGCCCGAGGCCATGACCATCTGGGGCAGGATCATCCATTCGAGCGCCCAAGCCGCGCCGGAGCGCTCCTGCTCGTGAATCAATGATTGGTGCATGCCTGAAAGCTGTGTCGCGTTGAACCGTGCCAGCGTCACAAGAAGTTCGGCCAGGACCGGGTTCTGCTTGTGGGGCATGGCCGAGGAGGCGCCGCCTCCGGCGATCGAGATCTCAGGCGGAGATTGCTGTGCCATAAGGGCGATGTCCTGCCCCATCTTGCCCAGGCTCCCGCTGATCAGCGACAAAAGACCGGCGAATTCGGCTATGCCGTCGCGGCGCGCGTGCCATTGCGGTCCGTTCGCCAGACCGAGCTCCCGGGCGAGATGAGCCGCGATGGCCTCGCCGTGCCCGTTCAATCCTTCGCGCGTGCCGACCGGGCCGCCGAACTGAAGCTTGGCGACCTGGGGCGCGAGCCGGTCGAGCCTGTCCAGGTGATCGCCGAGCGGTTGCGCCCAAGCATCAATCCGGTCGCCCACCGTAATCGGCAGCGCCGCTTGCATCCGCGTGCGGCCCATGAGCGACCGCGTCCCGTGCCGGTCGCGCATTTCGGCAAGGTCGCTGGCCAGCGCGGTGATCCGGCCACGCAGCAGCGTGCAGCTGTCACGCAGGCAGCAGGCCAGCGCCGTGTCGATCACGTCCTGAGATGTCGCCCCTTTGTGGACTGCCGCCGCCGCTTCTCCCGCCGCTGCCTTGAGCTGCGCCACCAGATCCGGGACCGGTAAACCGTCCGTTGCCGTGGCGTTGGCAAGGCGGACGGTGTCGATCCGAGCCGCCTCGATGGCCCGGGCCGCAGCCGCTGCAACCTCGGGGGATGCAATCCCCACCGCCCCCAAGGCACGGCTATAAGCCGCCTCGAAGCCGATCATATGCTTGAGATGGGCGTCCGCGCTCCAGAGCGCCGCCATCTCGGCATCGCCGAACAGACCCGATAGCCAAGGGTGGTCGAACACCGCGCTCATCCGAGGCGGTCCAAAAGGTCCTGCAGCATCTCCACGACTGCCTCGGGTGCCTCGATGCAGGGCAGGTGCCCGACCCCATCGAGGCAGCGATATTCAGCGCCGGGGATCAGTTCCGCCAGTTCCCGTACCAGCGCGGGCGGCGTCGCGCCGTCCCTCTCGCCCGCAAGGCAAAGCGTGGGCACGGCGATGGCCTTCGCTGCATCGGTCAGGTCAGCATCGCGGATCGCCCGGCAGGTGGCGGCGTAGCCCGCCGCAGGTGTCCGGGTCAGCATGTTGCGCCAGCCCGCCAGCTGTTCGGGATGCGCGGCCCTGTAGTCCGGCGAGAGCCAGCGCTCGAGGATCGGCTCGGAGATTGCGGCGATGCCGTCGCGCTCCACCGTCTCAATCCGGGCATTCCAAGTCGCGGCATCGCCGATCCGGTGGCCGGTATTGGACAAGAGCAGCCCCCCAACGAGATCGGGCCGGTCATGGGCCAGTCGCTGTGCGATCATCCCCCCGACCGAAACGCCGCAGACGAGGGTGCGGGAATACCCGTACAGATCCATGAGCCCAGCAAGGTCGGCAGCAAGGCCCGACATGTTGGTCGCCCCCTCATCGGAGAGCCCATGGCCCCGCTTGTCCCACAAGAGCAGCGGCCTGGTGGGATCGAGACCGGCCACCACCGCCTGCCAGATCCGCAGGTCGGTGCCAAGTGAGTTTACGAAGACCACCGGTCGGCCGTCGCCCGGCCGCACGATATGGTGCAGCACCTTGCCGTTCGGCGCGGCGAACCGCAGCCCTGCCTCGCGATCGTGCATCCCATCCTCCCTCAAAGTTGGGGCATCTTCAGGTGCAGGATCTTGCGCGCCTGCTGCCATGTCGCCACCGGACGCTCGTACTTATCGCACAGACCGACGGCGCGTTTCACCAGTGCTGCGTTCGACGGTGCGAGCGTTTCGCGGTCGATGCGCACATTGTCCTCAAGGCCGGTGCGGGTGTGGCCTCCCTTGGCAATGGCCCATTCGTTGATCGTGAGCTGCGCCGCACCGATCCCGGCGGCACACCACTGTGCGTCGGGCGCGAGGCGCTTTAGCGTCTCGATGTAGAAATCGAAAATTGGCTCGTCGACCGGCATCGCGTTCTTCACCCCCATCACGAACTGCACGTAGAGCGGCCCTTTAAGCCGCCCGTCGGCAGCCATGCGCGTCGCTTGCACGATATGCGACAGATCGAAGGCTTCGATCTCGGGTTTCACGTCATGAATGATCATTTCCGAGGCGAGCCAGTCCACCAGGTCGGGCGGGTTCTCGTAGACCCGCGTCGGGAAGTTGTTCGAGCCCACCGAGAGCGACGCCATGTCCGGTTTCAGCCCCAGCATGCCTCCACGCTCGCGTCCCGCGCCTGAGCGACCGCCGGTGGAAAGCTGCACGATCATGCCCGGACAGTGCCGCTCGATCCCCTCCTTGAGGCGCGCGAAACGCTCGGGGTCGGAGGTAGGGCGGCCCTCCTCGTCGCGCACATGACAATGCGCGATGCTGGCCCCCGCCTGAAAAGCCTCATGCGTACTTTCAACCTGTTCAGCGATGCTGATCGGCACCGCGGGGTTGTTAGCCTTGGTAGGCAGGCTGCCGGTGATCGCGACGCAGATGATGCAGGGATCGGTCATAGGCCCACCTCAGATGTCGAAGAAGATCGTCTCATTCTCGCCCTGAAGGCGGATGTCGAAGCGGTAGGCGCCCTCCCCCTCGGGCCGCGCCAGGAGCGTCGGGATGCGGTCTCGGTGTTCGATCCGCGCGAGGATCGGATCGGCAGCGTTAGCCCCGATCTCATCAGCGAAGTAGAGCCGCGTCTGCAGCCCGAGATTGATCCCGCGCGCGACGATCCAAACCGAGACATGCGGCGCCATGAGCCGCCCGTCGCGAAACGGCACCGCGCCGGGCTTCACCGTCTCGAAGGCGAATTCGCCGGTTTCCATGTCGCCCGCCTGCCGCCCCCAGCCGGCGACGCCCGGGTCGGCGCCGTCCTGACCGGCATAGCGCCCGGCGGCGTCGGCCTGCCAGATCTCGACCATTGCATCCTTGAGTGCAGCGCCGGTTCCGTCGAACACGGTGCCGCGGATGGTGATCCGTTCACCTTTCGCGTCGCCGGTGATTATCCGTGTCCCGAGGTCTTCCTCGTAAACTCCTTCGATCCCTGCAAAATTCGGCAGAGCGCCGATATGCACATAGGGGCCCGCCGTCTGGCTCGGGCTTTCCTTCAGGCGCTCGATCCGTTGCATCACAGCCCCTCCATGCGGTTCTCGAACAGGGTTTGGCGACGGCCCCTGAGCACGATGTCGAAACGATAGACCCGCGCATCCATCGGGATCGTCGCCTCCATGTCGAGCTGTGCCACGAGGCTTTCGATCCCATCGCGGGTGGGGATGGTGCCGACGATCGGGCAGTGCCAGATCATTGGATCGCCTTCGAAATACATCTGGGTAACCAGCCGCTGGCCCCAGCTTTGCCCAAAGACCGAGAAATGGATATGTGCGGGCCGCCAGTCGTTCGGCCCGTTGGGCCAGGGATAGGGCCCCGGCTGAATGGTGCGGAACTCGTAATTGCCGAACGCGTCCGTGAGGCAGCGTCCACAGCCGCCAAAATCCGGATCGAGCGGGGCGAGGTAACCCTCCTTCTTGTGGCGGTACCGCCCACCGGCATTGGCCTGCCAGACCTCGACCAGCGCGTCCGGCACGCCGCGCCCGTCCTGATCAAGCACCCGGCCCTGCACCACGATGCGCGGGCCGATGGCCCCCTCAGGGCTCTTCGCGAAATTGTGGATCAGGTCGGCATCGAGCGGCCCCAGCACGTCACGGGTAAAGACCGGTCCGGTCTCCTCGCTCAGCGTCGTTGGGAAGGAGATCGGCGCGCGCGAAGGTGAGCGCGCGACGGAGGTCTTGTAGGCAGGCGTCAGCGCCGCCGGATGCCAGGCACGGTCGCGTGCGTAGAGCCCGCCGCCTGCCCGGTCGTGACCGCCCGGGGTCTGGGTTACGGCCTGTTTCTGCTTGAATGGGGTCATGTCGCCTCCATCTCCGCGAAGGTCTTCTTGGCGATCGCGATTGCGTGGTTGGCTCGCGGGACACCGGCATAGATCGCGACATGCAGCAAGGCCTCGAGCACGTCGTCGCGGCTGGCGCCTGTGTTCGCGGTCGCCCGCAAGTGCAGCGCCAACTCGTGATCATTGCCCAAGCCCGCCAGCAGCGCGATAGTCAGCATCGACCGCTCGCGGTCGCTGATCGTGCCGCGCGACCAGACATGGCCCCATGCCGCGTCGGTGATCATCGCCTGGAACGGCGCGTCGAAGTCGGTCTTGGCCACCTCGGCGCGATCGACATGGGCATCGCCCAGCACCCGCCGGCGCGTCGCCATCCCGGTTTCTCTCAGATCGCCCATCACATCTTCCCCCATCTCAGTATGGCAGCCCGACATAGTTCTCGGCCATTGCCTGCTGCGCGGCCCGGTTGGTGCGGAGAAATTCCAGCTCAGCACGCTGCATCCGCAGGTCGAAGGGGCTCTGGTCCGGGTAGCGGTGCAGCAGCGACGAGAACCACCAGGAAAACCGCTCGGCCTTCCAGACCCGCGCCAACGCCCGCTCGGAATAGCGGTCGATCCCCTCGTCGTAGCCTTCCTCGTAGAACTGTCGAAGCCCGTTGTAGAGGTAGTGCACGTCCGAGGCGGCGGTATTCAGCCCCTTGGCTCCAGTGGGCGGCACGATATGCGCGGCATCCCCGCACAGGAATAGCCTTCCCCAGCGCATGGGTTCGGTGACGAAGGAGCGCAGGGGCGCGATCGACTTCTCGATCGACGGCCCGGTGACCAGCCGCTCGGCCACCTCGCCCGGCAGCCGCCGCTTCAACTCTTGCCAGAAGGCCGCGTCGGTCCAGTCCTCCGGCTTGTCGCTGAGCGCGCACTGGATGTAGTAGCGGCTGAGGTTGACGTTGCGCATCGAGCACAGCGCGAAGCCACGCTCGGAGTTGGCGTAGATCAGTTCGTCATCCACAGGCGGCGTCTCGCTGAGGATGCCGAGCCAGCCGAAGGGGTAGGTCTTCTCGTATTCGCGCCGCACCGAAAGCGGGATGGTCTGACGGCTGACCCCGTGGAACCCGTCGCAGCCCGCCACGAAGTCGCAGTCGATCCGGTGCTCGGTGCCGCCCTGATGGAAGGTGACATGCGGCGCGTCGGTGTCAGCGTCGTGGATCTCGACATGCTCGACCTCGAACTCGATTTGACCATTCGCCTTTTCGCGCGCGTCATAGAGATCGCGCGTCACCTCGGTCTGGCCGTAGACCATGACCGAGTGACCAGTCAGCGCCTTGAAGTCGATATGGAACGTGCCGCCCTCATGGGCGATCAGCGTGCCGTCATGCGCAAAGCCCTCGCGCTGCATCCGCTCGGCCACGCCAGCCTCGCGCATCAGGTCGAGAAGCCCGCGCTCCAGCACGCCAGCGCGGATTCGGCTCAGCACGTAGCCGCGCGTTTTGCGCTCCAACACCACGTTGTCGATGCCCCGCACGTGCAAAAGCTGCGACAGCAGCAGGCCCGATGGGCCGCCGCCGATGATGACCACCTGTGTGCGCATCACGTCCTCCCTCTCTTGCGCAAAGGCTATCCGCCCCATATGCACAAGTAAAATGACCTTTTCGCCCCGTTTATTGCGAGGATCGGCAAGTAATGGATCGCCGCTTGAAGTTTCGCCAAGTCGAGGTCTTCGTCGAGATCACCCGTCGCCGTAGCCTCAAGGCGGCGGCCGAGCATCTGCACCTGACCCAGCCCGCGATCTCCAAGACGCTGCGCGAGTTGGAGACGCAACTCGGCGCGACGCTGCTGCTGCGCGACCGCGGCGGTGTGACGCTGACCCGCGAGGGGGCGGTGTTCCTGCAATTCGCGCAGATGAGCATCGCTGCGCTGAACCAGGGTCTCGACAGCCTCGAAGGCATCGGCGCGGGCACGGCGGCGCGGCTGGCGGTGGGCGCCCTGCCCTCGGTTGCGGCCAAGCTCTTGCCCGAGGCGGTGCGCATCCATGCCGACCGCGCGCCCGGTGCGCTCTTGCACATGGAGGACGGGCCGCACGGCTTTCTCACCGGCCGGCTGCGCGACGGCGCGCTCGACATGGTTGTGGGCCGGCTCGGCGCGGCCGAGACGATGACTGGCCTTAGCTTCACCCAGCTTTATTCCGAGCATGTCGCAGTCGTGGTCGCGCCCGATCACCCGCTGGCGGGGACCGCAGATCCGACGCTGATCGCCGGCTGGCCGGTCGTCTACCCGTCGGAGCGTTCGGCGATCCGGCCGCTGGTCGACCGCGCGATGATCGCCGCCGGCGCCGGCGTGCCGCCGAGCCGGATCGAAAGCGTCTCCGGCGCCTTCGGGCGCAACATGGCCCTCGGCGAGGCGCACGCGGTCTGGTTCATCAGCCACGGCGTCGTGGCGCGCGACATCACCGCCGGACGTCTGGTGGCGCTACCGATCGACATGTCCGGCACCGCCGGGCCGGTGGGTATCATGATGCGCGCCGAGGAAGAGCCGCTGCCCGCGCAGCGACTCTTCCGCCAGTCTCTCACCGACGCGGTGACAGCGCTCGACCTCGCCTAAGGCTGCCTACTAGCCCAAGAAGCGTACCAACCCCAGCGTGATCGCCGGAAAAGCGATCAGCGCTCCGATCCGGATCACGTCCGAGACCAGGAAGGGGAGAACGCCTCGGAAGCTCTCAATCATCGGCACATCGCGCGCCATGCCGTTGATGACGAAGACGTTCATCCCCACAGGAGGCGTAATCAGCCCAACCTCCACGACCACCACCGCGATGATGCCGAACCAGATCAGGGTATCTTCCTGTGACATGCCGAAATCGAGCCCCGCCACAATCGGGTAGAAAATCGGGATCGTCAGCAGCAGCATCGACATCGAATCCATGACGCAGCCTAGAAGCAGGTAGAGCAGCAGGATCGCCAGCAACACCAGCATCGGCGACAGCCCCGCCTCGGTGATTGCTTGCGCTATCAGCAGCGGCGTCCGGGTCTGCATCAGGAAGGCGTTGAAGGTTTCGGCCCCAAGCAGGATCAGAAAAATCATCGCCGTGGTCCCAGCCATGCCGCGCAGGCAGGCCATCAGCCCTTCGAGGCGCATCCCGCCGTGAAAGACCGCGAGCAGACCGGTCCCGAAAGCCCCGATGGCGGCCGCCTCGGTGGGGGTGAACCAACCGCGATACATGCCGACCACCACGAGTGCGAAGATCGCGATGATGGTCCATGTCTCGCGCAGCGCCGAGAGCTTCTCGCCCCATGACGCTCGTGGCCCGGCGGGACCATCTTCCGGATTGCGGTGTACGAAGACCGCGACCGCAATCATGTAGCCGACCGCTGCCAGCACCCCCGGCACCATAGCCGCCACGAACATCTTGGCGATGCTCTGCTCGGCCATTAGCGCGTAGAGCACGAGGATCACCGAAGGCGGGATCAGGATGCCCAGCGTGCCGCCCGCCGCCAATGAGCCGGTCGAAAGCGCTCCGGAATAGTTATGTCGCTTCATCTCGGGCAGCGCCACCTGCGCCATGGTAGCCGCCGTCGCCAGAGAGCTGCCGCAGATCGCACCGAAGGCCGCGCACCCCCCGATTGAGGCCATCGCCAGACCGCCCTTACGGTGGCCTAGAAAGGCCGCCGCGGTGCGAAACAGCGCCCGGCTCATCCCGGCGCGGGTCGCGAACTCCCCCATGAGCACAAAGAGCGGAATCACCGACAGCGAATAGGTTGAGAATTGGTGGAAGGTCGATGTCTTGAGGAACGCTAGCAGCGGCAGCATGCCGGTATGCAGCCCGTAGCCGCTAATGCCCACCGCGAGCATCGCGACCCCGATCGGCACCCGCACCGCCATCAGCACCAGGAGCGCCGCGAACCCCGCCAGCCCGGCGGCGATCCCGGTCATGCCCGCGCCCCGCGCAGATGCCCCAGCATGGTCGCCGCACAGGTCGTCACGAGAAGCGACATCGCCGGCAGCACGATGAAGAAACTCCACCAAACCGGCAGCCGCAGCACCATGGTCTGCTCGTCATACTCGTGCATCTCGACGCCCCCCAGCGTGAGTCGCCAAAGCAGGAGCGCCGCGATGGCGAGGTAAAGAAGATCACCCATCGCATCGAGCAGATGAGTCAGCCGCGGACCGGCCCTCTGGGTGAAGAAGTCGACCACTACGTTGCCACCCGTTGCCTGACACCAAGGCAGAAAACAGAAGATCGCGATCGCCGAGCCGATCTCGACCAGCTCGTAATCGCCGGGGATCGGCCGGCCCAGCACCCCGCGCAGGGTCACGCTCGCCACCGTCACTAGCATGATGGCAAGGATCGACAGCCCGCCGATCCCGGCGAAGACACGAGTGAGCCGCATCAGCCAGCCGGGGAGCGCGACGCGCCCCCCGTCCATGGTTCCGCTCTCGGACATGGGTCCGCCCTACTCGCCGCGCTGCGCGGCGATCATGGACCGCGCCGCGTCCAGAACCTCGGCGCCGTTCTCAGTGTTCTCGACCCAATCATCGATCACCGGCTGGGTTGCCGCCTTCCACTCGCCCAGCTTATCCTCAGGGATCACCACGACATTGCTTCCCGCGGCGATCGCCGCCTCGCGCTCCGCCGTTTCGGCCGCGTCGAAGGCCTCCCCTGCCAGTGGGGCAAGATTGACGCCGGAGTTGTCGTCGATCACCTGTCGCAAGTCGTCGGGCAGGTTCTCGTAGACGCGCTCGTTCATCACCAGCGCCATGACCGAGGTCGACAGCCCGCCGTTTTCCGATCCGATTTCGGTATGGTCCTTCGCCATCTCCTCGATCCTGAGCGAGCCGAACACCTCCCAGGGGATCACCGCGCCGTCGATGACCCCGGTTGTCAGTGCCTGCGCCACCTCGGGCACCGGCATGCCGACGGCTGTGGCGCCAAGCGCGCCAAGACCCTCGGTCATGGTGCGTGAGGGGGCGCGGATCTTTTTGCCAGCGAGGTCATCGAGGTTCTCGACCGGCCCGCCGCGCATGTGGAACTTGTAAGCCGCAGGCGCGTGCAGCAGCAGCGTATGCACGTCGTCCAGCTCCTCGCCAAGATACTCGGCTTGGAACTCCTGCAGCGCCATGGTGGTCTCGGTGGCGGAGCCAGCCACGAAGGGCAGCTCGAACACCTCCGAGATTGGGAAGCGGCCCGGGGTGTAGCCCAGAAGGGTCCAAGCCACGTCGACGATGCCGTCACGGGCTTGGTCAAAGAGCTGCGGCGGCTTGCCGCCAAGCTGCATCGACGGGTAGATCTGCACCTCGATGCGACCGTCCGACTGGCTCTCGACCATCTCCTTCCAAGGCTCCAGGACGCCGGTCTGGATCGGCGCCGCAGCAGGAAGGAAATGGTGTACCCTGAGCGTGACCTCTTGGGCCGCGGCCGGGCCGGCCAAGGAGACCGCCACCAGCGCAGTGCAAAGCTTCGTATTCATGTCATCTCCTCCAGATGTCCGCTCGTGCAGCAGGCAACGCCAGTCGACCCCATCGCAACTCGAAAGCCCCGAGCCCGTGCGACCGTTTCGGACCCGATAGGGGACGGCGGCCTAGATGGATGATGACGAGCATTCCTCTCCCACAGGGAAGATGGCATAACTGATCTGGCTGGGAAAATGACTTTTCGCGCCGATTACTTGCCGAAAATGGAAATCTAGCGGCCAGTATTCGGCCAATGAGCGCCGTTCAATGCCCGGACGACACGGCTCAGGCCTTCGGCACTCCCTTCGGCCGAACAAGTCTTTTCTGCGCCGCTATGCGGAACGGCGCGTTGGGCGCGCCATAGCCGCGATAGCCATCGCGACGCTCGACGATCTCGTAGAACAGGCCATCTGCGCTCGGCTGCGAATAGAGCTGGAAGAACTCCCCACGCTCATCGCGGTCGTAGAGGATCTGGTTGTCGCGCAGTCGGTCAAGCAGGCCCGGCGCGAGATCGAAGCGAGCGGCGAGATCATCATAGTAGTTTGACGGGATCGGTAGCGCCGAGAAACCACCTTTCGCCAGCGCCGATGCCGTCGAGAGGATGTCGTCGCAGGCGAAAGCAATGTGCTGAACGGCCGAGTTGAAGCTGTCGGCAAGGAAGCGACCTGCGAAGGTGCGGTGCGTCTCGGCGCCGTTCAGGGTGATGCGCAGCGCGCTGTCGGGCGCCTCGACCGCCTGGCTTCGCACCAGCCCGTCAGGATCGACGACATCGACCATCGGCGCCTTCGCCATGTCGAAGATCGAAGTGTAGAACAGGGTCCAGCTGAGCATCTCGTCATAGGCCATCGTCTCGGCGAGATGGTCAATTCGCGTCAGGCCAGCGCCAGCGAGGTCGGTGCCTTCGGAAACCGGCACGAAGTCCCGCTCCCAAACTCCGGCGAGATCCGAGGTCTCGTCAATGAAATGCATGACCGAGCCGCCTACCCCGCGGATCGCGGGGATGTCGGTTTCGCCCGGGCCGACCGGCTGGTGAAACGGGTTGGCGCCGAGCGCCTCGGCCCGGGCCTGCGTGGCGGTGGCATCCGACACGCCGATCCCGATGTCGCAGATGCTGGTGCCATGCGTCACGTAGGCGTCATGGGCAAAGCCGCGGGTCTCGGTGTTGATCACGACCCGGATCTCGCCCTGCTGCCACAGTGAGACGGATTTGCTGCGGTGCTGTCCGATCAACGCGAACCCCAGCGACCGAAGCTGCCGGGAGAGCTTGTCGCTTTCCGTGGCGCTAGTTGCGAACTCGATGAACTCCACGCCGGTCGTGGTGATCCGATCGGGCATCTCAGGCAGATCGAGTTTCAGTCCCGGCTCCTGCCGCCGAACCCGGTCCATCAGATGTGTGAGCGAGCGGTGGCCGTCGCGAGCAACTGTCTCGGGGCGACCGCCGCGAAACTGGTCGTTGAAAATCTCAAGGCTGACCGGTCCCGTGTAGCCTGTCGCCATCACCGCACGCATGAATGCATTGACGTCGAGATCACCTTCGCCAGGCATGTTTCGGTAGTGGCGCGACCAGTAGAGCAGATCCATTTCGATCAACGGCGCATCGGCGAGCTGTACAAAGAAAATCCGGTCGCCCGGGATGCGCCTGATCGTCTCCGGGTCGAGCTTGCGGCCCAGCGTGTGGAAGCTGTCAAGGATCAGCCCGACATTGGGATGGTCGGCGCGGCGCACCACCTCCCAGGCATCGCGATGATCGTTGACATGCCGCCCCCAGGCCAGCGCCTCGTAGCCCACGCGCAGCCCGCGCTCTGCGGCGCGCTGCCCGAGTTCACGGAAGTCATCGGCGGCGCGGTCGATGCCGCCCACTGCATCCTCGGCTACAGAAGAGCAGACCAGCACCAGATCGGTGCCCAGCTCCTGCATCAGGTCGAACTTGCGCTCGGCCCGGTCGAATGCCTTGATGCGGCGGGCGCCAGTCAGCCCCTCGAAATCGCGGAACGGCTGGAAGATCTCGATTGACAGCCCGTGGTCGCGGATCATCGCTCCGATCTCGGCGGGCGTACCGGCTTCGGCAATAAAGTCCTGCTCAAAGATCTCGATGCCGTCGAAGCCGGCAGCGGCGATGGCTTCGAGCTTCTCGCGCAGGTTTCCCGGTACGGAGACGGTGGCGATGGAGCGGCGCATGTTCAGTCCTCCCTGAGACGAGCGCGCAATGCGTCCTCGTCGAGACTGCGGCCGGTAAAGAGCCGCGAGGCGTGGACGCCCTGGTAGAAGTAGAGCTCCCAGCCGGAAATGATTTGCAGGCCCTCGGCGGCCGCGCATGTAAGAAACTGCGTATGCTCCGGCGTATAGACCGCGTCGAAGGCCCAGGATGCGCCCGCCATGGCTTGGCGCGGCAGCGGTGTCCCCGGGTATCCCTCCATGCCCAGAGGCGTGCAATTGATCAGCCCGTGGGCGCCGTGGCTCGCCTGTTCCGCATCGTCATGCACCTCGACGGCCATGCCCGGCGCTGCGGCGCGCAGCTCGCCTGCCAGAACCTCGGCCTTGCCGCGGTCACGGTCTACTAGCCTCAGCACCGTCGCGCCGAGGCCAGCAAGGCCGAAGGCCACGGCCCGGCCCACTCCGCCGGTACCGATCATCAGCACCGTGCCGGGGCGGGTGTCGCCCCGGACGCGGGCATAGGCCGCCTTGAAACCGGTATAGTCGGTATTGTGGCCCTTGGGCCCCTCCGGCTCGAACAGCACCGTGTTGACCGCACCGATGCCGCGAACCAGCGGATCCTCGACCGTCACCTTGCGCGCCGCGACCTCCTTGTAGGGATAGGTCACGTTGATGCCGCGGTAGCTGCGGGCGCATTCGGCAAAGACCGCGTGGAAATCCTGGCCCAGATCGGCAGGTATCAGGCTGTCATAGGTCGTGGGCCGGCCCAGCATCTCGCCGGCGATGCGGTGCAGCAGCGGCGAGCGCGAAGCACGGATGTTGTCGCCGATCAGGCCGAGACGAAGTGTCGGAGTGTCGGTGGTCATGGTGATGTCGCCTTGCATGGATCAGATCCCGTCGCCGCTGGCACGCAGCGCCGCCCGGCGCGCGCGCCAACCGGTCCAGATCGGGGTCTGGCTGAAGAAGATGAACAGGACCGCGAGCAGCAGGACCAGCGACAGCGGGCTGGTGACGATACCGCGGAGCAGCAGGCCGAGGCTCTCCTGGTCGGAGATAATCGCACGGCGCCAGTTCTCGTCGATCAGCCGGCTCAGGATCACGCCGAGGATCACCGGGCCGACCTGGTAGCCATAGGTCTTGAGCAGATAGCCGAAGGCGCCGAAGAGCAGCATCCAGTAGACATCGGTGATCGAGTTGTTCACGGCATAGGCGCCGACGATCGATAGAAGCAGGATCAGCGGGATCAGCACCGCGCGCGGCATCTCGACGATCTTGGTGAAGAGCCGGATGCCGGTGAGCCCGAAGATCAGCATGAAGATATTGGCCAGCACCAATGCCCCGGTGATGAACCAGAACATCTGCGGCTGCTCGATCATCAGCATCGGTCCCGGGTTCAGCCCGTGGATGAAGAGCGCGCCAATGATGATTGCGGTCACCGCGTCGCCGGGAATGCCCAGCGTCAGCATCGGGATGAAGGCACCGCCCACCGCGGCATTGTTGGCGGTTTCAGGCGCGACCAGCCCCTCATGCGCGCCCTCGCCGAACGGCACCTTCGGGTTCTTGGTAACCCGCTTGGCATGGTCATAGGCCATCAGTGCCGCGATATCTCCACCCGTTCCGGGCAACGCGCCGATGATGACGCCGATCGAGGAGGTCTGCACCGAGAGCGGCAGGAACTTCCAGATCGCGCCCCAGCTCGGCACGATGCGACCGATGGTCTGTTTGATCGCGGCTTTCTCGATATGGTGCAGCTGCGTCAGCGCCTCGGAGACGCCGAACAGGCCGATCATCACGGCGATGAAAGAAATGCCGCCCCACAGCTCGACCACCCCGAAGGTGAAGCGCTCCTGCGCGGTGAGCGGATCGAGCCCGACCGCCCCGATCAGCAAACCGAGGCTACCCGCGAAGACGCCCTTAAGCAGGCTCTCGCCCGAGAGCGAGCCAACGAGCAGGATGCCCAGGATCGCCAGCAGCATGTAGTCGCGCGGCTGAAAGGTCAGCGCGAACTCGGACACGAAGGGCGCGGCCACTGCCAGCACGCCGATGCCGATGAAGCCGCCGACGAAGGACATGACGGTCGACAGGCCGATCGCCTCACCCGCCTGCCCCTTCTGCGCCAGCGGATAGCCGTCGAGCGCGGTTGCAATGGCTGAGGGCGCGCCCGGGATGTTGAGCAGGATCGCGGTGCGCGAGCCGCCATAGACCCCGCCCATGTAGATGCCGACCATCAGGCACAGCGCCGGGTAGACATCCCAAGCGAAAGTGAAGGAGATCAGGATCGACACCGCCATGGTGACCGAGAGTCCTGGGATCGCACCCACGTAGATGCCCGCGAAGGTGCCCAAGGCCACGAGACCCAGAAGCTTCGGATCAAACCAGGCGATGGTGAAATATTGCAGCGCTTCGATCATTGCGCGTCCTCCCCCGAGAACAGACCGCCCAGCCAGGCCAGGATCTCGCCCTCAGGCACGATGCCCGACGGCATCAACACGGTGAAGACGATGCGGAAGATCAGGTAGACCAGCGCCAGCGAGAACAGCGAGATGCCGAAGCTCCATGCGAGGCCACGCTTGCGCAGGCCGTAGACCGAGAGCGTCAGGAACACGAGCGAGGTCGGCAGGAAACCGAGCGGCTTCAGCAGCAGCGCGTAGCCCAGCATCATCGCGAACATGATCAGGATGACGGGCGGCGTGATATCAGTGAAGAAGCGCAGCGGCGCACGGTCGGTCAGGCGAAGTGTCCTGAACAGAATTACCCCCGAGGACACCAGCATGATGAAGGTCACCGCCATGGGGAAGGCGCCGGGCGAGGACAGCGCCTCGAAGCCTGCGATCCCCCAGGCCTGCCAGAGCAGGAAGCCGCTCAAACCGACCAGAAACACCGCAAAGGCGGTCTCTCCGGGCATTTTCTTGTTCGGGTCATGCATGGATGTGTCCTCCCTGACAGTGCCATGGTCGGAAAATCGGTAGGCCGCCGCCACGCGGTGCGCGGCGGCAGCCGGTCGTTTGCGCTTACTCGGGGCGCGGAATGCCGAACTCTTCGGGAGAATTCTTGGCGATGCCCGCATCATGGACCAGCCAGCTGGTGACGGACTGCCACTTGTCGAGGAAGGCCTGCGCTTCGTCGCCGGAGATGTTCATCACCTCGAAGCCGCGGTCATCCATCAGCTGCTGGAAATCGGCGTTCTCGACGCCGGCCGCATAGGCCTCGCTGAGCTTGGCAACCACGTCATCGGGTGTGCCTTCCTTGACGAAGACGCCGAAGAACGGTCCCCAAGGCAGATAGGTCTCAAAAGCCGGGTAGGCTTCGGTGATCGGCGGCACGTCAGGCAGGGCTTCGTGGGCCTCGGTGTCGATCAGCGCCAGCGGCTTGATCCGGCCAGCTTTGATCGCCTCGATCGACGCGCCGAGCACGGCGGGCATCACGTCGATCGCGCCGCCCTGCAGCGCGGTGAGCGCGGGGCCATCGCCGTCATAAGGCACCGCCGTCACCGGCAGTTCGATCTCGGTTTGCAGCATCGCGGTGACCACAGAGGGCAGGCCGCCGGGACCGGTCGAGCCGAACTTAACCTCGTTCGGATTCTCCTGGATGTAGGCAACCATCTCTTCGAGCGTGTCAAAGGGCGCGTCGTTGTTGGCCACGAGGATCGGCAGACCACGCGCCAGCACGTTGATCGGCACGAAACTGGAGTAATCCGTATCGCCGAGTCCCATGACCTTGTAGAGCAGCGGGTTCTCCGCGCCCATCAGGAGGGTATAGCCATCGGCGTCCTGTGCCGAGGCGAACTTGACCGCGATGGCACCAACGCCACCGGTCATGTTCTGCATGATCACCTTACCGCCGAGCACCTCCTCAGCATGCGGCGTCACCGCGCGCATCACCGTGTCGGTAGAGCCGCCGGCCCCCCACTGGATGATGCCTTGAATTTCTTTTTCGGGGTATTCGGCCAACGCCGGCGCGGCGGTGGCGGCGAGCGCGGCAAGCGCTCCGATGAAGATCGACTTCATGATATCCTCCCTGGAGATGATGCTGCAGGCGGGCACTCCCCTGCCCGATCACAGCCAGACACTGCGCGCATCAGGCCGTAACGTCAAATGCCTATGATGCTCCATCATTAACCTGATGTTAATTGGCTTCGGGCCGACGCTGCCACTCTCGCAGGGTCACGGCGCGATTGAGTTCGTGCCGCAGATCATCGATCGCGCGCTCGGCAAAACCCGAAAGAACCCGGCCTTTCTTCCAGCAGGCATAGGCGGTGATCGCGCTCGGCTCATCGAGCGGCAGCCGGGTTAGCCCGGGCATGTAGACCTCGGCCACCGAGAACTCGTCGATCAGAGCCACCCCCAGCCCATGGCGCACGAGGCTGATGACGGTCTGGGCGAAGCGGCCGCGCATGGCATGGGTCAGTGTCAGACCCGCATTGGTAAAGGGTTGCATCAGGATCGCGCCGTAGGGGTCGTCGGGATCGATGCCGATCACTTCCTCGCGTACGAGATCATGCACAGAAACGCTGGACCTCTGCGCCAGTGGGTGATCGTCAGGCACCACTGCGACGAGTTGGCCAGTGGCAATCGCTTCGTTCTCAATCGCAGGGTTCTCGACGGGGTAGCTCATCATTACGAACTCACCGCGTTCGAGGAGCAGATAGTCGAGCGTTTCCTCGATCTTGAGGATGTTGAGATCGATGTAGAGATCGGGCCATCGTTTGCGTATTCGTCGGATGGCGCGCGCGGCAACGAACTGCGCAATGGAAGGCGCCGAGGCGAAGGACAGCCGCGCGTCCTCGCCCCGCTGCAACGAGGCTATGGCAAGGCTTAGATTTTCGACGTTCTTATAGACACGCCCGATCTGGTCAAAAATCGCGCTGGCTTCGACCGATGGGACGAACAAGCCGCCTTTGCGCTCAAAAAGCCGTAGGCCCAGCGACTCCTCGGTATGTTTCACTAATCGGCTGATGCCCGGTGCCGATACGCCAAGCAGGGTCGCAGCGCCATTGATTGTCCCGGTCAACATTACCGCGCGCACCACCTCCACCTGGCGCAGCGTCAGATCTCGCATCGCAAGTCCTTTCGGTCCCCCGCATCGGCATAGCCGAATTCCAGACGCTTCCACACGTCAAAATCTAAACAAGCGGAGTAAGACCAAATCATTGTCGATAGCACACTAAGTGAGAGGCTGTGTTGGGTCGGACTAAATCCATCCTTGAACACGACAGTGATACGCGAGCCCTTGCCCTATGGCTCTCCTGCATAAAAGGTCCCGCCGAGGTCAGTCGCGAGTCGGCACCCCAGCCGACGGGTCACGCCCGTCCCGCGGAACCGGATGGTGCAAGAGAGGTCCATGCTCGACATTCTCCCAATAACTGGCGTGATCTTCGTGTTGATCGGCCTCGGATACCTCTCGGTGCGGATAGGCGCTCTCGCCCCGGCCGACATGGGGGCGCTGGGAAAGTTCGTGCTGGGCTTCGCGCTGCCCGCGCTGATCTTTCAAGCTGTCTCGTCTCGCCCTCTCTCTGAGATCGCCAATCCGGGCTATCTTGCCGCCGTGCTCGGCGGGTCGTTGTTCGTCTTCGTTGCCGGGTATTGGTGGGTGCGGCGCAGTGGTCAGTCTGCGCAGGCGAGCACTTTCCAAGCGATGGGCATGTCCTGTGCCAACAGCGGCTTCATCGGCTATCCGGTCCTGCTCATGGCCCTACCATCCGTGGCCTCGACGGCGCTCGCCATGAACATGATCATCGAAAACCTGGTCATGATTCCGCTCGTGTTGATCATGGCCGAGCGGTCGCGCGCGGCCACTGTCTCGGGCCGCCGGCTGGCGCTGCTCATCGGTGGACGGCTGCTGCGCAATCCGATTGTCCTCGCGCTGGTACTTGGCCTCGGGGTGTCGAGCCTCGACCTGACCCCGCCGGTCCTCGTCGATCGCCCTGTCGAGATCTTGGCGAACGCCAGCGCGGCCCTGTCGCTGGCAGTGATCGGCGGCACCCTCGCCACCCTACCGCTGAACGCGTTGAACGCCTCCGTGCTCCCTGTCGTCATGGGAAAACTGCTGTTGCACCCCGTCGCCGTCGGCGCCGGGCTCGTCGCGATGTCTGCCGCCGGGCTGGGGGTGGGCAACGCACGGCTGCAAGCTGCCGCCATCATCTTGGCGGCCATGCCTGCCATGGGGATTTATCCCATTCTCGCACAGCGCTTCGGACAGGAGCGGAACGCTGCATTGGCGATGTTCGCCATGACCGCCCTGTCCTTCGTGACCATTAGCGCGGCCTTGCATTTGGTGCTGCCCTGAAGGGCGTCGCACATCAGTCGCCTGCTGGGCTATGGTCGAGGTCGCCAATCTCGGTTCAAGCCTGCTGATCGGCATCTACACTTCCTCGCCTACGCAGCACGTTCGGCAGAGAAATACATTGTGTGATCAATCCTGGGAGCGTGCTGCCAGCCTATAGCAAAGGGGCGGCTCCACGCTGACGGAGCCGCCCCTGAAGACCACCGACGGTCGCGAACCCGGTCAGGGCGCTTGGTGCGCCGCTCTGCGCGGCGCTGCAGCAAGGTCGAACAGCCCGTAGCCCATGACGACCAGAAATGCCGCCGCCGGCACCACGTAGGAGAAGGCCGCACCTGCGGCGTCGATCACTGCGCCTTGCACCAGTGGCAGCAGCGCGCCGCCGAGGATCGCCATCACAAGGCCAGCCGAGCCAAACTTGGTATCCTCGCCCAGCCCCTCAAGCGCGATGCCGTAGATGGTCGGGAACATCAGCGACAGGCAGGCCGAGATCATCACCACGGCCCAGAGTCCAGAAAGTCCCGGCACCAGCGCGGCATAAAGCGCGAGCCCTGCCCCGGCCAGTGCCAGCCCCGCCAGAAGCAGTGCCGGACGAATGAAGCCCATCACCCAGACCATCGCAAAGCGCGAGATGAGAAACACCAGAAGGCTCGCCTGCAGGTACCATCCAGCCCCGGCCTCGTCGGTGCCGATCGCGTCGACCGCGTATTGCAGCGTGAAGGTCCAGACGCAGGTCTGCGCCGCCACGTTGAAGAACTGCGCCACCACGCCGAAGCTGTAATGGCGGTTCCGCAGAAGCCTTTTCAGCGTCGCGCCGAAATGCACTTCGTGACCTGCTTCGAGTTCGTGCTCGCTCGATGTGGGCATGCGGCTCAGCGCGATCGCAATCCAGATCGCCACCAGCACGACGGCAAATCCGACATAGGGAATCATCACCGCCTGCAGCTCCTGCGCGCGCAGAGCGCGCAGTGCTTGCGCCCCCATCATGGCGCGCTCCTCGGCACCGGCGGTGTTCAGGTTGGGCAGGATCAGCGCCGCCGAAAGGAACACCCCAATATTGGTACCGACCGGGTTGAATGCCTGGGCGAGATTGAGCCGGCGCGTAGCGTTACCTTCGGGTCCCATGGCGATGACGAAGGGGTTCGCCGACGTCTCCAGGATCGACAGCCCGCCCGCCAGAAGGAACAGCGCCGCCAGGAAGAAGCCATAGGTCATGGCAATGCTGGCCGGGTAGAACAGGAAGGCGCCCGCGATGGCACAGCCCAGCCCCACCAGGATCCCGGTCTTGTAGGAGTAGCGGCGATTGATGAAGGCTGCGGGCAGTGCCAAGCAGAAATAGGCACCGTAATAAGCGAACTGCACAAAGGAGGACTGCAGTGCGCTCATCGAGAAGATCTTGGAGAAGACCTGTACCAGCGGGTCGGTCATGTTGGCCGCGATGCCCCAGGCGGCAAAGCAGGTAACGATGAGCAAGAATGGCAGTTTCATGCCCTCATGCAGAAATCGTGTCGGCTGGTTCATGCGTTCTCCCTTTCGAGCCTCCAAGCCCCCATGACCGCCGATGCGGGGCTGGGTGCGCGGCGCCTTTTGGAAGCATCAGCCGTCCTATGCCAGTGCGCGCAGAGAGGCCTCCCGCACTTCAGGCAGAATATTTCTCGCGGAGTGACAAATTAGGGATGACATTCTGCCTGCGCTGCCTCCGGCGGCCTGTGTCGACGGTCGCAGGCAAGCCTCGGCGGCGGAACGGATCGCACCGATTCATGACAAAAGGCATGTCCGGCCAACGGAACCGGTGCCGGGCCGCACGCGGCCTGACAGCGCCGCCCGCGAGCGACGCAGAACGATGTCCTGCGAAAGCGGCGGAGCTATCGCCCCCCGCCAAGCGCTTCAGCGTTTCCCCGAAGATCCGATCCTATAAGGGTAGAGCGTCTCGGGTGCCGACACCTCGTTCAGGGCCTGCATCTCGCCGTCGCTCAGCGTCAACGCCACCGCGCGCAGGTTGTCCTCGAACTGCTCCATCGTGCGGGCTCCGAGGATCACGGATGCGACCGACGGGCGCTTCAGCAGCCATGCGAGGGCGACCTGCGGCACGCTGGCGCCTTGCGCTGCGGCGATCCGTTCCACTTCGGCGACGATGGCCCAGTTGCGCTCGGTGGCACGGCGCTCCCAGCTTTCCTCGTAACCGGCATCGGCCTCGGCCACACGGCCCTCGCTGCGAGGAGTTCGGTCGGCCGACGTGTACTTGCCGCTCAGGAAACCGCCTCCGAGCGGGCCCCACGGCACCAGCCCGAGGCCTTCGCTTTCCAGAAGGTCCGGGAACTCATGCTCTATGTCGCGCAGCACGAGGCTGTACTGGTACTGGGCCGCCACCAGCGGCAGGAATCCGCGACGTTCGGCGATGCCCTGTGCCTTCATTACCTGCCACGCCTTGAAGTTCGACACGCCTATGTAGCGGATCTTGCCACCGCTCACGAGATCGTCGAAGGCGCGCAGCGTCTCCTCGAGGGGGGTCAGCGGGTCCCAGCCATGCATGTAGAGGATGTCGATCCGGTCGGTGTCTAGCCGGCGCAGGCTGGCCTCGACCGAGGCCATGACGTGATGCCGCGACAGGCCGACCTCGTTGATCCCCTCGCCCATTGGCCAGCGCAGCTTGGAGGCGATGACCAGCTCCTCGCGCCGGCCCTTCGCGGCCCGACCCACGATCTCCTCGGAGCGGCCGCCCGCATAGACATTGGCGACGTCGATATGGTTGCCGCCTGCCTCGATAAAAGCATCGACCATGGCACGGGCCGTCGCCTCGTCGGTGCCCCGACCGCCGGTCTCGCCGAACAGCATGGTCCCAAGCGCCAGTTCGGACACCATCAGCCCGGAACGGCCCAATCTGCGGTACTGCATCGAGTTACTCCTCGTCATGTTATTAAGGTGATCGCCGCGCGGCATACATCGCACGCGGCCGTGGCAGCCTGAGCCTGTTTCAGCCAGCATGCTCGATGAAAAGGCGCCCGTCGCCAGCGACCTTCAGCGGCACCGGGTCCATCACATAGCCGCCGAAAGCATCCTTGCCACCATCGGCGAAGCCCATGATGACCCAGCCGTTTTCCGTTTCCAGCACGCGCGCCGCGTAGCGGCGGCACGGCAGGTCGCCGTCGAGAAAGCCCGGTGCCACAGTCCATGGCCCACGCGGGCTCTCTGCGATGAGGTAGTGGTTGCCGGTGACCGGCGGTACACCCGCCTTCGTCTTGCGCTCTTCAGACCAGTGGATGTCGGCAGTACAGAACAGGCAGTACCAGCGCCCGTCGACCTCGAAGACTTGCGGCACTTCAAGCTGGCCATAATCGCCCACGAAGACCGGCGGTTGCAGCGTCCATTCGTGCAGGTCAGGCGAAGTCGCAAAGCCGATCGCGCCGCCGGCATTGGCCTCGGCTATGCCCGGTGCGCGGGCCGTGAAATACATCAGCCAGCCATCGCCGTCGGAGTCCTTCATCACGTAGGGGTCGCGCATCGCCCGGTCGGGCCAGAAGCCCACCTGCATCTCGGCCTCGTAGTGGATTGCGTTCGGCCCCTCCAGATCGAGGCACAGCCCGGAGCCGACGCGCTCCCACGAATGCATATCGGTCGAGGTGGCGTGGCCGATACGCTGGTAGAGACCCTTCTCGGCCGAGCCGCCGCCGGTGTAGAACAGGTGCCAGACCCCATCCGCCCCCTGGACCACCGAGCCAGTCCATGTGGTGGTGTCGTCCCAGGCCGGCGTCGGCGCGGGCTTCAGGCAGGTGCCCTTGTGCTCCCAGTTGATGAGGTCGTCCGAAACGGCATGGCCTTGGGAGACGTTGAAATGCCGCAGGTCCGGATCGCCGAGCGACTTGTCGGCCTGAAGGAAATAACCGTGCCAGCGCTCCCCGTCATGGGCATACCAGCTGTCCCAGATCCATTTGTCATCGAGCGAAAGCGGCATGTCGTGTCCTTGTTGAAGTCGTAGACTGGCCCGTCAGGACCGTGGTCGCGCGTTGATACAAAGACGCGCGAGCTTGAGTTCAGAACCAGCTTGGGTTCGACGGAGATCAGGCTGGCTTCATTGCATTAGCGGTAGTAGAGCGAGCGGCCATCGCGAAAGATCTGCACCTTTTCGGGTGCAACGGTCATGTGGACATGGCGCCCGCGCAGATCGCCGTGAATACCGGGCAGCTTGGCGATCACCGGATCGGCGCCGCCTGCCTTTTGGAAATAGAGGATGGTAACCTCGCCCAGCGACTCGGTGAAGTCGACCTTTCCCTCGAACAGGTAGTCGCCGCCCGCCTCCACTTCGGTCATGTCCTCGGGGCGCACGCCGACATTTACCGAGGCGCCCATATCCGCCTCGGTAGAGGGTGCGTTCGACACCGCGACGCCACCGCCGTCAAGTTTCACGGTGGTCTGCGCTCCGGTGCCGGTGATTCGGCCCGGCAGCAGGTTCATCGCCGGGCTGCCGATGAACTGCGCCACGAACTCGTTCTCGGGCCGCTCGTAAAGCTCGAGCGGGGTGCCGACCTGGGCGATGCCCTTGTTGGCCAGCACCACGATCCGGGTCGCGAGTGTCATCGCTTCGACCTGATCATGCGTGACGTAGATCATGGTGCTGTCTGGCATCGACTCCTTGAGCTGGGCGATCTCGATCCGGGTGGCGACGCGCAGCGCCGCGTCGAGGTTCGAGAGCGGCTCGTCGAAGAGATAGACCTTAGGGTCGCGCACGATCGAGCGGCCGATCGCCACCCGCTGCCGCTGACCACCCGAGAGCGCCTTAGGCAGGCGGTCGAGATAAGGTTCGAGCTGCAGGATGCGGGCGGCGTTGGAGATCGCAGCCTCGATTTCCTCCTTCGACTTCTTCGCGAGCTTCAGGGCGAAGGCCATATTGTCGCGCACCGTCATGTGCGGGTAGAGCGCATAGGACTGGAACACCATGGCGATGCCGCGCTGCGCAGGCGGCACGTCGTTGACGACCTGACCATCGATCTCGAGCGTGCCGCTGGAGATTTCCTCGAGCCCGGCGATCATCCGCAGAAGCGTGGACTTGCCGCAGCCCGAGGGCCCGACGAAGACCACCAGCTCGCCCTTGCCGATCTCGAGATCAATGTTCTTCAGGACCTCGACCGACCCGCCGTAGGTCTTGGCCACGTCCCTGAGTTTGAGTTCGGCCATGTCTGGTCTCCTTATTTCACGGAGCCGGCCAACAGGCCGCGCACGAGATAGCGTTGCAGGGAGAAGAACACCGCGAGCGGCACCGCGATCGAAACGAAGGCTGCCGTCGCGAGGATGCCCCAGTCCCCGCCGCGCGAGCCCAAGAGATCGTCGGCGATCTTCACGGTCATCACCTTGGCCTCGTCCGATGACGGCAGGAAGACCTTGGCGATCAGCAGGTCGTTCCAGGTCCAGAGAAACTGGAAGATCGCGAAGGCCGCGAGTGCCGGGAAAGAAAGCGGCAGGATGATCTTTATGAAGATCTGAAAATCCGTGGCCCCGTCGACCTTGGCACTCTCGATGATATCGCGTGGCAGGCCGATCATGTAGTTGCGCAAGAGATAGACCGCGAGCGGTTGCCCGAAGGCTGCATGCGCGAGCCAAATGCCGAGAAAGCTCTGGCCGATGCCGACCGCGTTATGCAGTTGCAGCATCGGCACCAGCGCAAGTTGCAACGGTACCACCAGAAGTCCCACGATCATCGCGATCATGAAACCACGACCGCGAAAGTCCATCCAGGCCAGCGCGTAGGCCGCGAAGGCCGCCATCAGGATCGGGATGATCGTCGCGGGGATCGTCACCGTCAGCGTGTTGATGAAGGCGCGGTCCATGTTGTCCGAGGTCAGCACCGTCTCGTAATTGGCGAAGGTGAACTCGGGCGGCGTCGCGGCAATGAAATAGACGCGCGCGCCGCGTCCCTTGGGCTCGGTGGCCGAGGTGTAGCGGTAACTGCCGTCGCTCTGCATGGTGAGGGTTTCGCCCTTGCCGATCTCGGCGGTGGTGCCGGCCTCGTATTCGCCTGGCGCCCGGCCGCTGTCGCCGAAGGCAGTGACGCGGCCGCTTCCGTCCGGGAAGCTGCCCGAGACCTCTTCGTCGGTGAAGATGCTGGCCTCGACAACCCAGAGATCGCCGTCCCGGGTGACGGCCACCGTGTCGACCCGGCCGCGATAGGCCTGTTCGACCGAGGAAAACGACTTCCACCAGCCGCTTTCGGAGATCTGGTCGCGGTCGCGGAATGACGAGACCAGAAGCCCGATGGTTGGCACAAGCCAGATGATGACGAGAGCCGCGACGGTGATGTGCGTGGCCCAGACGAGGCCCGATTTCCTGCCTGCGATATGCGTGCTCATGATCCCTCCCTCAGCGCAGTTCTTTGCGCGCCTGCGCGATGTTGGAGATCATGACCGGCGTGACGATGAGCATGATCAGGATGGCGACCGCGGTGGCCCGCCCGTCGTCGCGGAACATGAACTGCATCATGTAGCTGGGCAGGATCTGCGTGTCGAAGTTGCCCCCCGTCATCGCGTAGACGATGTCGAAGACCTTCAGGGTGAGAATGGTGATCGTGGTCCAGACCACGGTGATCGTGCCGGTGATCTGCGGCACCTGGATCTTCATGAAGATCTGGAACGGGTTGGCCCCGTCGAGGATCGCGGCCTCGATCGTCTCCTCGGGAATGCCGCGCAGCGCGGCCGAGAGGATCACCATGGCGAAACCGGTTTGCACCCAGATCAGGATCACCATCAGGAAGATGTTGTTCCAGAACGGCAGCTGCAGCACGTCGATCGGCGCAAGTCCCGCCCAGTCGCGCAGCGCGTTGATCAGGCCGATGTCCTCGTCGATGGCGTAGACGAACTTCCAGATCAGCGAGGCGCCGACGAAGCTGATCGCCATCGGCATGAAGATGATCGACTTGGCGATGTTGCCCCATGCGATCTTGTCAGTGAGCTGGGCGATGATCAGCCCGAGGATGGTCGAGGCGGCAGGCACCACCAGCGCCCAGAGCACATTGTTCATGAAAGCCGTGCGGAACTCGCCCGATCCGATCAACGAGGTGTAGTTGCCAAGCCCGATGAACTCGTCGCCCGAACGGTTGTAGAGCGAGCGGATGAACGACCCTACCACCGGATAGAGCAGATAGAGCCCGAGCGCGAAGGCCGTCGGAAACAGGAACAGCCAGGGTCGGATGCGGCTGGCGCGGTTGATGTTGCGCGAGGCGTGCGGCCCCTTGGCCGGGAAGAGCACCCGGTCAAGAAACTGGTTCGAGAGATAGAAATAGGCGAAGCAACCGCCGACCCCGACCACAATGGTCATGAGGCCCTGAAGCGCCGGGTTCATGGGCGAGCCTTTCCGTCACATGGATGCGGCGGACCTTGCCGCGAGGGACCGCCGCCGCGGGGCGGGAGGGCCCCGCGACGGCGGCGGTCACCGGGGCCGGACGCGACCCCGGTGCGCGATCACTGGATCGCGTTCCAGCGCTCTTCGATCTTGTCGGCGACGCTCTGGGCTTCGGCGCCGGTGGTGTAATCCACCATGCCGGTCCAGAAAGCGTTGGTGCCGATCTCGCCGGGCATCAGATCCGAGCCGTCGAAGCGGAAGCTGGTGGCCGAGGTCAGGATCTCGCCAAGCGCGCGCTGCGTGTCGGTGGTGTAGATGTCGAGGTTGGCGCCGGCATGCGGGGTCAGGAACTGGCCCTGGCTCATCATGATCTCATGCGCAAAGGGCGTCTCGAGGAACTCGATGAAGCCGCGCGCGACCTCCGAGTCCTTTGTCATGGTGGTCAGGCCACCCGAGCCCAGCACCGGCCGGCCGAGATCGGCATTGGCCTCGAAGGGCGGAAAATAGAAGAACTCCGCATCCTCGCCCACGACCACGTCCTCGGGAAAGAAGATCGGGATGAAGCTGGCTTGCTTGTGCATGTAGCACTCGGGCGGGAACTCGAAGAGACCGTCGGGCGCGTCGCGGAAATCTGTGGTGGCGACAGCCTCGGGTCCAGCCGGCGTGTAATCGGGGGTCCGCGCGTAGTGGCCGTATTCCTCGATCGCCGCGACAATGCGCTCGTCGTTGAACGGTATCTCGTGGTTGACCCACTGGTCGTAGACGTCGACCGGCACGGTGCGAAGCATCATGTCCTCGACCCAATCGGTCGCGGGCCAGCCGGTGGCCGCGCCAGAGCCAAGCCCGATGCACCACGGCGTGCCGCCATCCTCGACGATCTGGTCGCTGAGCGCCTTCAGCTCTTCCTGGGTTTCGGGGATCTCATAACCCGATTCCTCGAACTGTTCGGGCGAATACCATACGAGACTTTTGACGTCGGTGCCGAAGAACAGGCCGTAGATGTTCTTATCGCCCTCAGCGCCATCGAAGGTCGCCAGATCGGCCCAGGAGGACCCGGCGGCATAGTTCTCAGTGACCCAATCGGCGACCTCCTGGTCGAGCGGCTGGAGCACGCCCTGCTTGGCAAGGTCCTTGGCAAGGCCGGGCTGCGGGAAGTTGGCGATGTCGGGCAGGCCGCCGGCTTGTGCCGCAATGACAATGTCCTGCTCGAAGCTCTCGGAGCCCGAATATTCGACGCTGGCCCCGGTGGCTTCGGCGAAATAGGCGTAAAGATTGCGATAGCGCTCGGCATCGTTGCCGGTGTTGGCGCCGGCGATCTTCAGCGACTGGCCCGAATAGTCATGGCTGTCGGCGAAGGACTGATAGCTGTCCCAGTTGAAGGCACCCTCCCCGACCGGGTGGAGCAACTCTTGCGCCGAAAGCGGCGCGGCGGAAACGAGTGCGAGCAGGCTTGCGCCCGCGAAACGGCGGATCATGCGAATTTCCCTCCCAGAGACGTCGAGCCATGCGACCCGAAACGATTTGGACTTAAACGTTTCGGATGGCGCTCCGTCAACCCTGAATCTCTGAGGTGGACCCGCCAGCATTGAATTCGTGCGGAAGAATGCGATTTTCGATCGAGGCCTCACCATGCTCGATCCGGGCCTTCAGCGCATCGGCCAGCGCCACCCAAGCCGCAGCCAGCGGAGACCGGGTGCCGCCGAGAACCGGCACGAATCCCTCCGGCTCATAGCCTCTGAGCCCGTCGTCATGCGCAAGAACCGACAGATCTTGGGGGATGCGCAGCCCCATCGCGGCAGCGGCATCGTAGACACCCCGCGCTAGCATTACGTTGCCCGCCATGATCGCGGTCGGCCGATCTGGGCGGCGCAGGGCCGAACGCGTTGCCTCGCGGCCCTGCGTTTCGGTCATCGGCCCGTGCTCCGTCCGAACCGTATCCGCGCCAAGCCCTGCCCCGGCCAGTGCCCATGCGACCCCCTCGTCCCGAGCCTCCGCGAACAGCGCACCTTTCGGACCATTGAGGAACAGGACACGGCGATGCCCCAGATCCAGCAGGCGCGACAGCAGATCCGCGCCCACCGCCGCGTTGTCGATATCGACATGCGGGTGCGCTCCCGAACCGGGATTTCCGTGGACAACAAAGGGGATACCGGACTTAGCCAGCCCCTTGATCAGTGCTCCGCCACGCGCTGGCTGAATCACTACGAAGCCGTCGATGCCCCCCCCACGGATCAGCTCATCATGAGCCTCGCGCACATCCTCTCCGGGGGCCGCCACGTGCAGCACAAAGCGCATCCCCCGCCCCGAGATCTCGGTCGACAGCCCGGTGACGATCTCGAGCAGCACCGTGCTTTCCTCGACCGCCCAATCGCCCGGCACCACCATAGCGACGATGCCCGAGCGGCCGGTCTTGAGACCCCTCGCTAGCGCGTTGGGCCGATAGCCGAGCCGTTCCGATGCCTCGACGATCCGCTGACGGGTTTCTTCCTTTACATCCGGGTAGCCCGCAAGCGCGCGGCTGACCTGGGTGATCGATACGCCGACTTCGCGGCTGACATCCTTGAGCGTGACCATGGATCTTCCTCCACCGCCCGCGAGGCTATTGCAAGCGCGGGCGGTTACGTCATAGCTATGCGACTCGAAACGATTTGGAAAGCATGGGAGAGACGGTATGGCCGATGATTGGTGGCGCAAGGCGGTCGTGTACCAGATCTACCCGCGGTCCTTTCAGGACAGCACAGGCAATGGCTCAGGCGATCTCAGGGGCATCAGCCGGCGGCTCGGTCATGTTGCCGATCTCGGCGTCGATGCGGTCTGGCTGTCACCGATCTATCCGTCGCCCATGCGCGACATGGGCTACGACGTCTCGAATCACCGCGACATCGACCCGATGTTCGGAAATCTCAAAGATTTCGATGCGCTGATCGCAGAGGCCCACCGACTCGGGCTCAGGGTGATTCTCGACCAGGTGCTGTCGCACACGGCGATCGACCACCCGTTCTTTGCCGAGAGCCGTCAAAGCCGTGGCAACCCGAAGTCCGACTGGTTCGTCTGGGCCGACGGCAAGCCGGATGGCACGCCACCCAACAACTGGCAGGCGATCTTCGGTGGCCCGGCGTGGGAATGGGAGCCGAAGCGGCGGCAGTATTACTTCCACAATTTTCTGACCGAACAACCGGACCTGAACTTCCACAACCCGGAGGTCCGGGTTTGGGCCGCCGACACGCTGCGCTTCTGGATGAATCGCGGCGTTGACGGCTTCCGCCTCGACACCGCGAATTTCTACGTCCACGACGCCGAGCTACGGGACAACCCGCTCGATGAGCGTGCGATGGCGAGACCAACGCTGCGGACCTACGACATGCAGTTCCCCGAGTTCTCCAAAAACCGGCCCGAGGCGCTCGAGGTAATGGCCGAGCTGCGCGCCGCAGTCGAACCCATGGGTGGGGTACTGATCGGCGAGATCGGTGAGAGCCACCATCCTATCGAGCGCTTGGCCGACTACACCGCGCCGGGACGGCTGCACATGGGCTATCACCCCGAGATGATGGGCGCGACCTTCACCGCGGCGCATTTCCGCGACCAGATCGAGCGCTACTACGCGTTAAATCCCGACG
Organism: Limimaricola cinnabarinus; assembly: GCF_047631075.1. Lineage (NCBI taxonomy): Bacteria > Pseudomonadati > Pseudomonadota > Alphaproteobacteria > Rhodobacterales > Paracoccaceae > Limimaricola > Limimaricola cinnabarinus. Next base: position 103,087 of record NZ_JBLHYX010000013.1, read on the forward strand.
GCGTGCCTTCATGGGCCTTCTCCAACCACGACGTGCCGCGCCATGTCACCCGCTGGGCCTCACACGCCACCGACCCGGAGAGCTTCGCCAAGCTCTGCGCCGCCCTGCTGTTGTCGCTGCCGGGGTCTGTCTGCCTCTATCAGGGCGAGGAGCTGGGTCTGCCGGTGCCGCCGCTTTCCTTTGACGAGCTGGTCGATCCCGAGGGGCTACGCTTCTGGCCCGAAAACCCGGGCCGCGACGGCGCGCGCACGCCCATGCCGTGGGAGGCCGAAGCCTCGCAGGCCGGCTTCTCGACCGCCCCGAAAACGTGGCTGCCGGTCAAGCCCGTACACCGGGATCTTGCCGTGGACCGGCAGGCAGATGCGCCGGACTCGGTGCTGTCGTTCTACCGGATACTCTTGGCATGGCGACAAACTCTTCCGGCCATCGGCGGTATGCAAGTCGAGTTTCTCGATCTGGACGAGCCTCTGCTCGGTTTCCGAACGGGCGGCTTGCTCTGTCTTTTCAACCTGGGATGCGGCGAGGTCACGGTGACCATCCCTGATGCGCTAAAGGCGGACCACGTCCAATATGCCGTGACCAAAGAGGGCCGCTGTCACCTTGGCCCGAACGGGTTCCTTCTGGCTCGGCTCATTACGTAGCGCGGCTCAGGCCAAGCTCGATGACAAGGCTTTGTCATCGAGCCTGCCATTGAAGCTGGGGGTAAACTGATGGTGAGGGGATTATCAGATCATGGCCTGAGAAGCCGTCCTTCCTGCAGCGCGCGGCGAACGGCTGTTTCTCGCCCATTCGGCCTTGAGTACGCGCGCTTAGATCAGACATTTTACCTATCGCAAATGCTGCGGAACGGCCTTCACAAAGCGGTCTCTAATACCTTGCCGCATCAGGTCGCGTCATCCCCATAGACCCCACAAACGACCGGTTCGCCGGATCACGCGCATATGGAAAACGAGGGTTTGCCGGACTTCAACTGCAACTCCCACCCTTACGCCTCGAGCGGCAGTGACCGCTTTCGCGGTCCTTACCGTCCACAGATATTGTCACGCCGCAAGGTCGAGAGTTGGCCAGCCGCGACTCTTGGCAGCCTCGGCGAGACCCACATTCGAACCGACTGCAACCGGATGGCCCACGCATTCGAGCATGGGGATATCCGATACATCGTCGCCGAAGGCCCAGCACTCCGCCGCCGTCAGATCCTGTTCTGACAAGAAAGTCGCTATAGCCACGGCCTTTCCTGCTCCGATTGTCTGCGGCGCGTCAATTTCTCCGCTGTAGAAGCCGCCGGGGCCGATCAGCATCTTGGTAGCGAGAATATGGCGCACACCCAGATGACGGGCGAGCGGCTCCAGCGCTTCCTCGAAGGAGCCTGAAACGAAGACGGGGGTAATTCCCTGGCGCGCCATGTCGCGCAGTTGCGCGACGGCAGGCGCATGGAACAATTCATCTTCGATCACACCCCGCCCCCAAGATTCACCCGCGTCGGCGAGCTTCAGGGGATCGGCGCCGGCAAGGAAACGGTAGTAGTCGCGGTTCAGTTCTTCTCGCGGCGTGCCAACGGCATGGGCCGCCGCGAAATGCGCTTCAAACTGCGACAAAAGAGCGGGGTCGCGTAGCCAATCCTCGCACCAGTAGCGAAAAAAGGAAAACATGCTTTTTGTCCGGACAAGCGTGTCGTCCACATCGAAAAAGGCATATCTCATCACACGGTTTCCTCTTCTTCGTAGGCCTTGCGGCGACTCTTGGCAGGAAAATCTGAAGCACTTCCCACCACTCCGGCATCGGCCCAGCGGGACGGGGAAATCTCGCTCAGATAAATACTGATCTTGTCGAGCGGGATACCGGTTACCCGATGCATGGTGGCAGTCATCTCGGTCAAAAGTTCTTCGGCTTTCTCCTGGTCCTTCATCTCGAAGGTGGCAATTTGAACGACGGGCATGGTGATTTCTCCTGTTGTCAGGCGTAGGTCTGGAAGTCTTGGAAGGACGGCGCGCGCAACTTCAGTTGCGCGTGGATGTCCCCGCCCAAACCGTAGCGGCCGATCGCGCCGCCATGGCTGAGTTGGTAGCTCATCCACAGCACGACGACGTTGATGACGCGGTTCGCGCCGGGTGTTCCAGGCTCGGGGAATGGGTTTGGTAAACGTGCGTGGAAGCGTGCGTCACCCTCTTGATCGGTGACGAGGACGTTCGGGATCCCCAAAGGCCCGGGTCTGGTTGGGCCCTCTGGATTCAGATCATGCTCCCTCAGTGTCATGATCGTATAGAGCGAGCAGGGCAGTAGTCCCGAGAGCTCGAAGTCGAAATCCGCAGCCTGACCGCCGAGCGCTGAAGCTACCGTTAGCCGACCTTCAGCTCTCGCCCAGTCCTTCAAACGAACGGGGCTGCCGAGTTGTCGACCATGCTCGGGACGGGCGTCCGGAATCGGCGTTTCATGAAAAGCGTAGCTCGGCCGTTGTTCCTCGTTCGCGCCGGGATACTGCGCAGGCGCGAAGACCATCGGATAATTGGTACAGGGCAGCGGCAGAGGCAGGGTGTGAAGCACCTTTTCGCCCATTGCCGCTGGCATTTCGGCGCCAAACTCTTTGACAATGGTATATGGCGCACGTTTTCCAAAGGAGGGCACAGGGCTGTCCGCCCTTACAATGGCGCGGCCCCATTCTGTCGTGACCGTCCCGTCGTCCGCATCCCGGTTCAGCGCACCGATTACGATGAAGTTGCCGTCTTCGTCCATTACCTCGCTCGGGGGATAGAGTGGGCCTTGGGTCGTCAGGCTGAGGTCATAGCTGATCTGCATGGTGCGCCTCTCCAATCGCTGTCATGGGCGGCCGGGGGAACTGGGGTCAGGCGGGGGTCGCGTGGGACATGTCCAGGACGGCGGCGGTGGCCTGCATGGCCATGGATGCCTCCTTCGCAGCGATCACCTCGTCGGGATAGGCAGTGAAGGCAAAAGTCGTGCGGGTGCGCACCTCGCCGCCCTGCACCAAGTCGACTTCCACCTCGAACCGCTGGCGGCGTTCGTTGATGTCCTTCGACACGATCCGGTAATCCATATGAGCAGGCAGGGGAAAAACGAAGCCCAGGAAGGCCGAACTCATCCCGTTGATGACGAAATAGGATTTGTGGTTCGCACCTTTGAGGAAGAATTCCTCGGTAACGGCGAGAAAGGCTTGGCGGGCAGCTTCGACAAGAACCATGCCTTGCACATGCTGGCCGGTCTGGTGATCGCCCATCAACTCGCAGCTCTCGTCAATGCACAGATCCAGCCGGAACGTGTCTTCGCCCACGGCTTCGGGCGGACCGATCAGGGTATTGCAGGGTTGGTGCTTGTGAGACAGATCCGCCGTGGCGCGAGCGCGTGTGTCCTTCAGCGTGGCAATATCCCAACGTGCCGCGTGACCGTCCGATGCTTCGATCAGGGCCACGATCTCGGCCCGCTCCGCATCCGAGATGCCTTGGCCCATGACCAGCCGGGCGCGGTCGGGCAGAAGATGGCCCGGCAGGACGAGAAGCGCCCTGAGCTGGCTCAGGGTCAATGTCCGCGCGTTGACAGTGAAATCGGCGAACTTGTCGGCGACGACGATGTAATGTTCCATGTCCGTATCTCCTGATAGGCCCGGGTTACGCGGCCAGCGTGGCAGGGCTTTGATAGATCTTGGTGTAAAGACCCTCGGTCCCGCCGGTGATGTACGTGTCGCCCGCCTGGCGCACGATCTCGGCATAGGCGTCCGAGGTGAAAGCGGCGGCGTAGTCTTCGGGCGCGGCGGAGAAGCCCGCGACGAACATCACGCCGGGCTGACCGCTGATCACCGAATGATAGGCGAGGAAGATCTCGGCGGCATCGTGGCCGCGCACCACTTCGAAGATCGTCTCGTTACGCCACGCGCGGTAGGCGGCCATTTGCTCGGGTTTCACCTCTACGTGGCGCAGTTGCACGTAAGGGGTGTCAGGCAAGGGCGTTGCACAGGATTTGGGGGCCTCGACGAAGCTCAGAAGTTCGCGACGCACGTCGCCTACGAGGTGGTCGGCCAGACGTCCGGCTTCGGGACCGAACGTCCGGTTGAGATCATCCAGCGTCGCGTTGTCGGTCATCGCGCGCAGTTCCAGCACTTCGTCGCCTTCCATCGAGGCGAAGACGCGGGTGGTATCCGTATCGCCCAAGGCGTTCGCAAGGGTTTGGGCCATTCCCGGCTTTACGGGGAATCGGGAGGTCAGAATGAAGCGGGCTGGCATTGTGGTCTCCTTCGGTTTTGCTGCACGGCAGCATGCCGCGCACCGTTACCCTAGGCAGAACGATCACCGCAGGGCTCTACTGAAAGGAGGGAAGATGTTTTCCAAAAACGGAAAAGCTGTAGCGGATTACCGCCCGCTCAGTCGATCCTTGTGAGCCTGCGCGAGGTCGCGCAGAAAATCGGCCACCACCTTCACGCGAGGTGTCGAGGCTAGGTCGGATTGAGTGACCAGATAGATGGATTGGTCAATTCCCAGATCGCCGTGGATGCAAACCAACTCCGTGTCGCGGGCAAGGAGATGGGGCAGGACGGCCAGTCCCAGGCCCGCCTTGCAAGCCGCCAGTTGTGTGGCGAGCGACGTGGTGGTCACGACGGGCGGACGACCTTGCAGGACGCGTTCGATCCATTGGGCCGCGGGCAGATGGGATTGCGCCTCGCACCATCCGATTAGCGGGTCGGCATCGAACGGCCCCGCATCGGGCGCGGTCCCGTGAGCGGTTGCCAGTTCGGCGGTGCCGTAAAGCCCATAACCCAGCATTCCCAATCGTTGGAGGGTTACATTCCCCCGCTCGGGTTTGACCATCCTCAACGCGATGTCGGCATCCCGGCGGTGTAGATTCACCGTGGCAATATCGGTGACGATCTCGACCGTCAGGGCCGGGTGGGCGGCTCTCAGTCGGCCCAACTCGGGGAGGATCAGAGTCGTGGCAAGATTCTCGGCGGTGGCCAACCGTACTGTCCCTGCGATCTCCAGCCGATCCTTCGCGCCCTTGCGCAAGGCCAGCGCGGCCACCTCCATCGCCTCGGCGCTCGGCACCAGTTCCGCGCCGTCCTCAGTCAGACGGTAGCCCGATTGTTGGCGCACGAACAAAGGTACGCCCAAGGCGTCTTCCAGCCGGTCGATTCGGCGCGACAGTGTGGCCAGCCCCACGCCCAACTGGTTCGATGCGGCGCTGAGAGTTCCCGTGCGCATCACGGCGAGGAACGCTCTCGTATCGTCCCAAACCAATCTCTTGTCCGGCCCTTTTCCGATTTTGAAAACCCTTTCGCCACTCTTCGGGGAAGCCACGGCGCGTCCGCAGTGACAAGATAATGCTGCATACGCAAAATGCGCCTGACAAGAAAAACCTTCAGAGGACACCATGCAAAAACGTACTCTCGCCCGCGAATTCCAAGTCTCGGCGATCGGCCTTGGCTGCATGGGGATGAGCGAATTCTATGGTCCTCGCGACGACGAAGTGGCGATGCAGGTCTTGCACGAGGCGACCGATCTGGGAGTCGATTTCTTCGACACCGCTGACATGTACGGTCCTCATCACAATGAACGCCTGCTGGGCGATTTCCTTAAGCAGACCAGCGCGCCAGTAAAAATCGCAACCAAGTTCGGCATCGTCAGGAACCCTGGCGAGTACAAGCGCAGCGTCGACAACTCACCCGCCTATGCCCGCAAGGCCTGCGAAGCGTCGCTGAAGCGCCTCGGGATTGATCAGATTGACCTCTACTACGTTCACCGCATCGAACAGGAGCGCGACATCGAGGAAACTATGGGTGGCCTTTCCAAGCTCGTGGCCGAAGGCAAGATCGCACATGTTGGTCTATGCGAGGTAAGCGCCAAGACGTTGCGCCGTGCTCACAAGGTCCACCCTGTAACGGCGGTCCAGACGGAGTACTCGCTCTGGTCGCGGCACGTCGAGGCTGAAATTCTGCCCGCTTGTCGAGAACTTGGCATTGGCTTCGTTCCTTATTCACCGCTCGGGCGCGGTTTCCTGACAGGCACATTCCAAGGGGAGGCTGAGTTCGAAGAGGGGGATTTCCGTGCGAACCTTCCGCGGTTCCAAGAGCAGGCGCTCGGCGCCAACCGTCGGATCGCCGACGAAGTCGCACGCATGGCGACTGAGAAGGGGTGCAGCCCCGCGCAACTCTCGCTCGCGTGGATCTTAACGAAGGGGCAAGACATCGTTCCAATCCCCGGAACAAAGCGGCTCGAGTACCTACACGACAATGTAGGCGCGGTAGAGGTAAACCTGACAGTTGATGACGTTGCGAAGCTGGAGATTGCTGTCGAAGCGCTGCCCGTCGCGGGAGCGCGCTACACGCCCGAAGGCATGAAGGGGGTGGACGCATGACCGGCGCGCCCGACAGACTGCCGAAAGCGCTGGAGATCCTTGAGCGCCTGGAGGCCGGCGCGCCCGAGAAGGTCACGAAGAATCTCGATGCGTTCCATCCCGACGCCGCCGAGTTGATCCTGGGCTATTCCTTCGCCGATATCGTCGGACGGGACGGCATCGACCTGAAAACACGCGAGATGCTGACAGTCGCCATGCTGGCCGCGATGGGGACGGCGCAAGGCCAACTCGAATTTCACGTCCGCGCCGCGATGAACGCAGGCGTGAGCCGCGAGGAGATCGTCGAAATCGTGCTTCAGGTTTCGGTCTATGCGGGCGTTCCGGCCTGCATGAACGCGATCACTGCTGCGAAAAAGGCTTTCGAGACAGTGGAGGCCGGCTGAAGCCGCTCCTCCGGATCATCCTGAACCCGAAAGGATCGAAACATGACTCAACACGTCACCTCGACGTGGCAGCAGTGGCTCGCCGTCACCGCTCTCGGTGTCGGCAGCTTTGCCATCGTCACGACTGAGCTCGCCCCTGTAGGACTTCTCACGCCTATCGGGACAGACTTGGACAAATCCGAGGCCACCGTTGGCCTCATCGTCACGCTCTATGCATGGATCGGTGCGGCGGCGGCGCTCATCTCGGCCACGACCCTGAGCGCATTGCCCCGCCGCCCGCTTCTCATCAGCCTGATGCTGCTGTTGGCAGCCTCTACCGCAGCTTCTGGCCTCTCATCGAGCTTCGAAATTCTTATGGGCGCCCGTGTTGCCGGGGCGATTGCTCACGGAGCCTTCTGGGCGATGATCGGAACCCTGGGAGCACAGATCGTTCCGCCCAAACACGTGGGCCTCGCCACATCCATCATCTTCGGAGGTGTCTCGACAGCGAGCGTCGCGGGCGTTCCACTCGCGAGCTATTTGGGATCGCTGGCGGGATGGCAGACAGCCTTCTTCGCCATAGCCCTCCTCTCGCTCGCTGTGGCACTTGCGATCCGGACTACCGTACCATCTCTGCCCGGCCAGAAAGGGGTCGATCTCAGTACATTGCGGCGCATTGCCTCGAATAGCCGGTTCCAGAGGATCTTCGCCGTCACGATCCTGTCGATCACAGCGCATTTCATGGCCTTCACCTTCATCGAACCCTACCTGCGAGGTGTTCTTGAGGTAGCGCCTGCCATGATCGCCGTTCTACTCTTCGTATTCGGGGCGGCGGGCCTGCTCGCCAATGTCCTGTGCGGTGCGCTTATCGACACATATCTAAAGACCCTGGTGCTGGGTGCGCTGATCGTTTCGGCCCTGTCTCTCGCGGGCCTTGCATCGCCGATCTCTGCAACCATGCCATTGCTTGCCGGTCTCTTTTTGTTCTCATGGGGCGGAGCGGTCGCGGTGGTTCTTGTGGGTCTTCAGACATGGATCCTCAAAGAAGCCGGAACCGACGCGCTGCCCGCCTCGGCTATTTACGTGGCCTTGTTCAACGCTGCTATCGGCCTCGGCGCGGTTCTGGGATCAGCCGTCCTCGCGCTGTTGGGTCTCGTCGCACTCTTCGTCGTCGCGAGCTTGATGACGGCCGTCTGCCTGGTTGGACTTGCGGCACTCCAGGAACCGGAGCCGCAATCGGTTCCGACGCAGTAGGTTGACCTCTGGAGATTTGCGCGGAGGGCCGGGTATCTGGTACCCGGCCCTCCGCGCAATCTGGCTGTTTGGACCCGGTGGTCTGGCCGGAGTGCAGGAGAGCGGCATATGCGGTCAGGCATGGATGCTGTTCGTCCTTGCGCCTTGATTAGCCGCACCATTCCTGCCACCGAGCTGCGACCGCCATTCTCGCATAATGTGGTTTGAGCCCAATGTTTGCAGCCCGGTCGCACGAAGTGGGTCACGTCCGTCAAGCTGGTGTAAATTCCGGGATGGTCATTGCGGATCATCGGTCAGGCGGCCTGTGTTGATAGGCTGAGAAGCGGGTCGATCTGCGCCGCATCGATGAGCGCGAAGGCTTCGACCTGCATGTAGCGATGCTGGCTCTGCCAGTCGTCGTTCTGCTCGAAGAGCACTGCGCCGATCAGGCGGATGATGGACTCCTCGTTTGGGAAGATGCCGACGACATCGGCCCGCCGCTTCACCTCCTTGTTGAGACGCTCCAGTGGGTTGGTGCTGTGCAACTTCGTGCGGTGCTGGGCCGGAAAGGCCATGTAGGCAAGGACGTCGGCCTCGCTCTCGTCCATGAGCGCGCCGAGCTTCGGCCAGCGTGGTCGTAGCTGGTCGGCGACATGGCGCCAGACTTCGATGGCACTCTTCTGGTCGGGTTGGGTGAACGCCTGACGGATCGCGGCGGCGACTACGGTGTGCTGGCCCTTCGGCACGTGGGCGAGCGCGTTGCGCATCCAGTGAACGCGGCAGCGTTGCCAGGTCGCGTCGAATACCCGGGCGATCGCGGCCTTGAGGCCGGTGTGGGCGTCGGAGATGACCAACTTTACGCCGGCCAGGCCCCGGCTCTTCAGGCTCCGCAAGAAGTCAGTCCAGAAGGTCTCGGCTTCCGAGGGGCCGATGCTGAGACCGATGATCTCCCGGCGTCCATCCGTGTTCACGGCCATAGCGATTATGGCCGCGACCGAGATGATACGCCCGCCCTGACGCACCTTCAGATAGGTGGCGTCGAGCCACAGGTAGGGCCAGTCACCAGCCAGGGGGCGATCCAGGAAATCGTGGACGCGCTCATCGATGTCTTTGCAGAGTTTCGACACCGTGCTCTTGGAAATCCCCGACAACCCCATCGCCTGCACCAGATCATCGACCTTCCGGGTCGAGACCCCGCCGATCCACGCTTCTTGGATCACCGCCACCAGCGCCTTCTCCGAGGTGCGGCGTGGCTCGAGGAAGCCGGGGAAGTAGGAGCCCTGCCGCAGCTTGGGCACCCGCAGGTTCAAGGCACCGAGCCGGGTCTTCAGCTCGCGATCACGGTAACCGTTGCGATAGGTCTGGCGGCCGTCGCCACGCTCGTAGCGGCCCGCGCCGATCAGACCCTCGACATCGTGCTCCATCAGCGTCTGGAGCACCGCCTCGGTCACAGCGCGGAGAAAGTCACCTTCATCGTGCTTTTGCAGCAGCTCGATCAGGGGCATGTTCGTGTCGGTCATCGGGGGCTCCCTCGGTCCGTGGTTGAAGTCCGCAAACTCCACCATAACCGACGTCCTCGATGGTCACCCCGGTTACACCGTCAGCGCAGCGTGAAAGTCCACCACGTGACGGGACACTTCTGTGGTTGCCGCCCGTGATGCAAATAGTTTTTGACCCTTTTGGCATGTGATCGAGTGCGGTCTTCTGTCAGGCCTCGTTGTGCGGCATTCCAGAAGCCGCGGGCCGATATGGTGAT
>NZ_JBLHYX010000014.1:0-111282 GCF_047631075.1 Limimaricola cinnabarinus
GCCCCGCTCGGTGATCTGTGCGACCGCGTCCCGCTTGAACTCCTCGCTGAACTTGCTGCTGCTCATCATGGCCTCCTTGCCTCAAAATTAGCGAAGAAGGCGTCCACAAGACACGGGGCTATTCAGACGAAGTGACCACGAACCAACTGGCTTCAGCCCTCGCCGCACGGAACCGTTTGAACCACGGCTTCTTCCTTCACCACGGCTTTAGCATCCAATCGGACGAAGGAAGGGAAGCTATGGTAGCCGATCTGGATAAGCTTCACGACGAGCTGTTCCATGCGTGGCAATTGGCTTCGGCCATGTCCGACCTTGCAATGAGAGCGCTACATGAGCCGTAGCTGCCACATGTACTGGCCCTTGACCAAAGCACCATGACGCGCAAATGTGGTACACAGCAGACGACGGCTCCAAATGGACCACATCAGGGCGAAAAAGCGATCCTAATCAACACCTTGGTGCTGAAGGCGTAGTATCCCTGTCTCTCCGCCATATCCCTGTTAGAGTGCAGAGAAATCACCGCCACTGGCGGGGCTTCTCCGGCGTTGGCCCGGGCATTCGGTACAAAAAAACATTCAAGCATGGCAGCGTTCGGTAACGCTGGTTAGCGCGTCAATGACCGACATCTGCGAGACCACTTTGAAGCGGAGATCACGCACAAGGTCGACCTCGCAAGGGCGGCGCGACCTGGAATGTTGGTCCGTGCGACGAGCGTCGCGAGGGCATATTGTTCCGATCGTGGCCTCGGCAGTTGGACATGCGCTCTTATTTCCAAGACCAACGTTGAACTCGTCGCTCCAAGACGGCAGGTGGGTCGTCCAACACCAAGGAGCTTCACCATGCTGAAAACGGTCATTGCCGCTGTCATCGCTACCAGCGGTCTGTCGGGCGCCGCCATGGCGCAGGAGAACGACACGCTGCGCGTCGGCATGTCCGGCGGCTACTTTCCCTTCACCTTCGTGCGTCAGGATGAGCTGCAGGGCTTCGAGGTCGACGTGATGAACGCTGTCGGCGAGGAAGCCGGCCTCGACATCGCGTTCGAGACGATGTCGTTTTCGGGTCTCATCGGTGCGCTCGAGGCCGGGCGGATCGACACGATCGCCAACCAGATCACCATCACCCCCGATCGGGAGGCGGCGTTCGCCTTCACCCAGCCCTATGTGATCGACGGCGCGCAGGTGGTGACCAAGGCGGGCAATGACGAGATCGAGGGCGTCGAGGACCTGCGCGGCCGGACCGTCGCAGTGAATCTCGGCTCCAATTTCGAGCAGCTCCTGCGCGATCTGCCCTTCGCGGACGAGATCGACATTCGCACCTACGAATCCAACATTGAGCAGGACACCGCGCTTGGCCGTGTCGATGCCTTCGTGATGGACAGGGTCTCCTCGGCGCAGGTGATCGCCGAAAGCCCGCTGCCTCTGGAACTGGCCGGGGAGCCGTTCTCCGAGATCCGCAACGCGCTGCCCTTCCGTGACACCGAGGAGGACCGCGCGATGCTCGAGCGGGTCGATGCGGCACTGACCGCGCTCAAAGAGGACGGCACGCTGTCCGACATCTCGAAGAAGTGGTTCGACAGCGACATCACCACCTCCGCGACCGCGGTCGAGTGAGCTGATCGATGCGGGCACTCGACCTCGACTACATGATGGGGCTGGTGCCCGTCATTCTCGGCTACGTGCCGATGACCCTGTTCATGGCGGTGGTGGCGATGGCCTGCGCACTGGTGCTGGCCTCGCTTCTGGCCGTCGAGCGGGTCATCCGTGTGCCGGGCCTCGATTGGCTGGTGATGCTGTTTCTCAGTTTCTTTCGCGGCACGCCCCTCTTGGTGCAGCTGTTCCTGTTCTACTACGGTTTGCCGCAGGTTCTCGCGTTCCTGACGCAGATCAACGGCGTCACGGCCGCGATCATGGGGCTGACGCTGCATTTCTCGGCCTACATGGCCGAGGCGATCCGCGCCGCGATCACCGGCGTCGACCGCAGCCAGTGGGAGGCCGCGCAATCCATCGGCATGACCCAAGGCCAGATGATGCGGCGGATCGTTTTGCCGCAGGCCGGACGGATCGCCGCGCCGACGCTGGTCAACTACTTCATCGATATGATCAAGAGCACCTCTCTCGCCTTCACGCTCGGGGTGACCGAGATGATGGGCGCGACACAAAAGGAAGCCTCGGGCAGCTTTCTCTATTTCGAGGCTTTCCTCGTGGTGGCGGTGATCTACTGGATCATGGTCGAGACGCTGAACCAAGGGCAGAAACAGCTCGAGGCCCATCTCAACAAGGCGTATGCGCGATGATCTCGGTTCAAGGTCTCATCAAGAGGTTCGGCGGCACGGCGGTGCTGGACGGGATCGACCTCAACATCGCAGAGGGCGAGCGGGTCGTCGTGATCGGCCCCTCCGGCACCGGCAAGTCGACGCTGCTGCGATGCCTCAACTTCCTCGACCGGCCCGATGCCGGAACGATCCGGGTGGGCGACGTCTCGGTCGATGCCGGCCGCGCTTCGAAACGCGACATCCTCGCGCTGCGCCGCGCCACGTCGTTCGTGTTCCAGAACTACGCCCTCTTTGCCAACAAGACGGCGAAGGAGAACATCATGGAGGCGCTGGTCACGGTACAGGGCCGTTCGCGGGACGAGGCGGAGCACCGCGCGCTGGAAGTGCTTGCCGAGACCGGGCTCGCCGGAAAGGCCGACAGCTTTCCAGCCGCGCTTTCGGGCGGGCAGCAGCAGCGCGTCGGCATCGGCCGGGCCATGGCCATCGGCGCGCAGCTCATGCTCTTTGACGAGCCGACCTCGGCGCTCGATCCCGAATGGGTCGGCGAGGTGCTCGATCTCATGCGCCGTGTCGCCGAGCAGCGCCAGACTATGCTGATCGTGACGCATGAGATGCAATTCGCCCGCGAAATTGCGGACCGCGTGGTCTTCATGGAGGGCGGCCGCATCGTCGAGCAGGGCCCGCCGAGCGAGGTTCTCGACGCGCCGCGCGACGAGCGGCTCCGGCGATTCCTGCGCAGGGTCGCCTGACCTCGCCCGCGATCCCCGGGGAGTGCCGGATCATGACGAGTTTCTGCGCGGCAAGCCCGGCGCGGGCGTTCGCCACCCTCTTCCGGTCAGGGAAGGCCGCAGCACTTCGGCAACATCGGCGCGGGCTACCCAACCGGACCGCGCGATCCCTTCCACAGTTCTGAAGTTCTGAGCAAAGCATGGCGCTCGCGAGCGATGCCCGAGGTTCCTCATGGCGCAGGTTCAGACTGCCTCGTGACAGAAACTTCGTCCCAATAGCGACCCATTCGATGCATGGCTCGTTGGAAGTCGATACACCCGACGCAAGTTCAACCGTCCCACAGCATTGGCAGGCCCATGAGTTCCGGAATATTCGCTCTTCTCGACGACGTCGCCCTGATCGCCCGAATCGCTGCGGCGTCGCTCGATGACGTGGCCGCAGCCACCGTGAAGGCGGGCAGCAAGTCCATGGGCATCGTCATCGACGACGCCGCCGTCACCCCCAAATACGTTCTGGGCTTCATGGCCGACCGGGAGCTGCCGATCATCCGCAAGATCGGCATCGGCTCGCTGCGCAACAAGCTGCTGGTGCTGCTGCCGGCGGCCCTCGCGCTGAGCTTTCTGGCACCTTGGGCCATCACGCCGCTTTTGATGCTGGGTGGGCTCTATCTCGCCTATGAAGGCGCCGAAAAGGTAGCCGAGGTCTTTCTGGGGCACGGGCACGGTGCGGCCAAGGCGGCACCGCTCGACGAGGAGAGCACCGTCAAGGGCGCAATCCGCACGGATTTCATCCTGTCGGCAGAGATCATGGCGTTGACGCTGTCGACCGTGGCGGGCCAGCCCTTTGTTACCCAGGCTCTCGTGCTCGGGGTCGTCGGCGTGTTCATTACCTTCCTCGTCTACGGCGCCGTGGCGATCATCGTGAAGGCCGACGATGTGGGCGCGGCGCTGGCGGCGCGCGGCCCGGACGGGTTCGTTCCGGCCTTCGGGCGGCTGCTGGTCAAGGGCATGCCCTATGTGCTCGACCTTCTGTCGATTGTCGGCACGGCGGCAATGCTGTGGGTGAGCGGCGGGATCCTGATCCACGGGCTCGAGAACTATCACATCGCCCTTCCCGAACACGCGGTCGAGGGGGCCAAGGAATACGTCATGCATCACGTGCCGGTCCTGCCCGAGGCGCTGGGCTGGCTGACCGGTGCGACGTTGATGGGCCTGTTCGGCCTCGCAGTGGGCGCGGTGCTCGTGGCGGTCCTGTCGCTGTTGCCTGCCAAGTCCAAGGCGCATTGACCGGGCCTCGGATGAGGATGCCTGTCCGCATCTCGTGGGCAGGGCCGTAACGGCCCCGCCCGACTCAGACCGAGACGCCGCGCAGCAGCTCGTCGCGGCTCACCCCGTCGCGGGTGCCGGTAAGGGTCACTCGCCCCCGCCGCATCACGACGAAGCTGTCGGCGAGCTCGTAGGCGAAGTCGAAATACTGCTCGACCAGCACGATCGCCATGTCGCCCCGGTCGCGCAGCTTGGAAATGACGCGGCCGATCTGCTGGATGATGTTGGGCTGGATGCCCTCGGTCGGCTCGTCGAGCAGCAAAAGGCGCGGCTTGAGGATCAGCGCGCGGGCGATCGAAAGCTGCTGCTGCTGGCCGCCGGAAAGGTCGCCGCCGCGCCGGTGCTGCATCTGGTGCAGCACGGGAAACAGATCGAAGATGTCGTCGGGCACCTTCCGCTCGGCGCGCGGCAGTCCGGCAAAGGCGGTCTCTAGGTTCTCGCGCACCGTAAGCAGCGGGAACACCTCGCGCCCCTGCGGCACATAGCCCACGCCTGCCCGCGCCTTGCCATGGGCGGACATCCCTCCGATGTCATCGCCATCGAGGGTCATGCGGCCCCTGCTTGCCGGGTGACGCCCCGACAGCGCCTTGAGCAGGCTGGTCTTGCCGACGCCGTTGGTGCCCATCACGCAGGTCACCTCGCCCGCCCGCGCGGTCATCGACACGCCATCGAGGATCTGGCTATGGCCGTAGTGGAGGTCGAGATCGGTCACGTCGAGCATGTCTATCGTCCCAGGTAGACGTCGATGACGTCGGGGTTGGAGGTCACGTGATCGAGACTGCCCTCGGCCAGAACCGATCCCTCGTGCAGCACCGTCACGCGGCAGTTCAGCCGTCGCACGAACTCCATGTCGTGCTCGACCACCACCACGGCGCGGGTCTTCGCGGCCTCGACGAGGATGTCGGTGGTCTTCTCACGCTCTTCGAGCGTCATGCCCGCGGCGGGCTCGTCCACCAGCAAGAGCCGCGGCTCCTGCGCCAGCAGCATGCCGATCTCGAGCCATTGCTTCTGGCCATGGCTGAGCTCGCCCGCCTTGCGCGCCAGGTGCGCGGTGAGGCCGATCTTTTCGGCCAGCGCCTCGACGCGGGCGATGTCGCCCTGGCCGGGGCGGTAGAACAGCGCGGCGAACGGCCCGCGCCGGTTCTTGAGCGACACGATGAGGTTCGACTGCACCGTCTGGTCCTCGAACACCGTGGGCTTCTGGAACTTGCGCCCCACCCCTTCACGGGCGATGCGCGCCTCCGACAAACCAAGGAGCGACAGCCCCTTTTCGCCCCAGCGGATCGTGCCCTTGTCGGGGCGGGTCTTGCCGGTGACGATGTCCATGAAGGTGGTCTTGCCCGCGCCGTTGGGCCCGATTACCGCGCGCAGCTCGGCCGCGCCCATGCGGAACGACAGGTTGTTGATGGCACGAAAGCCATCGAAGCTCACCGAGACGCCGGACACCTCAAGAAGCGTGCTCATGCCTCTGCCTCCTCTTCGCGGAACGATCCCCGGTCTGGGCCGAGATCGACGCCGTGACGCGAAGGCCGGCGGCGGTGGGTCCACAGATCGACCAGACCGCCAAGCCCGCGCGGCGCGAACAGCGTCACCGCCACGAAGCTGAGGCCGAGGATCACCAGCCACCAGTCGACCCAGACGATGCGCAGCGGACCGAGGTCCAGATCCGGCAGCTGGCCGGAGGTGAAGAAGGAGGACACCAGGCTCACCACGATGGCGCCGATCACCGCGCCGTAGAGCCGGCCCCGCCCGCCGATCGCCACCCAGACCGCGAGGTAGATCGAGGCGATGGGCATCATCTCGGCGGGGTTCACGATCCCTGCCTGCGGATAATAGAGCGCGCCCGCGATGCCGGTGATCGCCGCCGACAGCGTGAAGATAGCGAGCTTGAACCCCTCGACCGGGTAGCCGAGGAAGCGCACCCGCGCCTCGTTGTCGCGGATGCCGCGCAGGATCGCGCCGAACTTGCCCGACACCACCCAGGCGCAGAGCACGTAGCCCAAGCCGAGCGCCACGGCAGAGCCCCAAAGGAACCACAGCGCGACCTGCGCCTGCGGCACGTCGCCCTGCCCCGGCAGGTTTTGCAGCCCCGACAACCCGTTGTTGCCGCGCAGCCCACTGTCGTTCTGGAACAGGTAGAGCGCCAGCGCCAGCGTCATCGCCTGCGTCAGGATCGACAGGTAGACGCCGGTGACCCGGCTGCGGAACGCCAGCCAGCCGAAGACCAGCGCCAAGAGCGACGGCACCAGCACCACGAGCGCGAGCTGCGCCCAGAGGCTGCCCGACAGGCTCCAGATCAGCGGGAAATCGGACGAGCCGACGACGCCGAAGATCTGTCCGCCCACCGCGTCGCGGATCTCGGCGGGGGTCGGCGGGATCACCGAACCCGCGAGGCTTTCGGCCACGATGTTTTCGGTTCGGGCCGTCATCAGCCACATGCCGATCATGTAGCCGCCCAGCGCGAAGAAGGCGATGTTGCCTAAGGACAGGATGCCCGCATAGCCCCAGACCAGATCCATGGCGAGCGCCGCGAGCGCGAGGCACAGCGTCATGCCGAGCGTCTTGACGAAGCTGGTGGACAGCCCGCCGCCCGCCGCCTCGGACAGGATCGAGACGAGGAAGGTGACGAGGAGCAGCGCGCCGAGCATGATCGGGACCGACGGGTTGCGCTTGAGAAAGGAGCCGGTCATGGGGCCTCCGATGCGATGTGAGGGGCGGTCATGCGGTCAGTCTCCCGCCGCGCGGCCCCGGAGCGCGATGATGCCGCGCGGCCGGAACTGGATGAAGATGATCACGGCGACGATCATGTAGGTCTGCGCCGCCAGCGTGTTCGAGGGGTTGAGCACCTCGATGCCCTTTTGCAGCCCACCGATCATCGCGGCCCCCGCAAGGGTGCCCCAGATGTTACCGACGCCGCCGACGACCACGGTCATGAAGCTCTGCACGATGTAGTCGGCCCCCATCTCGGAGGTGACCTTGGCATAAAGGCCGATCGCCACGCCCGCAATGCCCGCGATGCCCGAGCCGAGCCCGAAGGTCAGCATGTTGACCCGGCCCGGATCGATGCCGACCGATCCCGCCATGCCGGGGTTCTGCGTTACGGCGCGGGTCTCGAGCCCGAGCCGCGTGCGCTTCATCAAGAACAGAAAGAAGCCGAGGAACATCAGCGCCAGAACGAAGATCGCGATGCGGATGTAGCTGATCCCGACCACGTCGTTGAGGATCCACGCGCCGCCGAGCCAGTCTGGCGCGGTGAGCGGGCGGGCCTGCGTGCCGAAGATGATTTTGGCGAGTTGCTGCAGCGCAATCGAAATGCCGAAGGTTGCGAGCAGCGTCTCGAGCGGGCGATGGTAGAGATGCCGGATCACCAGCCGCTCCATCGCCACGCCCGCAGCAAAGGTCAGCACGAAGGCGGCAGGCAAGGCCACGATGAGCGACAGCGTGCGGTCCGGCACGATCTGCTGCACGAGATAGGCGGTGTAGGCCCCCATCATGATGAATTCGCCATGCGCCATGTTGATGACGCCCATCACGCCGAAGGTGACGGCAAGGCCGATGGCGGCGAGGAAGTAGATCGAGGCAAGGCTCAGCGCATCGAGGCCGATATCGACCCCCTTCATCGCGCCGACCCGCAGCCCGATCGAGGTGATTGCCGCGCGGGCGGCGTCGGTGACGGCGCTGCTCGGCTCGGCATAGACGTCGAAGAAGTCATGCGCCCCGAGCGCGGCCTCGACGTCGCCATCCTCGACGCGCGGCGGCACGGTGCCCCGGGCGGCCAGCGCGTCATAGACACGGGCTCGGACGGCGGGATCGCCGAGCGCGCCCAGAGGCACGCCGCCGACGCGGCCCGCCTCCCGGTTCGCCTCGAGGGCTGCGCGGATGTCGGATTTGTCGGGACGCGCCGGGGCGAGGCCCTCCTCGACCAGCCGGGCATAGGCCGCGCCCATCGACAGCCTCTCGCCTCCGGGCGACAGGGCGCGCGCGACGTTGCCCTCGGGCGTGGCGCCGGCGGGCACGACCTCAAGGCGCGTGGCCAGGAGCGGGTTGAGCGCGGCGCGCACTTCGACGGCGGTATCGGTCGACAGCGCCTCGATGGCGGCGACGCGCTCGGCCTCATCCGTGCCAAAGCGCATGGTCAGAAGCCGCTCCAGCCGGATCTTGCGGGCGCGCAGATCGGCGTCCTCCTCGGTCTCGATCGAGGCGCGCAGCGGTGCGAGCAGCTCCGGCTCGGGGTCGCGCGTGATCGAGACCAGCGCCTCGCGGCGGCGGCGCGGCTCGGGGTCGGTGAGCTGGAACTGCACCAGCGCCGTGCCGATGAGGGCGCGGATGCCGCTGTTGGGCTTGATCTGCTCCATCGCGTCGGTGTTGGCCGGGCCGGTTTCCTCACCGGTATCGACATCGACGAGGATTTCGGCCCCGTCCCTTTCGATCACCCGCCAAAAGCGCCCCTCGGCATCGCGCCACAGCGCCTTGTTCTGCCAAGCCTGCAGAACCGGCTGCACCCGCTCCAGCCCGCTCGCGACGATGGCGTCGATCGCGGGTTGGATGGTGCGCCGCGAGCTCTGCTCGATCAGATCGCCCTGATCCTGCAAAAGATCCTGCACCGATCCGGTCTGCGCTGTGGCAGGCCCGAGAGCCAGCCACAGCGCCGCCAGCGCCGTCATGAATATCCGTGTCATCCGTTCGCCCCCGTGGGTGACCGGGGCGCAATCCGCCCCGGCCCTTGCGTCGTCAGTAATTCGACTTGGTCTGCACGCAGGTCTCGGTTTCGGTGTTGTACATGCCGCAGCCGAGATCCTTCCAATCCGAGGTCAGCACCGCGCTCTCGGGCAGGAAATCGGTCCAGGCGTCGCCGGGCACCGGGTCGGTCTGGGTCAGGATGTCGAACTGCCCGTCTTCGGTGATCTCGCCGATCAGCACCGGCTTGGTCAGGTGGTGGTTGGGCAGCATCTCGGCGGTGGAGCCGGTGAGGTTCTCGAAGGTCTGGCCGTACATCGCCTCGCGCACGGCATCGACCTCGGTGCTGCCGGCCTTTTCGACCGCCTGCGCCCACATATTGAAGCCGATGTAATGGGCTTCCATCGGATCGTTGGTGACCCGCTCCTCGCCCATCTTCTCCTTCCACTTGGCGACGAACGCCTCGTTCGCCTCGCCATCGGCGGACTGGAAGTAGTTCCATGCGGCGAGGTGACCGACGAGGTTCGAGGTGTCGAGACCCGACAGCTCCTCCTCACCCACCGAGAAAGCGATGACTGGGATGTCCTCGGCCGAGACGCCTTGCGCGGCGAGTTCCTTGTAGAAGCCGATATTGGCGTCGCCGTTGATGGTCGAGATCACGCCGACCTTCTTGCCGTCGGCGCCCAAGCCCACGACGTCAGAGACGATCTTGGACCAGTCGGAATGGCCAAAGGGGGTGTAGTTGACGAAGATGTCGGCGTCGGCGACGCCCTGGTCCTTGAGATAGGCTTCGAGGATGTTGTTGGTGGTGCGCGGATAGACGTAGTCGGTGCCAAGGAGCGCGAACTTCTCGACCCCCATCTCCTCGATCATGTAGTCGGTCGCGGGGATCGCCTGCTGGTTCGGCGCGGCGCCGGTGTAGAAGACGTTCTTCGAGCTCTCCTCACCCTCGTACTGCACCGGGTAGAACAGCAGGCCGTTCAGCTCCTCGACCACCGGCAACACCGACTTGCGGCTCACGCTCGTCCAGTTGCCGAAGATCACGTCGACCTCGTGCACCGACAGAAGCTCGCGCGCCTTTTCGGCAAAGAGCGGCCAGTCTGAGGCTGGGTCGACGACCACCGCCTCGAGTTCGCACCCCAGAAGGCCACCCTTGGCGTTCTGATCCTCGACCAGCATCAGAACCGTGTCCTTCAGCGTGGTCTCGGAGATGGCCATGGTACCCGAAAGCGAGTGCAGCACGCCCACCTTGATCGGGCAGGATGCGTCTTGCGCCATGGCGGGGGCACTCAGCGCGCCGATCGCGAGGAAGGCGGCCAGTGAAGTCGAGGGTCTGATCATCTGTCGGTCTCCTGGCGGAAGCGGCGGGGCGGGGATTGCCTCTCGGCCCTGCCCGCCCTAGCTCAACTTCCGCAACTGTGTTGCATCCGGGGGGCGGCCGCCGCGAGGTCCAAGTCCAGTGGCCGTCTCCCTCCCGCCCTCATGGCCCATCGGGCGAATGGTCGGGATGGCACACGGTTCGGCCAGAGCCGCCGCGGGTGCAATCGAGGCCAAATGCATTTTCGACACGCGACACGACTTGCCTCTTCTGGCGGCGCTCAGGTGGCGCGATGTCGCAAAATTGGGCAACGTCGCCCGGGCTGCCGTCTATTGGAGCGCCACGCCGCGCTGGCGCAAAAAGATCGGGCGGTGCAGGCTTGGCGGAGTCATCCCGAACCATGCCGCGGGGCGGAGTTTTGGGCAGAATCGAAACGGAAGGACCGATGATCGCAGCCATGCCGCCGGTGGCTTTGACGGTGCGATGCCGCCCATTCGCGCTCGTGACCTTCCCTTGAGCCGTTCCTGCGGTCCCGTTCCACCACGTGTGCCTGAGAGCGCCTTGCTGCATGCCGCCCACAAGGCGCTGTCGATCACGACCGTCGAGCTTCTGGGGGATGCGGATCAACTGATCTGCATCGTAACACGTGGCGGCGACGAAACGCTGACCTGCGGCGCATCGATCCATGCGGTGGGCCGCGCCGGAGCCGAGGTCGAGGTGATCTGCCTGACCCAAACCGCGCCCGCGCCGCAGGCCGACCCCCGGCAGGAGGAGACCGCGCAGGCGGTTCTGCCTTGGTCGAACATTACTGCAACACCCTGAACTGTATTTCTCGGGCTAGGGCGTATCGGCCCCGGCACATGCGCCGCCCGCAGCGGTGGCACCGATGACGAGATGCACCGAAACATGGCTCAACCCGAGCCGCCCGTCGGGGCGCGGATGCTCGGCCCGCCAGCGCGTCTCGGCGGCGCGCATCGCCCTCCGCCCCCAGCCCGCCCGTGCGTTGCCGGTGACGCCGGTGGCCCGCAGGTGCCGCAAGAGCTGCGGCAAGTCGTCGAACCCCAACACCTCGCGCCGGATTTCGACCGCCCGCAGAGCCAACCCCCGAGGCAGCAGGGCAGGCCAGTCGGCGGGATCAGCGTAGAACAAAGGCTCAGGCGCCGCCAGCGCCGCCAGCTCCGCGAAATGGCCGCGACCGAAGCCGCCGATCAGCAATCGCCCATCCGGCGCGAGATGCCGCGCCAGCCGCGAGAGCAGCGCGGCGGGATCGGCGATCCACTGGATCGTGGCCCCCGAGGCGATCAGGTCGAACCGGCCGTCGAGGGCGATGTCCTCGATCGGTCCGGGACGGAACCCGGCGCGCAGATCGGCAGGAAGATAGGCGACCGCCTCCGGCAGCAGGTCGTTGGTCTCGAAGCTCTCGATGGCGAAGCGCGACCGCAGAGCGGTGGTCAGAAGCCCGGTGCCGCTGCCGAACTCGAAGGCGCGGGCAATCCGCGGCCCGACCCCGTCCTCGACCAGCATCCCGGCCAGCCGCGCGGCACTCGCCGCCTGCACCCGCGCCTCGTCGTGATAGCTCGGCAGGCCCCGCCGAAACGCACGTGCCACGCGGTCGGTGGCGATGCTCATCCAAGCACCTCGTTCCAACTCTGCCAGAGGCCGAAGGGGCAATGCGGCGCTTCGACCACGCGCAGGGGCACGCCTTCGAAGGCCCGCCGCAGGTTGGCCTCGGGGAACACGTGGTCACGCGACGCTATCACAGCGTTGTTCCAGACGACCTCTGGCGCAACTCCGCGCGCCTCCACGACGTCGAGCTCATCTCGCAGGGCGTCGATATCTGCATCCGCCACCGGCGGGACCCCGACCCGATCGAGAAAGAGCTTGAGCGTATCCCGATCGAGCCGGTCGCGGGTGCGCGCGAAGATCGCAGGGGGAATGCCGAGGCGGCGGTCGACCGGCACGGGGCTGCCACACAGCGCGACGCGCCGGTCGAACCCGGTCGCCTGCCCGGCCTGCCAATGCGCATAGGCCGCGACACCGAAGGACCACGCGACGAGGGAGCGCCGCGCATAGCCCTCAAGCGAGGAAAGCTCGGCCCCCAGATCGCGCCAGTCGTCGCAGAACAGCACGTCACAATCGCCCGACAAATGTGCCAGCGGCCCGGCCCCGGCGGCCCAACCGCCAAAGGCGACGATGACCTCCGACGCATCGCTCGGCCCGGCCAGCCAGCGCGTCCGCATGACGCTATAGCTCGCCTGCGAGGCGGATCATCGCGGCGCAGACCTGGCTGACCTCTTCCGGTGTCAGCACGAAGGGCGGCATGGCGTAGATGTTGCGCCCGAATGGACGCAGCCAGACGCCGGTCTCACGAGAGATCGGGTGGGCGGCATCGGCGCTGACCTCGTGTTCCATCTCGATCACCGCGATCGCCCCGAGCACGCGCACCTCCGCCACGCCCGGCAGGTCACGCGCGGGGGCCAACTCCTCTCGCATCTGCTCCGCGATGGCGGCGACATGGTCGCGCCATGCGCCATCCGCGAGCAGATCGAGGCTGGCGCAGGCGGCGGCGCAGGCCAACGGATTGCCCATGAAAGTTGGCCCGTGCATGAAGAGCCCCGGCGTGCCCGAGCCGATCATCCGCGCCACCTCGCCCGAGGCCATGACGGCGGCGAAGGAAAGGTGCCCACCAGTCAGCGCCTTGCCCAAGCACATGATGTCGGGGGCCACGCCCGCGAGATCAGCCGCGAACATCTCGCCCACGCGGCCAAAGCCGGTGGCGATCTCGTCGAAGATCAGCAGGATGCTCAACTCGTCGCAAAGCTCGCGCGCGCGGCGCAAATATTCGGGATGGTAGAAGCGCATGCCGCCCGCGCCCTGCACCAGCGGCTCGAGGATCAGCCCGGCGATCTGGTCGCCATGCTCATGCAGCAGCCGCGACAGCGCCGCGATGCCGTTGGCTTCGTCGTCCTCGGGCCAATCGTCGCCCATCGCCACCAGCGGACGCGGCGCGAAATACTGGATGTTGAGCGCGCCCTCGAACAGATGATGCATTCCGTTCACCGGGTCGCAGACGCTCATCGCCTTCCATGTGTCGCCATGATAGCCGCCGCGCGGCGTCGCGAAACGGACACGGCCGGGCCGCCCGGAGGCAAGCTGATGCTGCACTGCCATCTTCATCGCCACCTCGACCGCGACCGAGCCGCTGTCGCAGTAGAACACGTGTTCGAGCCCCTCGGGCGTCATCGCCACCAGCCTGCGGCCCAGCTCGATCGCCGGGCCATGCGTCAGCCCGCCGAACATCACATGCGGCAGGCGGTCGATCTGCTCGTGCATCGCGCGCGAGATCGCCGGGTGGCGGTGGCCGTGGATGGTGCACCACCAAGACGACATGGCGTCGATCATGCGGGTGCCGTCATCGAGGGTGAGCCACGCGCCCTCGGCGCTCTCGACCACATAGGTCGGCCCCGGCGCCATGACGTTGGTGTAGGGATGCCAGAGATGATCGCGGTCGAAGGCGGCGTCGGTCATGCGGCCTCCATCGCGGCGCGGATCGCGGTGATGTCGATGGCGTCGAACCCCGCGCGCAGGGTATCGGGGTCCAGCGGATCAAGGTGGCTCAGGCGGCCCAGATGCGCCACTTTGCCCATCTCGGCAATCGTGCGCTCCACGCGCGGCGCAGCCTCGCCCACGAAAATCACGCCTCCCGCCGGAACGCCCGCGCAGCGCAGCGCCGAGAGCGACAGAAGCGTGTGGTTGATCGTCCCGAGCGCGGTCCGCGCCACGAGCACCACCGGCGCGCGCCAGCGGGCAAAGAGATCGAGAAAGGTGGTCTCGTCATTGAGCGGCACCATGATGCCGCCCGCCCCCTCGACGACCAAAGACCCGGAGATTTCGGGCAGGCGCAGTGTGTCGAGGTCGATACACAGACCCTCGGCCTCGGCGGAGATATGTGGGCTCGCGGGCAGGCTCAGGCGCACCGCCTCTGGCAGGACAACTCCGCCCGAAAGCCGCGCCACGATCTCGCTGTCGGTCTCATCCTCCAGCCCCGACTGCACCGGTTTCCAATAGCGCGCGCCGAGGGCCTGCACGAGACCGGCGGAAACGACCGTCTTGCCGATGCCGGTATCGGTGCCCGTGACGATGATGGGAGTCATGCGGCGGCCTTTCGAAGGTTGGACAGATCGGCAAAGAGCGCGTCGATCTCGCCCGAAGCGACATTGGGGGTGATCGAGATCCGAAGCCGTGCCGTGCCGCGCGGCACCGTGGGCGGGCGGATCGCGCGCACGTCGTGGCCCCGCGCCTGAAGTGCGGTCGCAAGAACCAGCGCCTCGGCATCCTCGCCGATGATCACCGGCAGGATCTGCGTGTCGAATTGCCCGAAGCCCGCGCGCCGGGCGACGTCGTGAGAGTGGCGGATGTTGTCCCATGCCGCATCACGCAGATCGGGCCGTTCGGCCATCAGCCGCAGCGCCGCGCGCATGATGGCCGCGTCGAGCGGTGACGGGGCGGTGGAGAACACGAAGTTGCGGGCGCGGTTGACCAGGGTGTCGATCAGCACCGGATCGGCGCAGACCAGACCGCCCGCGCCGCCGAGGGCCTTGCCGCAGGTGTGCAGCGTCACGATATCGACGGATGGGTCGAGCCCATGCGCTCGCCCCTGCCCGCGATCACCATAAAGCCCGGTCGCATGCGCCTCGTCGACGACGAGCACCGCGCCATCCTCCACCGCGATGGCGGCGAGGTCCTCGAGAGGCGCGAGGTCGCCCTCCATGGAATAGAGGCTCTCGCAGGCGATCCAGACCCGGCCCATGCCGCCGCCCGCGCGCCAGCCCCGCAGGGCGTCGCGTGCAGCATCCGCGTCGTTATGCGCAAAGCTCAGGGTCTCGGCCCGGCCGAGACGCATCCCGTCATGCGCGCTGGCATGCACCAGCGCGTCGTGGAGGACGAGATCGCCCTGCATCGGCAGGCTCGAGAAGATCGCCACGTTGCCGGGAAAGCCCGCGCCCATGTAGAGTGCGGCGGGCGCGTCGAAAAAGGCCGCCGCCTCGGCTTCCAGCGCCTCGTGCTCTGCGTCGTTGCCGCGCAGTAGCCGCGAGCCGCCCGATCCCGTGGCCACGCCCCGGTCGAGCGCCGCGCGCGCCGCCGCGCGCAACAGATCGGATCCCGCCAGCCCGAGATAATCGTTCGAGGAAAAGTCCTGCCCCAACCGGGGCATCAGCACGCGCCTGCGGCCGCGCGCACCGAGCGCGTCGAGCGCATCGGCGTGGCGCGCAAATCCGGGGCGGCCCCGTGAGGCCGCAGCACTCATCGCGCGCCGGTCTCGCCAAGCTCCATCGACTCGAGCCCGAGCCGACCGAACAGGACGCTGTCGCGATCCTCGCCGGGGTTCTGCGCCGTCAGCAGCACGTCGCCCGAGAAGATCGAATTGGCCCCGGCAAAGAAACACAGCGCCTGCGTCTCCTCGCTCATCGCCGTGCGGCCGGCCGAGAGCCGCAGATGGGCTTTCGGCATCAGGATGCGCGCCAGAGCGATGACCCGCACGAAGTCGATCCCGTCCACCGGCTCGGCATCCGCGAGCGGCGTATCGGGCATCGGCATCAGCTGGTTGATCGGCACGCTGTCGGGATGCTCGGCAAGATTGGCCAGCGCCAGCAGCATGTCGATCCGGTCCATCTCGGTCTCGCCCATCCCGAGGATGCCGCCTGAACAGACCTTGATCCCCGCCTCGCGCACGCGGTTGAGCGTATCGATCCGGTCGGCGAAGGTGCGGGTGGTGATCACTTCGGGGTAATACCGCTCCGAGGTGTCGATGTTGTGGTTGTAGTAATCGAGCCCCGCGCCCTTGAGGCGGATCACCTGATCGTCCTCGAGCATGCCCAATGTCATGCAGGTCTCCATGCCGAGCGCCCGCACGCCCTCGACCATGGCGACGAGCTGGTCCATGTCGCGTTCCTTGGGCGAACGCCAGGCCGCGCCCATGCAAAAGCGGGTCGAGCCCTGCTCCTTGGCGCGGCGCGCCTCCGAAAGCACGCGCTCGACCTCGATCAGCTTGGAGGCCGGCAGATGCGAGCCGTTGCGCGCCGATTGGCTGCAATAGGCGCAATCCTCGGCACAGCCGCCGGTTTTGATGTTCGACAACCGGCTGCGCTGGACCTTGTTGGGGTCGAAGTTCTGCCTATGCACGGTCTGGGCCTGGAACAGCAGGTCGTTGAACGGCTGGTCGAAGAGCGCCTGCGCCTCGGCGCGGGTCCAGTCGTGGCGGATGATGCTGGCGTCGGTCAAGGCGTGTCCCGCTCTGTCGGAAGTGTTGTCGACTTCTAGGACGCCCGCGCCGACGGGTCAAACGGGTTCGACCCCGTGCCGCGCCCGAGGCCGAGTGCCGCGCATGGCCACGGGGCATGGGCAAAGACGAAGGGCTGCGCTAGCACATCGGGGGGAGAACGGGAGGGCAGCATGAGCACGCAAGACGCGACCGACGGCACCGGATCGCAGGCGCTTCTTGCGGCGGCATGGATGATGGGCGCAGTGGCGGCCTTCACCTCGATGGCGGTGGCGGGCCGGGCCGTGTCGTTCGAGCTCGATACCTTCGAGATCATGGCCTACCGTTCGCTCATCGGGGCGGCCATCGTCGCTGCTACGCTGGGCCTGCGCGGCCGCTGGGGCGCGGTGGGCCTGCGCCGGCCCGATCTTCACCTCGCGCGCAACCTCGCACATTTCACGGCCCAGAACCTGTGGTTCTACGCGATCGTCTCGCTGCCGCTGGCGCAGGTCTTCGCGCTCGAGTTCACCGCGCCGCTCTGGGCGCTTGTACTGTCGCCGCTGCTGCTCGGCGAACGGCTGACGCGGGCCCGGGCGCTGGCCGCGCTACTGGGCTTCGCGGGGATCCTGCTGGTGGCGCGCCCCGGCGCTGCCCCGATCTCTCCCGCCCTCTTGGCCGCCGCGGGCTGCGCCATTGGCTTCGCCTTCACCTATATCCTGACCAAGAAGCTTACCGTGCAGGTAAGCACCGCCGAGATCCTGGGGTGGATGACCGTCAGCCAAGCCGTCTTCGGCCTTGCTTGCGCCGCGTTCGACGCCGACATCGCCCTGCCCTCCGCCGCAACGCTGCCATGGATTGCCCTGATCGCGGCAGCGGGGCTGTCGGCGCATTTCTGTATCGCGAGCGCGCTGCGGCTTGCCCCGGCGACGCTGGTGATGCCGTTCGATTTCCTGCGGCTTCCGGTGATTGCGGTGGTCGGGCTCGTGGCTTACGGCGAACCGATTGGGATCTGGGTCGTTCTGGGCGCCGCGCTGATCCTCGGGGGCAATTATCTGAACCTTCGGGCCGGCACGGCCAGCCGCGGGGCAAACCGCGCGGCGCGTTCCTGAACCGATGAGGCCTTGAAGGCCGACCCCGGCACCGGTGCGCCTCCGCTCGCCGATGCCGGGGTCGGCCCGCCCGGCTCACCGGTAGTAGAGCGAGCGCCCCTCGTGGAAGACCTGCACCTTCTCTGGCGCCGCCGAGAGACGCACATTGCGGCCACGCAGGTCGGAATGGATGCCCGGCAGCTTGGCGATCACCGGATCGGCGCCGTTCACCTTCTCGAAATACAGGATCGTCACCTCGCCCAGCGACTCGGTGAAATCGACGCGGCCCTCGAAGATATGGGCCCCGCCCGCATCCGTGGTCTCGATCAGATCCTCGGGCCGCGCGCCCAGCTTCACGACCTTGCCCATGTCGGCCTCGGTCGTCGGCACCGCCGAAAGCGCGGTGCCGCCGCCATCAAGCGTCACCGTGGTCTGCGCGCCGGTGCCGGTGATCCGGCCCGGCAGCAGGTTCATCGCCGGCGAACCGATGAACTGCGCCACGAACTCGTTCTCGGGCCGCTCGTAAAGTTCGAGCGGCGTGCCGACCTGGGCGATGCCCTTGTTGGCCAGAACCACGATCCGGGTCGCCAGCGTCATCGCCTCGACCTGGTCGTGGGTGACGTAGATCATCGTGCTGTCGGGCATCGACTCCTTGAGCTGGGCAATTTCGATCCTCGTGGCGACGCGCAGCGCCGCGTCGAGGTTGGAGAGCGGCTCATCGAAGAGATAGACCTTTGGGTCGCGCACAATCGAGCGGCCGATGGCGACCCGCTGCCGCTGGCCGCCCGAGAGCGCCTTGGGCAGGCGGTCGAGATACGGCTCGAGCTGGAGAATGCGGGCGGCGTTGGAGATCGCGGCGTCGATCTCCTCCTTCGACTTCTTGGCGAGCTTCAGCGCGAAGGCCATGTTGTCGCGCACCGTCATGTGCGGGTAGAGCGCGTAGGACTGGAACACCATGGCGATGCCGCGCTGCGCGGGCGGCACGTCGTTTACGACCTGCCCGTCGATCTCCAGCGTGCCGCCAGAGATTTCCTCAAGTCCGGCGATCATCCGCAGGAGCGTGGACTTGCCGCAGCCCGAGGGCCCGACGAAGACGACGAGTTCGCCCTTGCCGATCTCCAGATCAATGTTCTTGAGGACCTCGACCGACCCGCCATAGGTCTTGGCCACGTCCTTGAGTTTCAGCTCCGCCATGGGTGTCCTCCCTGCCCGTCTCAGTCGGTCCGACGCTTCAGCGCCAGACAACTTTGCCATGGTCCGAGATGGATCAGCCCATTCTCGGCCTTTGTCACCGTGCCCAGATCGGTGCCGATCGGGGCCCATGCGCCTTGGGGGAGCGGCACCTCGGCCGGCTCCTCTCCCAGATTGAAGGCGCAGAAAATCGTCTCGTTCTCGTCGTGGCGCACGAAATGCACCACGTCGCCGCGCGAATGCACGCCGTCATCATCGCCCGTGGCCAGCACCGGGTGGTCGTGGCGCAGCGCGATGGCACGCCGATAGTGATGCAAGATCGCCGAAGGGTCGGCCTCCTGCTCGGCCACGGCCCGCGGCAGATGCGCGGGCGACACCGGCAGCCAAGGCCGGCCTTCGGAGAAGCCGCCATTGGGGGCGGTGCCCTCCCACGCGATGGGGGTGCGGCAACCGTCGCGGCCTTTGTATTCGG
Organism: Limimaricola cinnabarinus; assembly: GCF_047631075.1. NCBI lineage: Bacteria > Pseudomonadati > Pseudomonadota > Alphaproteobacteria > Rhodobacterales > Paracoccaceae > Limimaricola > Limimaricola cinnabarinus. Next base: position 19,332 of record NZ_JBLHYX010000014.1, read on the forward strand.
GCCAGAATTCGATCCCGTAAGGGTCTTGCAGATCCTCGAAAGCGACCTCGGCTTCGGGCAGGCCCAGCTCCTCTCCCTGATACAGGCAGACCGAACCGCGCAGGCACATCAGCATGGTGGTATAGACCCGGGCCGCCTCCGGCGAGAGCTTCCAGCGGGTCGGGTGCCGCTCCACGTCGTGATTGGAATAGGACCAGCAGGGCCAGGCATCGGGGGCGGCATGGGCCAGCCGGTAGAAGGTGTCGGCGGCGGCGGCGGCGGTGAGGCGCGGCGGCTGCAGCATCTCGAACGGGTAGCACATCTGTACCTTGTCGCCACCCGAGGTGTATTCGGCCATGATCTCGAGCCCACGCTGCGCGTCGCCCACCTCGCCCACGGCAGCTGCGCCGTAAGGCTCCAGCTCGGTGCGGAAGCGCTTGAGGAAGTCGAGGTTCTCGGGCTGGTTCTTGGAGTAGAGATGCTCCTGCCAGTTATAGGGGTTCACGCCCGGCGCGATGGAATCGTTGCGCCGCTCGGGCGGCAGCGCCGGGTTGTCGCGCAGATGCGCGTCGGCAAAGTAGAAGTTGATCGTGTCGAGGCGGAAGCCGTCGACACCGCGCTTGAGCCAGAACCGCTCCACATCTAGGAGCGCCTCCTGAACGTCCGGGTTATGGAAGTTCAGGTCCGGCTGGCTGGTCAGGAAGTTGTGCAGATAATACTGCATCCGCCGGCCGTCCCACTGCCAGGCCGAGCCGCCGAAGATCGACAGCCAGTTGTTGGGCGGCGTGCCGTCGGGCTTGGCGTCGGCCCAGACATACCAATCGGCCTTGGGGTTGTCGCGGCTCGAGCGGCTTTCGACGAACCACGGATGCGCCTCGGCGGTATGCGACAGCACGAGGTCGATCATCACCCGGATGTTCAGGGAATGCGCCGTCTCGATGATGGCGTCGAAATCCGACAGCGTGCCGAACATCGGATCGACATCGCAGTAATCGGAAACGTCGTAGCCGAAATCCTTCATCGGCGAGGCGAAGAAAGGCGAAATCCAGATCGCGTCTACCCCGAGCGAGGCTATGTGCGGCAGACGCTTCACGATGCCGCGCAAATCGCCGATCCCGTCTCCATCGGTGTCTTGATAGCTGCGCGGATAAATCTGATAGATCACCGCGCCGCGCCACCAGTTGGGGTCGGTCGGCATGCGCGAGACGTCGGCCGAGGCCGGGACAGAGACGGGAGAGTTCATCGGAAGGCAGTCCTCATTTCACGGAGCCCGCGAGCAGGCCGCGCACGAGGTATTTCTGCATGGCGAAAAACACAACCAGCGGAACCGCGATCGATACGAATGCCGCCGTGGCGAGGATTTCCCAATTGCCGCCGCGCGTGCCCAGAAGCTCGATGATCTGTTTGGTCATCACGGTGGTCTCGCCGGAGCTGTCGATCAGGAATACCATCGCGACGAGGAGGTCGTTCCAGGTCCACAGGAACTGGAAGATCGCAAAGGAGGCCAGCGCCGGAAAGCTCAGCGGCAGAATGATCTTGGTGAAGATCTGGAAGTCGGTGGCGCCGTCGACCTTGGCGTTCTCGATGATGTCGCGCGGCAGGCCGACCATGTAGTTGCGCAGAATGTAGATCGCGAGCGGCAAGCCGAAGCCGGTATGCGCGAGCCACACCCCCATGTAGCCCTTGCCGATGCCGATCTCGTTGTGAAGCTTCAAAAGCGGGATGAGTGCCAGTTGAAGCGGCACCACGAGAAGTCCGACGATCGCTGCGATCAGGAGCGCGCGGCCCGGAAAGTCCATCCATGCCAGCGCATAGGCCGCGAAGGCCGCGACGAGGATCGGGATGATCGTGGCCGGAATCGACACGGTCAGCGTGTTGAAGAAGGCCTTCGACATGCCTTCGATGTTGTTGGGGTTGAACAGCATGTTGTCGTAGTTCTGCAGCGTGAACTCCGGCGCCACCTCGGCGGTGACGAAGACCCGCTGGCCGCGTCCCGACATCTCCTCGACCGAGGTGAAGACATAGTCGCCATTGGCCTCGACGGTGACGATCTCGCCGTCACCCATGTCGACCGTGTCGCCCGGCGCATGGGCGCCGACGTCGCGCGACGAGGTGCCGAAAGCCGATATTTCGAGCGGCTCCATGCCTTCGAGCGCGAAGAGATTGCCCGAGACGGTATAGAGGCCGTCGATCAGCTCCTGCTCGTCACCGCTGGCGGTGCGCAGCGTCAGGTTCTGCTCGGTGGGCATCATCGAGCGCCACCAGCCGGAGGACGAAATCTGGTCGCCCGTGCGAAACGACGAGATCAACAGGCCCAGGGTCGGGAACACCCACAGCGCCACCAAGGCGACGACTGCAATGTTGACCGCCCAAGTGAGCGCGGATTTCTTGCCGGCGATGTTGTCCATCAGCGCATCTCCTTGCGGGCGTTGTAGACGTTCCAGATCAGGATCGGCGTCACCATCAGCATGATGACCATCGCCCCCGCCGAGCCGACACCCCAGTCATTGGCGCGAAACAGCTTGTCGTACATGTAGTTGGCGAGCACCTGCGTCTCCCACTGGCCGTTGGTCATCGCGAAGACGATGTCGAAGACCTTGAGCACGATGATGGTGATCGTGGTCCAGACCACGACGATGGTGCCGACGATCTGCGGCATCTTGATCTTAAAGAAGATCTGGAACGGGTTGGCGCCGTCGACGATGGCCGCCTCGACCGTCTCCTCGGGGATGCCGCGCAGCGCCGCCGAAAGCAGCACCATCGCAAAGCCGGTCTGGATCCAGACCAGCACGATCATCAGGAAGAAGTTGTTCCAGAACGGGATGGTGAGCCATGTCTGCGGCTGGCCGTAAGGCAGATCGGCGAGGAACACCGCAAGTGTCTGGCGCAGCATCACGAAGACGACCAGCGCCATCAGTACTGCGCCCAGAATGCGCAGTGCGCCAAAAACCGCGCCGGGTCCGCGCCCGTCACGCGCCAGGATCGGCCGTATCAGCGACCAGCCCAGCGCCCCCGCGCCGGCCGCGAGCGCCAACAGCAGGATGGCGGGCACCAGCCGCAGCCAGATGAAAGAGCCGACGCCGCCGTCGAAGCCGAGCCAGACTGCGTTGAGCACGCCGATCTGCTCCTGCCCTGCGGGGCGGGTGTCGTAGATCAATTTGAAGATCACGGCCGCGCCGACGAAGGAGATCGCCATTGGCATGAAAATCAACGACTTGGCGACCGCGCCCCACTTGATCCGGTCGGTGAGCTGTGCCGCCAGCAGGCCGAAGGCGGTCGAGGCGGCGGGCACCACGATCAGCCATAGAAGGTTGTTGTTGAAGCCTTCCCAGAACTTGGGCTCGCGCAGCATCTGGCGGTAGTTGTCGAGGCCCACGAATTCATAGCCGCCGCCGCGCACCCGTTCAGTGAGCGACAAACGCAGCGTTTCGACCACCGGGTAGGCCAGATAGAGGCCAAGCGCCAAGAGCGCGGGCAGAAGGAACAGCCATGGGCGGACCATGTTGGCGCGGTTGATGTTGCGTCCGGCATTGGGACCACGCGGCGGGAACAGCACCTTGTCGATAAAGATGTTCGAAAAATAGAAGTAGGCGATGCAACCGCCGACCCCGATCACGATGGTAAGCAATCCCTGTAGTGCCGGATTCATCGCGCCCTCCCAAAGCCTGATGCAAAGAAGCGGCCACGACGGAAGTCGCGGCCGCTGAGACGTATCGTTACACGCTTATTTGACGGCGTCCCAAGAATCCTGGATCTCGGAGGCCACGTCTTCGGCGCTCTCGCCGCCGACATAATCGACCATGCCGGTCCAGAACGACCCCGCGCCGACGCCGCCGGGCATCAGGTCCGAGCCGTCAAAGCGGAAGGTGGTCGCCTCGAGCAGGATGTCGTTCATCTTCTTGAGCGTCGGGTCGCCGAACACTTCGGTGTTGACGGTGGTCAGCGGCGTCAGGAAGCCGGTCTGCGCCATCCAGACCTCGTGGGCGATCGGCGTTTGCAGCCACTCGATGAAGGCGGTGGTCGCATCGTTGGCCTCGGTGACGCCGAACAACGTGCCGGCGCCCAGCACCGGCTGGCCGAGGTCCTTGCCCTCATAGGCGGGGAAGTAGAAGAAGTCCGCGTCCTCGCCGACCGAGGTGCCCTCGGGGAAGAATGTCGGGATGAACGAGGCCTGCTTGTGCAGGTAGCACTGCGGCGGGCTGTCGAAGAGACCCTTGGGGCTGTCGCGGAAGTCGGTCGAGGCGACGGCGGCGCTGCCACCGGCCACGTAGTCGTCCTGCACGAACCAGCCGAACTCCTCGATCGCGCCGACCACGGCCGGATCGTTGAACGGGATCTCGTTGCTGACCCACTGGTCATAGACCTCGGGCGACTGCGTACGCAGCATCATGTCCTCGACCCAGTCGGTCGCGGGCCAGCCGGTCGCACCGCCCGAACCAACCCCGATGCACCAAGGGGTTTCGCCATCCTCGACCATCTGCTCGGTAAGGGCCTTGAGATCCTCGAGGGTCTCGGGCACCTCGTAGCCCGCATCCTCGAAGTTTTCGGGCACATACCACACGAGCGACTTCACGTCGGCCTTGTAGAAAAAGCCGTAAAGATCGTCCTCGCCCTCGGGACCCGAATAGGTCGCGAGATCCACCCAGGATTGACCGGCGGCATAGTTCTCGGCGATCCAGTCGGCGGTGCCTTCGGGCATCGGCTCGAGATAGCCCAGCGCGGCGAGATCGCGGGCGAGACCGGGCTGCGGGAACACGGCGATGTTCGGGGCCGAGCCTGCTTCGGTGTCGATACGGATCTGCGTCTCGAAGCTGTCCGAACCGGTGTACTGCACGTCGGCGCCGGTCGCTTCCTCGAAATAGGCGAGCATCGATTCAAACAGGGCCTGGTCGCCGCTGAGCCAAGGGCCGAAGATGGTCAGGCTTTGACCCGAAAGGTCATGGCTCTCGGCGAACTGGTTGTAGCTGTCCCAGTTGAACGCGCCTTCGCCGACCGGAAACTTCAGATCCTGCGCCGAAGCGGCGGATGCCAGCGCGATGCCGGCAACTCCGGCGAGAAAAATGGTCTTCATGCGTTACCCTCCCGTAACGGCGGCCCCTTGCCAGAACCGCCTTCAATCCTGCCTTGCGCGCGAACGTGAGCAAGCCACGCCAAAGCGCTTTGGACCCTGCCAACCTGTCGGAGCCCCCCATCTCTGTCAATGGCTCATTCTGTCCTTAACGCGGCGAAAAACATTGCAGTCCTCGTTCCGACAGCGGGAAAACTGGGCTTTGACCTGCAACGGGTCAGCTCGTAGTGTGAATGTCGTTGCAAAAGCGCTTTGGATGGAACCGGGAATGAATCTCAAGCAGCTCTCCACCCTGCTCGGACTGAGCCAGACCACGGTGAGCCGCGCCCTGAACGGCTATGCCGATGTCAGCGAGGCGACCCGGGCCCGCGTACGCGCTGCGGCCAAGGCCCATGATTACCGGCCCAACACGCGGGCGCAGGCTTTGGCCACCGGGCGCAGCCGCGTGATCGGCCACGTCATCCCCAAGGTCAGCACCCATGCAATGGTCAATCCGATCTTCGCCGATTTCATCACCGGTGCGGGTGAGACCTATTCGCAATGCGGCTACGAGATGCTGATCTCGGTCGTCGATGTGGCCGAGGAAGAGGCCGCCTACCGGGCCATGAAACGGCGCGGCCTCGTCGACGGTTTGATTGTCTCCGCGCCGCGCATGAACGACCCGCGTATCGAGCTGCTCGACGGTATCGGCCTGCCCTATGCGGTGCATGGCCGCGCCACCGGCACCGACCGGCCCTATAGCTGGCTCGACGTGAACAACCGCCGCGCCTTCGCGCGGGCGACCGATTTCCTGATCGACCTCGGGCATCGGCGGATCGCGCTCATCAACGGGCTTGAGGCCATGGATTTCGCGCATCGGCGGAGGCAGGGCTACGAAGAGGCCCTGCGCGCCCGCGGGATCGCGCCCGACCCCGCCCTGATGCAGCAGGACGAGATGACCGAAGGCTATGGCTGGCGCGCCACGCGCGAGATGCTGGCGCAGCCAGATCCGCCGACGGCCTTTCTCGTCTCGTCGGTGATCTGCATGCTGGGCGTGCGCCGCGCCATCGAGGAAGCGGGGCTGACGCTCGGACGCGACGTCTCGGCCATCACCCATGACGATCAGCTCTCCTATCTGCGCGAGGACGGGCCGGTGCCGACCTTTACCGCGACACGATCTTCGGTACGCGAGGCTGGACAGCGGCTCGCCCGAATGGTCATAGATCGCATCGACACCCCCGAGGCCCCGCATGCCCACGAACTGCTCGAGGCCGAACTGATCATCGGTCGCTCGACGGGTCCAGCTCCAGGATAAGGCGATGACGATGGATGTATCCCGCAAGGATTTCCCCGAAGGTTTTCTGTTCGGTGCGGCGACGGCCGCCTACCAGATCGAGGGTCACCGCTTCGGCGGCGCGGGCCCGACCCATTGGGACAGCTTTTCCAAGGGCCCCGGCACCGTGGTGCGCGCAGAAGACGGCGCGACGGCCTGCGACCATTATCACCGCTACGAACAGGATCTCGATCTGCTGCGCGACGGCGGCTTCGACGCCTACCGATTCTCGACTTCCTGGGCGCGGGTGATGCCCGAAGGTACGGGGGCCGTGAACGAGGCGGGCCTCGATTTCTACGACCGTCTCGTCGATGCGACGCTGGAGCGCGGGCTCAGGCCATTTCAGACGCTCTATCACTGGGAGCTGCCCTCGGCGCTTGCCGATCGCGGCGGCTGGGCCAACCGCGACACCGCGCTCGCCTTCGCCGATTTCGCAGAGGTGATCAGCGCCCGCATCGGCGACCGCGTCGCCTCGACCGCCACGATCAATGAACCGTGGTGCGTGGCTTGGCTGTCGCATTACCTCGGCCACCACGCGCCGGGCCTGCGCGACATCCGCGCCGCCGCGCGCGCCATGCACCATATCCTGCTGGGCCACGGCCTAGCGGTCGAACGGCTGCGCGGCATGGAGCGCGACGAACTCGGGATCGTGCTGAACTTTGAACGCGCCCTGCCCGCCACTCCGGCGCCCGAGGATGCCGCCGCCGCCGACATACAGGACCAGATCTACAATCGCTGGTTCCTCGAGGCGATCGCCCATGGCCGCTACCCCGAGGGCGCGCTGGAAGGTCTCGCGCCGCATATGCCGGCGGGCTGGCAGGACGACATGGCGCTGATCTCCCAGCCGCTCGACTGGCTCGGCGTCAATTACTACACCCGTTCGATGATGCGCGCGGCCCCCGAACAGCCCTGGCCCTCGGTCACGGCGGTCGAAGGCCCCCTGCCCAAGACCCAAATGGGATGGGAGATCTATCCCGACGGGCTGCATCATTTCCTGATCCGCGCGCGCGACGCGCTGGGCGCCCTGCCCGTCTATGTCACCGAGAACGGCATGGCCCACGACGACCAGGCCGAGGCTGGCGCGGTGGCGGACCCCGAACGCACGAACTTCATCACCGCCCATCTCGACGCCACGCGACGCGCCATCGCCGATGGTGTTGATGTGCGCGGCTTCTTCTATTGGTCACTGCTCGACAATTACGAATGGGCCTTCGGCTACGAAAAGCGTTTCGGCCTCATCCATGTCGATTTTCAAACACTGGAGCGGACCCCGAAGGCGTCGTATCACGCCCTGTCCTCCGCCCTCGCCCGCTGATTCCGAAGGAACCCGCATGCCCCATCCCGACAACGCCTATTCCCTCGTCGCCGACATCGGGGGCACCAACACGCGCGTGGCGCTCGCCCGTGGCCTCGAGATCCTCGAGCCCAGCATTCGCCGCTACTCCAACGCCGATTTCGCCGGGCTCGAATCGGTGCTGCGGCGCTACATTTCCGATGAGGGCGGAGTCGACTGCATCGGCGCCTGCGTGGCGGTAGCCGGCCCCGTGCGTGACGGGCGCGCCACGATGACCAATCTCGACTGGACCATCGACAAGAACGCGCTGACGCGGGCCACCAATGCCGAAACGGTGGCGATCCTCAACGATCTTCAGGCGCAGGGCCATGCCTTGGGCCATGTCGCGCCCGGTAATGTCCGTGACATCATCCCCTTTCCCGAGGCTTCGGTCCATGCGGCCAAGCTGGTGATCGGCGTCGGCACCGGTTTCAACGCGACCCCGGTGTTCGACACCGAGGACGGGCGCTACGTCACACCCTCGGAATCGGGTCACGTGAACCTGCCGGTCAACAGCGAGACGGATTTGCGTTTGGCACAATACGTCTCGACGGCGCATGGGTTTCCCGCGGTCGAAGACGTGTTGTCGGGGCGCGGGCTCGAACGCGTCTATGGATGGCTCGGCGTCGAGGCCGGTGATCACGCCGAAAAGACCGCGGCCGACATCATGCAAGGCTGCACCGATCGCAGCGATCCGCGCGCCGTCGAGGCCGCGCGGGTGTTCACCCGGTTTCTGGGCACCACGGCCGGCAACCTCGCGCTGATCCAGCTGCCCTTTGGAGGGGTCTATCTGGTAGGCGGCGTCTCGCGGGCCATCGCTCCCTATTTGCGAGAGTTCGGTTTTGCCGATGCCTTCCGTGACAAGGGCCGCTTCGCGGGCTTCATGGGGAATTTCGGCGTCGCGGTGATCGAGGATGATTACGCCGCCCTGATCGGGTGCGCCGCGCATCTCAACGGGCTGATTCTTCCCGGCACTGCGAGCTGAAGACCGCAAGACCATCATGCCGGCTCGCGCTGTCATCGGGATCACGATGGCGCGGGTGGCATAACCCCTCGGATGGCATAGCCCCCCATGAAAGAGCCTGTTGACGTTATCTTCGACTGACACCGATCCGCATGTGGCCGGGAGCACGAGCTGTACCCCAAGTTCAACAGGCGATCCGGGTCTGCACCGTGGCCGCCAGATCGGTGAGCGAGAACGGCTTGGGAAGAAAGACCGAGTTCGGAATTTCGGCCTGCTGCTCGGCAAAGGTGTCCTCGGCATAGCCCGACACGAAAACCACTTGGGTATCGGGGCGGTCGATCAGAGCCTCGCGCACCCAGGTCGGACCATCCTTGCCGGGCATGATCACGTCGGTCACGAAGATATCGACCTCGAGTTCGGGATCGGCGAGGATCGTCAGAGCCGCTTCCGCATCTTCGGCTTCGATTACCGTGAGCCCACGCAGCCGCAGGGCGCGCGCTGCGAAGGCGCGCACCGGCGCTTCGTCCTCGACCAGAAGCACCACCCCGTCGGCGTGATGCGCCAGCGGGCCAGGGGCCTCGTCGCGAACGGAACGCGCAGGCTCTGCCACCCCGGCGCGGCTCGGGAGCAAGAGCGAGAAGCAACTGCCCTCGCCGGGCTCGCTGTCGACAAAGACATAGCCCCCGCTCTGCTTGACGATCCCGTAGACCGTCGACAGCCCGAGCCCGGTGCCTTCACCGGGCCGCTTGGTGGTGTAGAAGGGCTCGAATACTTTGGGCAGCTTGTCGACCGGGATGCCGCATCCGTGATCCTGCACCCGAATGCGCACCCACCGCCCCGCAGGTACCATCGCGCGGTCGCGCTCAAGTGGAACGTCAAGCATCACGTTGTCGGTCTCGACCACAATCTCGCCGCCATCGGGCATCGCGTCGCGCGCATTGACCACGAGGTTCATCAGGACCTGTTCGAGTTGCCGCCGATCGGCGCGCACCTGCTTGAGATCGGGGTCGTGGTTCAGCGTGAGGACCACCTTCTCGCCGACTAGGCGATTCAGCAGATGCGTGAGGTCGGACAGCGTGTCTCGCAGGTCGAGTTGTTCAAGCCGCAGGTTCTGTTTGCGCGAATAGGCCAATAGCTGTCCGACGAGGCTCGCGGCGCGGTTCGCGTTCTGATGGATCTGCGTCAGGTCGCTGTAGTCCTGATCGCCCTTGTCATGCCGCAACAGCAACAGATCGCAATGGCCCGAGATGGCCGTGAGCAGATTGTTGAAGTCATGCGCGATGCCGCCGGCAAGCTGGCCGATGGCCTGCATCTTCTGTGCTTGGACGAACTGCGCCTCGAGAGATTTCTGCTCGGTGGCGTCGTAGAGGACCGCGACGATCCGGCCATTCTCGTCGGCTTCGCCGAGCGTCACCTGCACCACCGTATCCTGCCCCGGGCCGCGCAGCTTGAGAAACTGCGGCCCCGGCACGGCGCGGCCCTCCACCGCCTCGGAAAGCCAGTCGCCCACCGGACGGCCCAGACCCTCGATCAGATCCGAAAGCCGCGCCCCCGCCTCAGGCGGCTCGGGCATCAACGCGCAGGCTGCGCGGTTCGCCTCAAGGATGCTTCCGTATCGGTCGAGGCGCAGCATCGGGACAGGCAAGCCTTCGATCGTGTTCCCTTCTATGGCTTCGTCCCGGGGCAGGCTGGCGGGCGGCAGAAGATAGATCTCCCGGCGTCCGCCGAGGGCCGGAATCTCGGCCACGAGGGTCTCCACCGAACCGTTCTCGCCAAGTATGGACTGCCGCCGACCCGGTCGCAGCGGCCTTGGGCCGAAAATGGCTTCGAGCGTTCGGGCGCGCCCCCCAGTCAACGCGCGGCAGGCCTCGTTCATATAGAGGATCGTTCCGGATGGTCCCGCAGTCAGCATCGGCAGACCGAGCGCATCCGCCGCCCGTCCGGTGCCGGGTCGCTCGGCCAGGTCGTCGATCCGCCACAGCAACGCGCCGCCGCCAAGGCGGGTAACCGTCAGGCGCAGATGCCCGCGTCGCGTCGCTACCATGTCCTGCGCCGATCCCTCGCGGTCCGCGCGCTGTCGAAGCCGCGACAAGGTCGCCGCGGGTGTGGCGAAATGATGCGACAGGGCCTCGGCCAATGTGCCGAGCCGCCCGCCGAAACGCTGCGAAGCCGCGAGATTGCAATCAAGGATCGTCCCCTGCATGTCGCTGAGGAAGCCGGGCACCGTGTCACGCTCGATGATCCGCGCCCCGAGCCGAACAAGGTCACGCCGCTGCCGCTGCTGACGCAGGCGGCGCAGCCAGAACAGCGCCGCCACGCAGGCCAGCGTCGTGCCGAGCAAAAGCAGCGCCAGCGAGGTGTGACCCTCGGGTGACATCGCTGCCGCCGCCAGCGACACCGAAGCTGCGCCCAGAATCGTGGCAAGCTGCGCCGTGCCCGGCAGGGCTTCGCCATCGTCGGCCGCCATGGCCGGCAGATCGAGTTCGACCACCTGTGCCTCCTCGGATGTCCGTGCATCCACTGGAGGTCAAAATAGCTAACGGCGGGTTAAACCCTGCTCTCAGCCCCGTTCAAAACGGGCCAGAAAGAAGCCGTCGCCATCCTGGCCGGGCAAGCGCTGCATCCGGTCGCGCAAGATCCATCCGGAGTGACGGGACAGAAAGGCCGCGACGTTCGCATCGTTTTCTTCGCACAGAACGGAGCAGGTCGCATAGCTCAGGCTGCCGCCCGGTGCGACATGGCGCGTGGCCGCATCGAGCAGCCGCGCCTGAAGCGCCGCGAAATCGGCGAGACCGGAGGGCGTCAGCTGCCACTTGCCGCCCGGGTCGCGGCGCCAGGTGCCGCTGCCAGAGCATGGCGCATCCACGAGAACATGATCGCAGGTCATCGAACCCAGCTTTTCGGCCATATTGATGCGCACCCCGGCGCGCGCCGCGCGATCGGGAATGTCGCGCATGCGCGCGGCGCTGATGTCATGCGCCGTCACCGCCACATCCGCGCGCCCCGCAAGAGCGAGAGCCTTGCCGCCACCACCCGCGCACATGTCGAGCACGGTCTGCCCGTCACGCAGGGGCAGCCGCAGCATGGCGGCCTGGGAGGAGGCATCCTGAAGCTCGATCAGCCCCTCCGCGAAGGCCCGCCCGCGCGTGATCGCGCGTTCGCCGGAGACCACCCGCAGCGCTCCCTCGACCTCGTCATGTGCGACGGCCTCAATGCCATCGGACGCCAGCGATCGAAGTGCCCTTTGCGCATCGCCCCGGCGCGGATTGACCCGCAGATAGACCGGCGCGCGGTCACGCAGCGCCTGCGCGGCGGCTTCGGCCTCTTCGCCCATATCCGCCTCGAAACGATCCCAGAGCCAGTCCGGCAGATCTTGGCGAACCGCCGGGCCGGGTCGAGTGGCGGGAGAGGCGGCTTCATCGGGGGACAACGGTGCGGGAGCATGGTCCTGCCCCGTGAAGATGTGATCCAGTTCAGTTTCAGTCTGGCGCAGCATTCCGATCATGATGCCGCGCCCCGTCTCGGCCCCGCCCTCATGCGCCGCCGAACGGCGACGGCGCCAGCCACCGAACACCAGATCGCGGACGGCGGCGCGGTCCTTGGATCCGGCATAGCGACTGCTCCGTGACCAGCGTAGCAGGGCCTTTTCGATCGGCATTCCGGAGACGCAATCGTCGAGCACGCCGATTGCGGCGGCCACGCGCGCAGCTGGAGTCATCGCTGCGACCCTGCCTTCTTGTGCTGCTTCATGTCCTGCATCCTGTTCCGCCAAGACAATGTCTCAGCCGATCCGGTAGTTCGGGCTTTCGCGGGTGATCTGCACGTCGTGCACGTGGCTCTCCTTGAGCCCCGCGCCGGTGATCTTCACGAAATCGCAATTGCCGCGCATCGACGTGACCGTGGGGTGGCCGGTATAACCCATCGCCGCGCGCAGGCCGCCCACGAGCTGGTGCACCACGGCGGTGGCGGTGCCCTTGTAGGGGACCTGCCCCTCGATACCCTCGGGCACCAACTTGTCGGAGGCCGCGTCCTTCTGGAAGTACCGGTCTGCCGAGCCGCGGGCCATGGCACCAAGGCTGCCCATGCCCCGGTAGGATTTGAAGGTCCGGCCCTGATAGAGGATCACCTCGCCGGGAGACTCGTCGGTGCCCGCGATCATCGATCCGACCATCGCGCAGCTCGCGCCGGCGGCGATCGCCTTGGCGAAATCGCCCGAGAACTTGATGCCGCCATCGGCGATCACCGGCGTGTCGCCGGCGGCCTGCGCGCAATCCATGATCGCGGTGAGCTGAGGCACGCCGACGCCCGCGACCATCCGCGTGGTGCAGATCGAGCCCGGGCCGATGCCGACCTTGACCGCGTCCGCGCCCGCGTCGATAAGCGCCCGGGTCGCCGCCCCGGTGGCCACGTTGCCGGCCATGATCTGGACCTCGCCCGCCGCGCGCTTGAGTCGACGCACCGCCTCGGCCACCCCTTCGGAATGGCCGTGTGCGGTGTCGATGACGACGATGTCCACCCCCGCCTCGACCAACGCCATGGAACGCTCGAAACCCGCATCGCCGACGCTTGAGGCGGCGGCCACGCGCAACCGCCCCAGCCGGTCCTTGCAAGCCGACGGGTTGAGCACCGCCTGCTCGCTGTCCTTGAGCGTCAGAAGGCCCGTCAGGCGGCCATCGGCATCGGTGACGAGCAGCTTCTCGATCCGGCGCTCCTTCATCAGGTTGCGCGCTTCCTCGAGATCGGCGGGCTCGTTGAGCATGGCGAGGTTGTCGGCGGTCATCATTGCCTTCACAGGCGTGCGGTCGTCGGCGGCGAAGCGCATGTCGCGGTTGGTGACGATGCCGACGACGCGGCCGCCCTCGCCCACCACCGGAAAGCCGGTGACCGCATACTGCTCCATCAGCCGGCGCGCATCGGCCAGCGTCTGGTCGGGGGTGAGCGTGATCGGGTTGTAGACGATGCCCGACACGAAACGCTTCACCTGCCGGATCTGCTCAGCCTGTTCGGCGACGCCGAGGTTGCGGTGCACCACGCCGATGCCGCCCGATTGCGCCATGCAGATCGCCATGCGCGCCTCGGTCACGGTGTCCATCGCGCTCGACAGGAGCGGGATGTTCATCGCGATGTCGCGCGTCACCATTGTGCGGGTATCGGCCGTGGACGGCATGACGCTCGATGCGGCGGGAACCAGCAGAACGTCATCGAAGGTCAGAGCCTCGCGAATCTCCATCGGGACCACTCCTTTGGGATGCTTCGTTTGGCACGTCCCTATCGCACCGATCTTCCCGAGGGGAAAGGGCCAAAGCGGCGTGTCGCATTGGCGACACGCCCTGCCGCGCCCGCACCCTTTTCCTCGCGGCGCAATCGCCTATGGTCCGCCCAAGCACCGCACGCCCCCGAAAGGCCCGACATGACCCAGGACCCCCTCGTGATCTTCACCCCTTCGGGCAAGCGCGGCCGCGTGCCCGAGGGCACCACGGTCCTCGCCGCCGCGCGCCGCCTCGGCGTCGATCTCGACAGCGTCTGCGGCGGCCGTGGCATTTGCTCAAAATGCCAGGTAAGCCCCGGAAAGGGCCAGTTTTCAAAGCATGGCGTCACCGTGGCCGAGGACGCGCTGAGCGAGGTCAACGCCGTCGAGGAGCGCTATGACCGCATTCGCGGCCTCAAGCCCGGCCGCAGGCTGGGCTGTCAGGCGCAGATCCGCTCCGACGTCGTGCTCGACGTGCCCCCCGAAAGCCAGGTGCACCGCCAGGTGGTGCGCAAGAACGCCGATGCGCGCCCCCTCGTCATGGACGCCGCGACGCGCAAATTCTTCGTCTCGGTCCCCGAGCCCGACATGCACGAGCCCAAGGGCGATCTGGAGCGCCTGAGCGAGGCACTGCGCGGTCAGTGGCGCATCGGCGAGGTGTCAGCCGCCCCTTCGGTGCTGGCCAAGCTGCAGCAGGCGCTTCGCAAGGGCGCGTGGGAGGTGACCGTCGCGCTGCATCAGGAGACCGAGGACGGGCCGCGCCGCATCCTCGACCTCTGGCCCGGCTTTCGCGCAGAACCGTTCTGGGGTCTGGCCATCGATCTCGGCTCCACCACCATCGCGGCGCACCTGACCTCGCTCGAGGATGGCCATGTCGAGGCATCGGCCGGCGTGATGAACCCGCAGATCCGCTTTGGCGAGGACCTGATGAGCCGGGTCAGCTATTCGATGATGAACGAGGGCGGCGCGGCGGAGATGACCTCGGCCGTGCGCGCGGCGATCGACGATCTGGCGCGCGAGCTGGCCGCCGAGGCCGGGATCGAGGCGCGCGACATCGTCGAGACGGTCTTCGTGTGCAACCCGGTGATGCACCACCTGCTGCTCGGGATCGACCCGGTGGAGCTTGGTCAGGCCCCCTTTGCGCTTGCCACGTCGGACGCCGTCGCCCTGCCCGCCCGCGATCTGGATCTCACGGCGCTGAACCCCGGCGCGCAGGTCTATGTGCTTCCCTGCATCGCCGGGCATGTTGGCGCAGATGCCGCCGCCGTGGCCCTGTCCGAGCGGCCCGACCAGTCGGACGATCTGGTGCTCATCGTCGATGTCGGCACCAATGCCGAGTTGCTGCTGGGCGACCGGGCGCGGGTACTGGCCTGCTCGTCGCCCACCGGCCCCGCCTTCGAGGGCGCGCAGATCAGTTCCGGTCAGCGCGCCGCCCCCGGTGCCATCGAGGCGATCCGCATCCACCCCGACACCAAGGAGCCGCGATTCCGCGTCATCGGCTGCGAAAAATGGTCCGACGAGCCGGCGTTCTGGGACGAGGTCGGTCCGGGCGGCGTCACGGGCATCTGCGGCTCGGGCATTATCGAGGCGGTGGCCGAGATGCGCATCGCCGGTCTGGTGGATGCGCGCGGCCTGATCGGCTCGGCCGGGCAGACCGGCAGCGAGCGCCTGATCGCCGAAGGCCGCACCCATGCCTATCTGATCCACGACGGATCGGAGGCGGGCGGCCCGCGCGTCACTGTGACCCAAGGCGACATCCGCGCGATCCAGCTTGCCAAATCGGCGCTCTACGCGGGCGCGCGGCTGCTGATGGACGAGCGTGAGGTCGAGGCCGTGGACCGGGTCGTGCTTGCGGGCGCCTTCGGCGCGCATATCAGCCCCATGCACGCCCTCGTGCTGGGCATGATCCCCGACGTGCCGGTCGAGAAGGTCACCAGCGCCGGCAATGCCGCCGGGACCGGGGCGCGGATCGCCCTGTGCTCGGTCGCGGCCCGCCGCGAGGCCGAGGCGCTGGTGCGCCGGATCACCAAAGTCGAGACCGCGATCGAGCCGCGCTTTCAGGAGCATTTCGTCGCCGCAAACGCGATCCCGCACGCCACCGCCCCCTTCGCGGGGCTGCGCGCGACACAACCTCTGCCCGAGCCCAGCTTCAACGCGAATGGCGGCGGCGAGGCGGGCGGTCGACGGCGCAGGCGGGCGCGCGACTGAAGGAAACCCGCTTGACGATGCGCGCGGGCTTGGCTACCTCCAAGCCAGAGCGCGCGGGTATGGTGAAAAGGTATCACGAAAGCTTCCCAAGCTTCAGTTACGGGTTCGATTCCCGTTACCCGCTCCAACCTCTCCCGCACGCGACAACCTGACGGGAGAGACGACATGTCCGACATCAAGCGTATCGAATCCAATGCCCGCATGAGCGCGGCCGTGGTCCATGGCGGCATCGCCTATCTGGCGGGCCAGATCGGCACGCCGGGCAACGACGCCCGCGCCCAGACCCGCGAAATCCTCGCCGAGATCGATCGGCTGCTCGGCCTCGCCGGGACCGACAAGACGCGCATTCTCACCGCGCAGATCTGGCTCTCGGACATGGCCTATTTCGCCGACATGAACGCCGAATGGGAGCCTTGGGTCGCCAAGGACTGCGCCCCGGCCCGCTGGACCGGAGAGGCCAAGCTCGCCACGCCCGAGCACCTCGTCGAGATCATCGTGACCGCGGCGGTCTGAGCGCGGCCCTGTCCGCTTCACTCTGAAAATACCCGGATCGCCCGGCCTGACACCAAGCGACCCCGCCCCGGAACCAGACTACGAAAAAGGGCGGCCCGTGATGGGGCCGCCCTTCGCATGTCGTGACCCGTGGCCGATCAGGCGCCGTTGGCGCGCAGGAAGCCCACGAGCTGCGCGGTGGAGCCGTCCTTGTCGTCGGCACCCTGCTCGCCATCGACAATCGGCTGCAGCGCTGTGGCCAGCTCCTTGCCCAACTCCACGCCCCATTGGTCGTAGGAATTGACGCCGAGCACGATGCCTTCGACGAAGACGCGGTGCTCGTAGAGCGCGATGATCTTGCCCAGCGTCTCGGGATCGAGCTTCGGGTAGGCCAGCGTCGTCGAGGGCCGGTTGCCCGGGAACACCCGGTGCTTCGCCTGCCGCTCCAACTCGTCGCCCTCGAATTTGCCTGCGACCTTGTCGCGCGCCTCGTCGAGATCGCGGCCCTTCATCAGCGCCTCGGACTGCGCGAGGCAGTTGGCGATGAGCAGTCGGTGCTGATGCTCCAGCCCCTCCTCGTGCCCCTTGGCGGCAACGAGAAACTCGCAAGGCACGACCCGCGTGCCCTGATGGATCAGCTGGTAGAAGGCGTGCTGCCCGTTGGTGCCGGGTTCGCCCCAGACCACGGGGCCGCTGTGGAACTGCAACTCCTCGCCATCCATCGAAACCCGCTTGCCGTTCGATTCCATTTCAAGCTGCTGGAGATAGGCGGGCAGACGGGCGAGACGGTTGTCATAGGGCAGCACAGCGCGGGTGGCGTGGCCCAGCACCTGGTTGTGCCACATCCCCACGAGGGCCAGCATCGCCGGCATGTTCTGCTGCCACGGTGCGGAGCGGAAGTGCCGGTCCATCGCTTCGCCGCCGCGCAGGAAGGCGCGGAACGCTTCCGGCCCGATCGCGATCATTAGCGACAGGCCGATCGGCCCCCACATTGAGTAACGTCCGCCGACCCAGTCCTCGAAGCCGAAGACCCGCTCCGGCGCGATGCCGAAGGCGGCGGTCTTGTCGGCCGCCGTCGACAGCGCGGCGAACTGTGCGCCGGTGTCGGATACGGTCTGCCCCATCCATGCCTTGGCGGTGCGGGCGTTGGTCATCGTCTCGATGGTGGTGAAGGTCTTGGAGGCGACGATCACCAGCGTCGTCGCCGGATCGCAGGCCGACAGCGCGTCGGCGATGTCGGCGGGATCGACATTGGACACGAAGTGACAGCGCGGCCCGTCGTGATAGGGCGCCAGCGCCTTGGCGGCCATCGCGGGGCCGAGGTCCGAGCCGCCGATGCCGATATTGATCACGTCGGTGATCGCGCCGCCCTGCCCGGTGATCTCGCCCGAGCGTACGGCGCGGGCGAACCCTTCCATGCGCTTGAGCGTGTCCAGCACCTCGGGCATGACATCCTGACCGTCGATGGTCACGGCGCCGCCGTCGAGGTTGCGCAGCGCCGTGTGCAGCGCCGCGCGCCCCTCGGTCTCGTTGATCGGCGCGCCCGAGAACATCGCCTCGCGGCGGCCCGCCACGTCCCGCGTGTCAAGCAGCGCGACCAAGGCATCGCGCGTCTCGGCGTCGATGTTGGTCTTGGCGTAATCGAACAGCATTCCCAGCGCGCTGACGGAGTAACTCCGGGCGCGGCTTGGATCATCGAACAGCGTCTCGATGCGCCGGTTCTCCACGGCCTGCGCCCGTGTCTTGAGATCGTTCCACATGTCTCAGCCCTCCGCCCAGTGCACGGTCGCGCCCTTCAGGATCGCCGATACGGGCGCCTCCTGCGGATCAAGTGACTGGGCTTTTTCCAATGCGGCGCGCTTTTCGGCACCGATGATCACGATGTGCCGACGCATCGCGTCGTTCAATACCTTGGCCGACAAGGTGATGCGCGGCTCCGGCGCGCCGGGCGCGCGCATCGCCACGAGCGTCGCATCACCGTTCAGCGCAGCGTCGAGCTGGTCCGCGCCCGGAAAGATCGAAGCGGTGTGCATGTCCGCGCCCATGCCCAACAGCACCACCGAGAGCGGCAGATGCGGCGCCAGCGCCCCCTGAAGCGCGTCGAGCCTTTCTTCGGGACGCTCGGCCTCGGCATAAAGCGGCAGGTAATGCGCCGCTGCTGCCTCGCCGGTGAACAGCCGACGCCTGAGCAGGCCGGTGTTCGAGCGTTCGGAGCTTTCGGGCACCCAGCGCTCGTCGGTGAGCATCACATGCACCTTCTCCCAATCGAGCCGGATCGCCGAGAGCGTGTCGAAGACCGGCCCCGGCGTGGTGCCGCCGGGCACCGCGAGGCTGGCGCGGCCATCGGCGGTGATCGCCGCGCGCAGCTCGCTGGCGACCCGGTCGGCAAGGTCGATCATCATCATCTCGGAATCGGCGTATTCGACGAATTCCATGCCGTTGGTTCCTTTCGGTTTCCTATCGGCACCACGGCAGGGCCGCGGCGCCCGGGCCTCTCAGCCCTTGATCTCGCGCCAGCGCCGGCCGTCGCGATGCATCAGCATCATCGCATCCTCGGGGCCGGCGGTTCCGGCGTCATAGAGCTTGGGCACGTCGTTGCGTGCCTCCCAGCCCTCGATGATCGGATCGGTCCAGGCCCAGGCCGCCTCGACCTCGTCGCCGCGCATGAACAGCGTCTGGTTGCCGCGGATCACGTCCATGATCAGACGCTCATAGGCGTCGGGCGCGTCCTCGCGGTCCGGGCCCAGCGCGTCGGCGAAGGTCATGTCGAGCGGCACGTCGACAAGCCGCATGCCGCCCGGGCCCGGCTCCTTGATCGTCACCTGCAGGTCCATCCCCTCATTCGGCTGAAGCCGGATCGACAGGATGTTGCGATGCCGCGCGGTGTCGCCTTCGAAGATCGTGTGGCCGAGATCCTTGAACACCACCGCGATCTCGGAGGAGCGCGCCTTCATGCGCTTGCCGGTGCGGATGTAGAACGGCACCTTGGCCCAGCGCCAGTTGGCGATGTGGCATTTCAGGGCCAGAAAGCTCTCGGTAAAGCTACGCGGGTTCTCGGCGTCATCGCGGTAGGAGGGACCGTCCTGCGACGCCTCGTACTGGCCGCGCACGATCTGGTGCGGCTCGACCGGTTGCAGGGCGCGGATCACCTTGAGCTTCTCGTCGCGCACCGTGTCGGCGTCGTAGGTCGAGGGCGGCTCCATCGCGATCAGACACAAAAGCTGCATCAGGTGGTTCTGCACCATGTCACGCATCGCGCCCGATTTGTCATAGTAGCTGCCACGCCCGGTCACGCCCACGGTCTCGGCCACGGTGATCTGGATGTGATCGATGTAATGCGAGTTCCACAGCGGCTCGAACAGCACGTTGCCGAACCGCACGGCCATCAGGTTCTGGACCGTTTCCTTGCCGAGATAGTGGTCGATCCGGTATATCTGCCCCTCGTCGAAATGCTCG
This sequence comes from Limimaricola cinnabarinus, assembly GCF_047631075.1. Lineage (NCBI taxonomy): Bacteria > Pseudomonadati > Pseudomonadota > Alphaproteobacteria > Rhodobacterales > Paracoccaceae > Limimaricola > Limimaricola cinnabarinus. Next base: position 39,392 of record NZ_JBLHYX010000014.1, read on the forward strand.
GCCAGCGTGGCGTTCAGCGCCTTGGCCGAAGCGAGATCGCGGCCAAAGGGCTTTTCCACGACGATCCGGCTCGAAGCATCGGCGATGCCATGCTGGTGCAGCCGCTCGGCCAAGGCGCCAAACAGCGAAGGAGCCACCGAGAAATAGAAGGCGCGGATCACGCCGTCGCGCATCAGATCGCGCAGCTGGCTCCAGCCGCCATCGCCCGTGGCGTCGATGGCAACATAGTGCAGCCGCCCGAGGAAGGCGTCGATCCCGCCCGCATCGTTCTTTTCCTCCGAGCCGAACTCGGCGATCGCCTCGCGGATCATCTGCCGGTAGCCCGCATCGTCCATGTCGGAGCGTGCGGCTCCGATGATGCGAGCCTCGGCAGGCATCTGGCCCGACCGGAAGCGGCGAAACAGCCCCGGCAGGATCTTGCGCCGGGCAAGGTCGCCGGTGCCGCCGAAAATGACGAGGTCGAAGCTGTCGACCGGAATGACGCGCGATACCATGGGTGTCTCCGTCTGGGCGGCCACCGAAGGCCGTGCAGTTAGCGCTAACGCCGCCCTCTTAGCGGTGTGATCGGCCGCAGTCTAGGCATCGGCGGATGGGCTGCAACCCGATCCCGGCGAAACAGCGCGGCCTTGGCGCGATCAGGCCTCCAGTTCGGCGTCCCAATAGAGGAAATCGATCCAGCTGTCGTGCAGGTGATGCGGCGGGAAGCGCCGGCCGCGGTCGCGCAACTCCTCCGCGCCGGGCCGGCGCGGCGCGCGGGTCAGGTGCAAGCCGGATTGCCGCAGGCTTCGGGAGCCCTTGCGCAGGTTGCATGGCGAACAGGCGGCAACGACGTTCTCCCAGCTCGTGACACCGCCACGCGCGCGCGGGATCACGTGATCGAAGGTGAGATCACCTTTGGAGCCGCAGTACTGGCAGCGAAAACCGTCCCTCAGAAATAAATTGAAGCGCGTGAAAGCCACGCGCTTCTGGGGTCGGACAAAATCTCTCAGCACCACGACCGAGGGTATTCGGATCACCGTGGAGGGCGAATGCACCTCGGCATCGTATTCGGCGACGATATCGACCCGGTCGAGGAACACCGCCTTCACCGCCTCCTGCCAAGGCCATAGAGACAGCGGGTAATAGGAGAGCGGCCGGTAATCCGCGTTGAGCACCAGCGCCGGGTGCTGCCTGAGCCCCACCGGGTCGCGTACGAACTCGGTCCTGAAGTCGCCTTGCATCGTGAGTCCGTCCTCGCTCTCGCAGCCCCTTCGGACGACCAGAGCGGGAGCCCCGCTCCTGCCGTACATCGACTATATCTGGCGGCGACAAGCTGGCAAGTCCCAAGGTCGTGTCGTCGCAAGGATCAGCTTGGCCCGCGTGGATGACATCAACATGACGATGAGCGGTCGTTCTGCCCCGAGATCAGGCGATCCCGAGACGCTCGCGCATGAAGGCCAGCGCCACTTCGAGTCCGTCGGGGGCGATTCCATGCGCCGTGCCCTTCATTACATGGGCATAAAGGTCGGTCCAACCGGCCTCCTGCAGCGCCTGCGCCGCCTCGGGCAGCGATTGCGGCGGCACCACCTCGTCCATGTCGCCATGCACCAGAAGGATCGGCAGCCGGTTCTGCACCTCGTCGGCGAGAAGCTCGGGCTCGAGCAGCCGGCCCGAAAAGGCCACCAGCCCCGCGACCGCGTCCTCGCGGCGCGGCAGCACGTGCAGTGCCATCATCGTGCCTTGCGAAAAGCCCACGACCATCACCTGCTCGGGCAGCAGGTCCTCATCGACCATGACCCCATCGAGAAAGGCATTGAGATCCTCGGCGGCGCGGGCGAGGCCCTGGCGGCTCTCTTCTTCACTCGACCCGTCGATCCACGGGATCGGGAACCACTGGAACCCCATCGGCGCGCCGATGCAGGCTTCCGGCGCATCGGGTGCGAGAAACAGCGTGTCCGGCATGTGCTCGGCCAGCGGATCGGCAAGCCCCAGAAGATCGGCCCCGTTGGCGCCGTAGCCATGCAGGAAGACCACCGCCGAGCGCATCTCGCCGCTGAGCGGCTCCACTCGGCCGGATTGCAACGCGCGTGTCATAGGATTCCTTCCCTGCCCTTCACATGGTGGTAGTATTCCCACAGACCGCGTGCCGCAACCGCGCGCCAAGGTGACCATTGCGCCGCGATCTCGCGCAGCGCGCGTTCCTTGGGCCGCTCCTCCAGCCCCAGCAGGTGCCGCGCCCCCTCCTGCAGCGCGAGGTCGCCGGGTGCGAAGACATCCGCCCGGCCCAGCGCGAACATGGCATAGATCTCGGCGGTCCAGACGCCGATGCCGGTGACGGCGGTGAGGGTAGCGATGACCTCGTCCGTGGGCGCGTCGCGCAGGATGCCGAAGTCGATCCCCGCCTGCGCCAGCGCCCGCAGGTAGCGCATCTTCTGGCGCGACAGGCCACAGGCGCGAAGGCTCTCGTCATCCGCCAAAGCGAGCGTTTCGGCCCGTAGCAGACCGGCCTCTTCGAGCCGCCCCCGGATCGCCCGCGCCGAGGCGGTCGACACCTGCTGGCTGACGATGGCAGACGCGAGTTGACCAAAGCCGTCAGGCGTGCGGCGCAGCGGCAGCGGACCGGTGATCTCGAGAAGCCGGGCGAAATGATCGGTGTTCGCCGCGAGCCAACCGGCCCCCTCGGCCACGTGGTCCTCATGCGTGATGATGCGTTCGCTCACAGATCCTCCGCCCATTGCAGCGCCGCTTCCACCGTTTCGACCACCTGCGCCCCGTCGGGCAGCGGCGGCCGGTCGAGCAGCACGACCTTCAGCCCCAGCCTACGCGCCGCTTCGAGCTTGGCGCGCCCGTCCTCACCGCCCGAATCCTTGGCCGCCAGCACGTCGACCCCCATCAGCGCGAAGAGCGCCATTTCGTCGTCGGCGCTGAAAGGCGGGCGCGAGACGACCCATTGGCCGTCCTCATGGGGGAACGGCCCCGGCGCCGGATCGATCCTGCGGCACAGCACGCGGCGGCCTTCGAGACCGCTGAAAGCTTCGAGCCGCTGTGGCCCGGTGGCCAGAAAAACGGTCTTGCCGCGCGGCACATGCGCCGCGAGGTCGGCCTCGGCCTTGATGCGGGTCCAGTCGTCTCCCGGCGCGGGCGTCCAGCCGGGGCGGCGCAGAATGAGATGCGGCAGGCCGATCTCGCAGCAGATCCGAGCGGTGCGCCCGGTGATGGTCTCGGCAAAGGGATGGGTGGCGTCGATCACGGCGGTGATGCCATGCTCATCGAGCGCGGCACGAAATCCCGCCTCGCCGTCGAACCCGCCACTGCGCACCGGGACGCCCGGATCGAGCGGACGACGCGTGCGCCCGGCGAGCGAGGCCAGCACCGGCATGCCGCGCGTGGCCAGCCCGGCGGCGATCTCGCGCCCCTCGCGGGTTCCGGCGAGCACCAACACCGTCACGAGGCGCGCCCGAGGATCGTGCCCGCGCGGTCGATGACCACCACGTCGAAGGCGATGGCGCTGCCGTCCCGCGCGGTGCCGAAACGGGAGGAGAGCTGCGCCAGCGCCGCTTCGGCCACGCGCTGCCCCAGATCAGGGACCATCCGCGCCGCATCGAGCGCCGTGTTAGCCGCCGCGATCCCCGGCACGCCCGCCAATTCGGCGAGCGCGGCGAAATCCACTTGGGACCGGGCAGAATGCAAATCCACCGCACCCTGTGCGAGCTTGGTGATCTTGCCGATGCCGCCACCGATGGTGACGCGCGGCACAGGGTGTTTGGCCAAGTATTTCAACATGCCGCCCGCGAAATCGCCCATGTCGAGCATCGCGTGATCCGGCAGACCATGAAGCCCCTGAACCACCCTCTCGGATGTCGCCCCGGTGCAGCCTGCCACATGCATCAACCCTGTCGCGCGCGCCACGTCGACGCCCCGGTGGATCGAGGCGATCCAAGCCGCGCAGGAGAACGGACGCACAATGCCCGTGGTGCCGAGGATCGATATGCCTCCGGTGATCCCGAGGCGCGGGTTCCACGTCTTCTCGGCCAGCGCCGCGCCGCCAGGGACCGAGATGGTGATCTCGACATTCGGCGCGCGCGCGAGGTCGGCGGCGATCTCGGCCACCACCTCCTCCATCATGGCGCGCGGCACGGGGTTGATCGCGGGCTCCCCCGGCGGGACGGGCAGTCCGGCCTTGGTCACCAAGCCCACACCCTCGCCCGCGCGGAACGTCACGCCCTGCGCCGCCTCGCGTACCCGCGCCACGATCAGTGCGCCATGCGTGACATCCGGGTCGTCACCCGCATCCTTGACGATACCCGCTTCGGCCCAGCCCTCGCCCTCATCCCGATGCGCCACAGCAAAGACCGGCGTTTCGCCACGCGGCAGGGTGATCGACACCTCGCCTAGCCATGCTCCACCCCAGAGCCGCAACAGCGCCGCGCGCGTGGCGGCGGCGGCGCAGGCGCCGGTGGTCCAACCGCGGCGAAGGGGGGCGGGCGTGCTCATATGCGCGACATTAGGCGCGCGGGGCGATGGTGGAAAGCGCGACCGGGGGTTCCCTCGCGCCGGGCGCGCGGCAATAACGATCCCATGACCGACTCGATCGCCCTCCCCGCCCATCACTGGCCCGCCCTCGAACCCGGCTGGGTCTGGCTTTGCGGCGCGGGCCCCGGCGATCCGGGCCTGCTGACGCTGCACGCGCTCAACGCGCTCCGGCAGGCCGATGTCATCGTCTACGACGCGCTGGTCGACGAGCGTATCCTCGACTGGGCGCCCGACGCCAAGAAGATCTATGCCGGGAAGCGGGGCGGCAAACCTTCGGCCAAGCAGCGCGACATCTCGCTGCGGCTCGTCGAACTGGCGCAGGCCGGGCGGCGGGTGCTCAGGCTCAAGGGGGGCGATCCCTTCGTCTTCGGTCGCGGCGGCGAAGAGGCGCAGACGCTGGTGCAGCATGGCGTACGGGTACGGATCATTCCGGGCATCAGCGCCGGCATCGGCGGGCTGGCCTACGCCGGTATTCCGGTCACACATCGCGACGTGAACCAGTCGGTGACCTTCGTGACCGGCCACGACCAATCGGGTGCCACGCCCTCCTCGCTCGACTGGGCCGCGATCTCGCGCGGCAGCCAGGTCATCGTGATCTACATGGGCATCAAGCATGCCAGCGCCATCGCCGACGCCCTGCTCGCGGCGGGTCGCGCGGTGGACGAACCGGTGGCGGTGGTCGCGGGCGCTACCACGCCTTCGCAGAAGGTGCTGGAGACCCGGCTCGACCGCATGGCCGAGGACATCGAACATACGAAGCTGGAGCCGCCGGCGATCATCTGCATCGGCCGCGCGGCCTTGATGCGGCAGGTGCTCGACTGGCAGGGCCAACTCGCGGGCGAAGCCCCGCGCGATCTCGATCCGCTGGGACGCGGACGGCCCGCCGAGCAGGGCTGATGCCCGGCCTGTTGATCGCCGCACCTTCCTCCGGCTCGGGAAAGACCACGGTCACGCTCGGCATCCTGCGCGCGGTCTCGCGGCGCGGGATCGCGGTGCGGGGCGCGAAATCCGGACCGGACTATATCGACCCCCGCTTCCATGAGGCGGCCTGCGGGGCGGCCTGCTTCAATCTGGATGCCTGGGCGATGGGCGCCGAACGTTTGAAGGCCTTGGCAGGCGGGGCCGAGACCTTGGTGGTCGAAGGCGCGATGGGCCTCTTCGACGGCGCGCCGCCCGATGGTCGAGGGGCCAGCGCCGATCTGGCGCGGCAACTAGGCCTTCCGGTCGTGCTGGTGGTCGATGCCGGTCGCATGGCGCAATCCGTGGCGCCCCTCGTGGCGGGGTTCGCAGGCTTCGATCCAAAGGTCCGGATCGGTGGGGTCGTGTTGAACCGCGTGGGTTCCCCCCGACACGAGGGAATGCTGCGCCGGGCGCTGGAGCGCATCGGCCTGCCGGTGCTCGGGGCGCTACCGCGTGAAACGGGCCTTTCGCATCCCTCCCGCCACCTCGGCCTGGTGCAGGCGGGTGAACGTCTCGACCTCGACCGCTTTATCGATCACGCCGCCGACCTCGTCGAGGCGCATCTCGATCTCGGCGCCCTCATGGGGTTGGCGCAGTCCGCCGCTCCCTTGCCGCCACGTACCGGTCCGCACGTGCCGCCGCCCGCGCAACGTATCGCACTGGCGCAGGATGCGGCCTTCGCTTTCTCCTACCCGCATCTTTTGGCCGATTGGCATGCACAGGGCGCTGAGATCCGGCCCTTCTCGCCCTTGGCCGACCAAGCCGTCCCGGAGGCGGATCTGGTGCTGCTTCCGGGTGGTTATCCCGAGCTTCACGCAGGCAAGCTGGCCGGAGCGCAGATATTCATGCAAAGCCTTAGAAAGTCGGCTCAGAATTCTGAGATATATGGAGAATGTGGCGGATACATGGTTCTGGGCGACAGCCTGACAGATGCGGAGGGCACCGCGCACCAAATGGCGGGGTTGCTGCGGCTTTCGACGTCCTTCGCCAGCCGCAAGCTCCATTTAGCCTATCGCCGCGTGACGGCGGCGCATGGGCCGTTCAGGGGCGACTGGACCGCGCATGAGTTCCACTATGCCACCACGCTCTCGGCCATCGGCGCGCCGCTGTTCGAGGCCCGCGACGCGGAAGGCACGGCCTTGCCACCGATGGGGCTGCGGGAGGGGCCGGTCTGCGGATCGTTCGCGCATCTTATCGATCGGGCGTGACAGAGCGGCGCGTGGCCGCTACCGGTGATGCATGACAAGCGCACCCATTCCCGACGATCGCCGCGCCAAGCGCAATACCGCGTTTCTGGTCGCAGCACAGGCGATCCTCGGCGCGCAGATGCCCATCCTTTTCGTGATCGGCGGCCTCGTGGGGGCGGAGCTGTCGCCCAATGCCTGCCTCGCCACTCTGCCGATCTCGCTCATAGTGTTCGGCTCGATGACCACGGCGCCGTGGATCTCGCCGCTGATGCAGCGGCGCGGACGACGCGCGGGGTTCGTGATCGGGGGCATCGCCGGGGCGCTCGGTGCCGGGCTCGGGGCGCTGGGGCTGATGCTCGGCTCGTTCCCGGTGCTGCTGCTTGGCTCCTATGTCACCGGCATCTACATGTCGGCGCAGGGCTTCTACCGTTTCGCGGCCGCCGATTCGGCCTCCGACAGCTTCCGCCCCAAGGCGATCTCATGGGTGATGGCGGGCGGTCTCGGTGCGGCGATCATCGGCCCGCAGCTCAACAAGGCGGTGCTCGACGCCTTCGCGATACCCTTTCTGGGCAGCTACCTCGCCGTGATGGCGCTGAACCTCGGGGGGCTGTTTCTATTCCTCGGGCTCGACCTGCCGGTCGGCACGCCCTCCGATCCCAAGATCGCGCCGGTCCCGAACCGGTCCCGGCGGGCCCTGCTGCGCGAGCCGGGCATTCTCGTCGCGATTCTCTGCGCGATGGTGTCCTACGGACTGATGAACCTCGTGATGACCTCCACCCCGCTCGCGGTGGTCGGCATGGGGCATGGGCGCGACCACGCCAATGACATCGTCTCGGCGCATGTGCTCGCGATGTATGTGCCGTCGTTCTTCACCGGCCACCTCATCGCGCGATTCGGCGCGGCGCGGATCGTGGGCACGGGGCTGGCGCTTCTTGGGGCCGCCGGACTGACTGGCCTGTCGGGCACGAGCCTGCCCGCCTTCTACGCCACGCTGATCCTGCTTGGCCTTGGCTGGAACTTCGGTTTCATCGGCGCGACAGCGATGCTCACCTCCGAGCACCGCCCCGAAGAGCGCGGCGTGGTGCAGGGCCTCAACGACACGTTGGTTTTCGGCTTCGTGACGCTGGCGTCGCTGTCGTCGGGCGGGCTCATGAACTGCTCCGGCGGGATGCCCGCCCAAGGGTGGTTTTCCGTCAACTCGGCGATGTTCCCCGCGTTGGCGTTGGCGGGTGGTGCACTTCTTTGGCTCCGTAACCGCCGCCGGGTTACCATCGCCCCGTCGCGGCCCTGAGCGCCAGCGCGGCGGCACCGGCGGCGGGGCCGGGGGTCAAGGCGCCCTGCGCGACGCGGCCCGGATCGGCCACCGCGCGCTTCAGGACGCCCTCGGCCTGCCACGCGGCGCGCAGCGCCGGGACGACCGCCTTCTTTGACAGTCGCGTCTTTCGAGCGTCATGCAGCGCTTTGAGTCCGCGCCGGGCGAACTCGCGTACCGCCTCGGGGCGTCCATCGACGAGCGGGCGTTTGCCACGCTCCTCGAAGCCGGGGATCGCCATGAGCCAGAGCGCCACGCCGTGGCCGAAGCCCGCCCTGCGGATCGGACCTTCCTCGTCGTCACCGGCCCCGAGCGCCTTGGCCGATAGCCACATCAGCCCGCCCGCCGTGGCGTCGACATGCGCGTCGAGGGCGGCCTGATCCTCGAACGGGTCCGAGTAGATGTCCCACCGCCGCGCGGCCACCAAGGCGTCGAGCGCGGCTTCGGGCAAGGCCGCCTCGCGCACGACCTGCGCCAGGGGGGCTGCGACTTCGTGGGCGCGCACGGGCGCGCCGCCGACGATCTCCTCGACCACGTCGCGCCACCATTGCAACCGCATCTCCGCGATCATCGGCTCCTTGGTCACGAAGGGCGCACGCGCCACTTCGAGGTTGAAGGCATAGAGCGGAAACAGCTTTTCGCGGGCGGCCACCGGCGCAGTCATGGCCGCGCGGAACCGGTCGGGATCGCCACGTTCGACGAGACCTGCACAGGCGGCGACGCTCATGGCCGCGCCACCGGTGCTGCGCCGTCTCGGATCAGCTTCCAGCGGATGGAGTCCACCAGCGCGTCGAAGCTCGCATCGACGATGTTGGCCGAGACGCCCACGGTGGACCAGCGCTCCCCCTGCCCGTCCTCGCTGTCGATGATGACGCGGGTGACGGCCTCGGTGCCCCCATCGGTGATGCGCACCTTGAAGTCGACGAGATGCACGTCGTCGATGATCGACTGGTAGGGGCCGAGATCCTTGCCCAGCGCGCGACTGAGCGCGTTGACCGGACCGCGATCCGACCCGTCCGGCCCGGCGCTTTCCGACACACTCATCACCTTCTCGCCGCCGATCTTGACCACGACCACCGCCTCGGACAGCGACACCATCTTGCCACGCTTGTTGCGGCGCCGCTCGACCGTGACACGGTAGCGCTTGACCTCGAAGAAGTCCGGCAGCCGCCCCAGCTCGTCCAGCGCCAGCAGTTCGAAGCTCGCCTGCGCGGTGTCGTAGGAATAGCCGCGCGACTCCTGCTCCTTGATCCGGTCGAGGATGCGGGCGAGCGCGGGATCGCCCTTCTCGACCTCGATCCCGGCGCGGGCGAGGCGTTCGCGCAGGTTCGATTGCCCCGCCTGGTTCGACATCGGCACGATGCGGGAATTGCCGACGATGCCCGGCTCGATGTGCTCGTAGGTCGAGGGGTCTTTGGCGATCGCGCTCGCATGCAGCCCGGCCTTGTGGGCAAAGGCCGAGGCGCCGACATAGGGGGCCTGCTTCATCGGTACCCGGTTGAGGATGTCGTCGAGAAGCCGCGAGGCACGGCGCAGCCCCTTGAGCGCGTCCGGCGTCACGCCGGTCCGCATCGTCGAGGCGTAGGGCTCCTTGAGCAGCAGCGTCGGGATCAGCGTGGTGAGGTTGGCATTACCGCAGCGCTCGCCCAGTCCGTTGAGCGTGCCCTGGATCTGGCGCGCGCCTGCTTCGACCGCGGCCAGTGAACAGGCCACCGCCTGCCCGGTGTCGTCATGGCAATGGATGCCCAGATGATCGCCCGGGATTCCGGCGGCGATCACGTCGCGGGTGATGGCCGCGATTTCCTCGGGCATGGAGCCGCCATTGGTGTCGCACAGCACGACCCAGCGCGCGCCGGCATCATAGGCGGAGCGGATGGCGGCGAGGGTGTAGCCCGGGTTCGCCTTCCAGCCGTCGAAGAAATGCTCGGCATCGAACAGCGCTTCGCGGCCCTGCGCCACGATATGCGCGATCGACCCGCGGATGTTGGCGAGGTTTTCGTCGAGCGTGATGCCGAGCGCCGTGGTGACGTGAAAATCATGCGTCTTGCCGACGATGCAGACCGACGAGGTGTTTGCGTTGAGCACCGCCCCCAGCACTTCATCATTGGCGGCCGACCGCCCGGCCCGCTTGGTCATGCCGAAGGCGGTGATCGTGGCGCGGGTCGCGGGCGGATTTTCGAAGAACTCGCTGTCGGTTGGGTTGGCGCCAGGCCAACCGCCTTCGATCTGGTCGATGCCGAGACCGTCAAGCGCCTGCGCGATCTGGATCTTCTCGCGGGTCGAGAATTGTACGCCTTGGGTCTGCTGCCCGTCGCGCAACGTCGTGTCGTAAAGATAGAGCCGGTCGGTCATGCGCTGCCCCCGAGTTTGGTCTCGTCGAAATCCGGGCCGGGCTGCCAGCTTGCCTGCCCGCCCATATCGGTCACCTGCACGCCTGCGGCGCTGAGGATGTCGCGGATGCGGTCGGCCTCGGCCCAGTCTTTGGCGGCGCGCGCCTGCGCCCTGCGCGATAGAAGCGCAGTGACGGCGGCGTCGACCTCGGGCGCGATCGCGGGCGCCGCGTCGGCCCCCGCGAGGGTGGCGAGCGCGTCCCAATCCTCGATCAGCCCCATCAGTTCGAGCGTGGCGGCAAAGGGCACGAGCTTGGCCGGAGTCTTGGCCGCCGCCAGAACATGCATCCGGGCGATGGCGCCGGGGGTGTTGAGATCGTTGGCAAGTACGCCGAGGAACTCCTTGTCCATGCACCACTCGCCAGACGCCTTCAGGCCCTTGACCATCCTGGCGGTAAAGCCGTGCGCGTGCAGGATGCCGTACCACTTGGCCAGCGTCGCCTCGGCCTCGGCGCGCTTGTCCTCGGTCCAGTCCATCGGCTTGCGGTAATGCGTGCCCAGCATGACAAGACGGATCACTTCGCCCGGCACACCGCGGTCGAGCAGGTCGCGCACGGTGAAGAAATTGCCCAAGGACTTGGACATCTTCTTGCCTTCGACCTGCAGCATCTCGTTGTGCATCCAGATCCGCGCGAAATCGCCTTCAGGATGGGCGCAGGCGGATTGCGCGATCTCGTTCTCGTGGTGTGGAAACTGCAGATCGATGCCGCCGCCATGGATGTCGAAGCTTTCGCCGAAGAGCTGGTAGGACATGGCCGAGCACTCGATGTGCCAGCCCGGACGCCCGCGCCCGACGCTCTGGCCTTCAACAACAGGACCGTCCCATCCGGGCTCGTCGTCGCGCGACGGCTTCCACAGCACGAAATCCATCGGGTCGCGCTTGTAGGGGGCCACCTCGACGCGCGCGCCCGCGATCATGTCCTCGACCGCGCGGCCCGACAGCGCGCCGTACTCGGCATGGCTCGATACCGAGAACATCACGTGGCCCTCGGCGGCATAGGCATGACCCGAGAGCACGAGGCGTTCGATCATCGCGACCATCTGGCCGATGTAATCGGTGGCGCGTGGTTCGTGATCGGGCCGCAGCGCGCCGAGCGCGTCCATGTCCTGATGATACCACAGGATCGTCTCATTGGTGATCTCGCGGATCGGGCGACCGGTCTGGGCCGCGCGCGCGTTGATCTTGTCGTCGACGTCGGTGAAGTTGCGCGCATAGGCGACATGGTCCGGGCCGAAGATTTCGCGCAGCAGCCGGTAGAGCAGGTCGAACACCAGCACCGGCCGCGCGTTGCCCAGATGCGCCCGGTCATAGACCGTCGGCCCGCAGACATAGAGCCGGATGTTCTCCGGGTCGATCGGCGTGAACTCCACCTTGCGGCGGGTCTTGGTGTCGTGCAGGCGGATCGTCGTCATGTGGGCCTCGCAGGCGGTGACGCCGGCGGGCTGATCCTGTGTTCCATCGGGAAAACGTGAGAGCGGCCCGCGTGACGCAAGTCAGCAGGAAATGATGCAGCCGATGATGATGCTCGTGCTCGTCATGGAAAGCGATCTAGCAGCCGTGTCGTCCTACGTCCAGCGTCTCGGGCGATTGACAGTGGGATGCGAGCCCGCCCTTGTGGACGACATGACAGTTTCACATCGCATCACGCAGATCACCGCCGGCGGTTCGGACGGCTGGGGCCTGTTCCGCAAGGCCCGCCGGATGATCGAGGCCGGGATCCCCGTCACCGAACTGACCATCGGCGAACACGACATTCGCACCGATCCGGGCATCCTCGACGCCATGAACCGCGCAGCATTGGGCGGTCACACCGGCTATGCCGCCGTTCCGGGCATCGCCGGTCTCCGGGCCGAGATCGCCCGGCGGGTGGAGGCGCAAAGCGGTGTGGCAACCGCGCCCGAGAACGTCCTCATCGTGCCCGGCGGGCAGGCCGGTCTCTTCATGGCGCATCTGGCCGCGTGCGACGCCGGGGACGGCGCGCTCTATGTCGACCCGTTCTATGCCACCTACCCCGGCACGCTGCGCGCGGCGGGGACGGCGGCGTTGCCGGTGGTGGCGCGTGCCGAAGATGGCTTCGTGCCGCGCGCCAGTGATCTGGAGGCCGCGATCGACAGGCATGGGGGCCGCGTACGCTCGCTGCTCATCAACACGCCCAACAACCCGACCGGTGCGGTCTATGGGCGCGACGCCTTGGCCGAGATCGGCGCGCTGTGCCAACGCCGGGACCTCTGGCTCATCTCGGACGAGGTCTATGAGGGGCAGGTCTGGGAGGGCGAGCATCTGAGCCCCCGCGCCTTGTCCGGCCTCGGGGAACGGACGCTTGTCGTGGGATCAATGTCCAAGGGCCACGCGATGACCGGCAGCCGGATCGGTTGGATCGTTGGCCCTGAGGGCGCGATAGACGCGCTCGAAGACCTTGCCACCCACATGACTTACGGCATCCCCGGCTTCGTGCAGGACGCGGCGCTGCATGCGCTGCGGCTGGGACCAGCCTTCGAGGCGGAGGTCGCGGCACCGTTCCGGCGGCGGCGCGACATCGCGCAGCGTCTCGTCGCGGCGCAGCCGGTGGTGCGGGCGGTGCCGATGCAGGGTGCGATGTATGCGCTGCTCGACATCCGGGCCACCGGGCTCGATGGCGAAGCCTTTGCCGAGGCGCTGCTTGAGCGCGAGCGGATCGCGGTGATGCCGGGCGAAAGTTTTGGCCGGGCGGCCGCGGGGCATGTGCGCGTGGCGCTGACGGTCGAGGATACACAGCTCGAGGCGGCGCTGGTGCGGCTGCTGGCGCTGGCCGGAGAACTGGCCCGAGAAATGGCCGGGCCGCAAGCGCGGTAGCAGACATGAAAAAGGGGGCCGTGACCGACCCCCTTTTCCGCTAGTCGTGATCGAGGCTGCCCGGCAGATCGCCGGGCCCGTCCGATCAGAACTGGTAGGACACACGCGCCGCGGCGGTGGTCGCTTCGAGGTCGGTGGCGCCGAGGTCTTCGAACTCATGCTGCAGCACTTCGCCGCCGACGACAATGTTCTCGGTGACCTTGTAGTCCACGCCGGCACCGTAGACGTAGCCGTCGAACTGGTCTTCGCCGCCGATGTCATCGGCGGTGTAGGCGCTGGCGTAACCGGCGGTCACGTAGGGCAGGAAGGCGCCCGCGTCATAGCCCGCGCGCAGCTTGGCAGTGGCGATGCCGTCGATCTCGGTGGCGCTGTCCTCGTCACCGATCTCGGTGCCGACATAGGACACTTCGCCACCGAGGACGAGCTTGCCGAAGTCGTAGTTGTAGCCCAGCTGGCCACCATAGACGGCGCCGTCCTCATCGAACGTGTCGTCATCGGTTTCGGCTTCGCCGTAGCCGAGCTGGCCACCGGCGTAGAAGCCCGACCAGTCGGACCCGGTCGCGACGACGGGGGCCACGGCGACGGGGGCGGCGGGGGCCACCGGATCGGCAACCGGCATGGCCAGACCACCGGCAAAGGCGGGGGCGGCCAGAAGGCCGAAGGTCAGTGCAAAGGTGGGGGTCTTGAAATTCATGTGTAGTTCCTCTTCGTTCCATGCCCGGTCACCCGATGATTGGGAGGGGGGCGACCGTGGCGGACCACCGATCTGGGCCGGTGCGTCCTCGCCTAGAACACATGGGCCATGGGAAGGTTCAATGCAGCTGCAGAAAAATGCGCAGGGTCGACGCCGTCTGCGCGCAGAGATCGGCCCATGTGTCGGCGGCGTCCTGCCGATTACCCTGCGGCACTGTTCGACAGGACCGAAATCACTGCCTCCGGTGGCACATCCGAAGTGACAAATGCCTCACCTATCGCGCGGGCCAGCACGAAGCGCAGCTTGCCGTCTTTCACCTTCTTGTCCTGCCCCATAAGCGCCAACAGCGATTCGGCGGGGGGCAGATCGCCGGGGATGTCGCGCAGCTCGGCTCGCATGCCCATCGTGGCCAGATGCGCGCGCACGCGGCTCGGCTCCTCCTGCGGGCAGAGCTTAAGGCGCGCCGACAGATCGAAGGCCAGTACGCAGCCGATCGCCACCCCCTCGCCATGCTTGAGCCGATCCGAATAGCCCGTCGCCGCCTCGAGCGCGTGACAGAAGGTGTGCCCCAGATTGAGAAGTGCCCGGTCACCCTGTTCGGTTTCGTCGCGCATCACGATCTCGGCCTTCATCTCGCACGACCGCCGCACCGCCTCGAGCCGGGCGTCGCGGTCGCCGTCGCGCAGGCGCGGGCCGTTGATTTCAAGCCATTCGAAGAAATCCGCGTCGCCCAGAAGGCCGTATTTCACCACTTCGCCATAGCCCGAGAGAAACTCGCGCTCGGGCAGCGTGTCGAGCAGCGCGATGTCAGCAAGCACGAGAACCGGCTGGTGAAACGCCCCGGCAAGGTTCTTGCCCTGCGCGGTGTTGATGCCGGTCTTGCCGCCGACCGAACTGTCGACCTGGGCCAGGAGCGAGGTAGGCATCTGCACGAATCGAATGCCGCGCCGGGCGATGGCGGCGGCGAACCCGGCCAGATCGCCGATCACCCCGCCGCCAAAAGCCACGACGAGATCGCCGCGCTCGACGCGGCTCTCGATCAGCCATTCGGTCGCGCGGGCCAGACCGTTCCACGACTTGGTTGCCTCGCCCGCAGGCAGCGCGAGGCTCACCGCCTCGATGCTTTGGGCAGCGAGTCCGGCTTCGAGTGCCGCCAGATGCGCCTGTGCCACGGTCTCGTCGGTAAGGATCGCGACGCGCGGGCGGCGCAGCAGCGGGCGCAGGTGATGCCCTGCCTGCGCCACAAGCCCGGCGCCGACATGAATGTCATAGGCCCGCCCCGGTAGGTCGACCCGGACGGTGGCAGTCTTGGGGGCGATCATTGCTCTGTCTCCATGATGTCGGGCCGGGTGGCGAGGGTCTCGATCACGCGGCTGGTGGTCCGGTCGATCGAATCCCCCGGCTGCGCGATAAGCCGCAGTTCGGCTTGCGCATAGACGGGGCGGCGCTCGGTGAGCAGGCGCGACAGCGTGCCGCGTGGATCCGCGGTGCGCAGCAGGGGCCGGGTGGATTTGTGGCGCACCCGTTCCCACAGAAGATCGAGATCGGCGTCGAGCCACAGCGCCGCCCCCAGCCGGGAGATCATGTCGCGATTGGCAGGGGCGAGATACGCGCCGCCTCCGGTCGAGATCACGCGCGGCCCCGCTTCGAGCAGCCGCCCTAGCACTTCGCGCTCTCGGGCACGAAAGAACGGCTCACCGTCGCGGGCGAATATCTCGGCGATCGTGCATTTCGCAGCCTCCTCGATGGCCGCGTCGCTGTCGACGAATCCGCAGCCCAGCCGTGTGGCGAGAGCGCGGCCGATGGCGGTCTTGCCTGATCCCATCATCCCAACGAGGACCAGGGGTCGTCGCAGCTGCCGCGCGCCCGGCGCTCCGGCGTCGTCCCGTACCGTCATCTGCGCCTTCCCCGCCTGCATCCGTCCCCTTGTCGCGGCCCGCAGTACGAGCCCGGCAATTTCTCGCCCTGAATGACGTGATATCCGCCGAAAGACCAGTTATGAATCGTTCGAAAGAGGCGGCGCACGGCTGCCCGCAGACCGGGGCAAGGAAACGACTGAGATGCTGAGACGACTGATCTGGGCGCTGGTGAAAGCGGCGCTGATCCTCGCGGTGTTGGCCGTGTTGGGTGTTCTGGCCTATGCCTATGTGGGACCGATGCTGTTCCCCGATGATTTTGCGGCCCCCGCCACGGAGGTGACCAAGCCCGTCACCCTCGGGATCGGTCAGTGACGCGCGCCGCGCGCCTCCTGCTCGTGACCACCGCGATCGCGGCCTTGGCCCAGCCCGGAGCCGCGCAGCAGGACGCGACTGGCGGAGAACCGCTCTCCGCGATCGACTGGCTGTCGCGGTCGGTGGCCCTGCCCGACACGACGGCCCCCGGGCCCGACACCGAAGAGCCGCCCGTGGCCGACAGCGCGGCC
This sequence comes from Limimaricola cinnabarinus, assembly GCF_047631075.1. NCBI lineage: Bacteria > Pseudomonadati > Pseudomonadota > Alphaproteobacteria > Rhodobacterales > Paracoccaceae > Limimaricola > Limimaricola cinnabarinus. Next base: position 55,702 of record NZ_JBLHYX010000014.1, read on the forward strand.
GCGCCGCATGTTTCGGTGCGCCCGCTCGATTCCGCGTCTCCCGATTCCGTGGGGCTGGTCGGGCCGCGTGTCTCGGGCCTGCCGCGCCATCTGTGGTCGGCCAGCGAGCAGGACCGTCTGATCGCCCTGATCGAGGCGCAGCCGCTCGACACGCTCCCCGCCCTCGAGGCGCTGCTGCAGCTCCTGATGGTGGCCGAGGCCGATCCTCCTACCGATGCGGACGGGCGCGGCGCGCTGTTTCTCGCACGGATCGACCGGCTGCTCGAGATGGGCGCGCTCGATCCGGCGGCCGAACTGCTGCAGGAGGCCGGCCCCGACGATCCCGAGCGGTTCCGGCGCTGGTTCGACACCGCGCTGCTCACCGGCTCCGAGAACGCGGCTTGCCGCGCCATGCGCAACAAGCCCGTCATCGCCCCGACTTGGCCCGCACGGATCTTCTGTCTTGCTCGCGAAGGCGACTGGCAGGCCGCGGCGCTGACGCTCAACTCGGCTCGCGCGCTGGCCGAGGTGACCGATGCCGAGGACGCCATGTTGTCGCGTTTTCTCGACCCCGACCTCTATGAGGGCGAGCCGCCGCTTGAGGCGCCCGAACGAGTGACGCCCTTGGTCTACCGCCTGCGCGAAGCGGTGGGCGAGGCGATGCCGGCGGCTTCCCTGCCCCGCGCCTTCAGCCATGCCGACCTGCGTCCCACCAAGGCGTGGCGCGCACAGATCGAGGCAGCTGAACGGCTCGCCCGCCACGGCGCGATCGAGCCCGCGCGGCTGTTCGGCGTCTATACGGCCCGCGTGCCCGCCGCCTCGGGCGGATTGTGGGATCGGGCCGCCGCGATACAGGGCTTCGACACGGCCCTGCGCGCGGGCGACACGGGAAAGGTCGCGCAAACGTTGCCCCCTGCATGGGAGGCAATGCGCGACGCGCGGCTTCAGTCCGCCTTCGCCCAGCACTACGGGCCTGATCTTGTTGGCGTAGATCTGCCCGGGAAAACGACGCGGATTGCACAGGAAATGGCTCTGCTCGGCCCCGATTACGAGGCCGCCGCGCAGCCGCTTGAGGCCGCAACCCCGCGCGACGCCTTGCTATCGGCATTGGCGCGCGGCGTGTCCGAGGATGCCCGTCCCGATCCGGCCCCCGACGATCCCATCCCCCTCGCCCTGCTCGACGGGTTCTCGGACAGGTCGCCGCCCGCGGGGCTGTCGACCATGATCGACGAGGGTCGGCTGGGCGAGGCCATCCTGACGGCGATCCTTCTGATCGAGCAGGGCCGCACCGGCGACACCGGGGCGCTTGCCGATGGGCTCGCCACACTGCGAGCCGTCGGGATGGAGGATACAGCGCGCCGCGTCGCGCTGCAGCTGCTGTTGCTGGAGCGTTCTTCATGAGTGCTGCGCAGGCTGCCGCGATGCCGATGGGGCATTGGATCTCGGCCTTTCTCGAAGCACAGGCCGCCGAGCTTGATGCCGCGCGCAACACGCTTCTGGCCTATGGGCGCGACCTCAACGATTTCGCCGGGTGGCTGACGCACAAGGATGCGCATTTCGCCGGTGCCACGCAGGACCACGTGGAGCGCTACCTCATATCCTGCGAGGCCGAAGGGTTGTCGAGCGCCACCCGCGCACGGCGGCTGTCCTCGATCCGGCAATTGTTTCGATTCGCGTTCGAGGAAGGCTGGCGCGAGGACAACCCGGCGATCCGGCTCAAGGGACCGGGCCGGGCGCGCCGCCTGCCCGGTACGCTTTCGCGGGAGGAGGTCGAGGCGCTGCTCGCCGCCGCCCGCACCGAGCCGCGCGATCCGCTGCGCGCCACCTGCCTGATGGAACTGCTCTATGCCACCGGCCTGCGGGTGTCCGAGCTCGTGACGCTGCCGGTGGCGGCGCTGCGCGGCGATCCCGAAATGCTGCTGGTGCGCGGCAAAGGCGGGCGCGAGCGGATGGTGCCTCTATCGCGCCCCGCACGGGCCGCCGTTTCGGCATGGCTGGCGCGACGCGACGCGGCGGAGGTCGAGGCGGTCGCTGCCGGCAAGCCCGCCTCGAAATTCCTGTTTCCCGCGCGCGGCCGCGACGGCCACCTGACGCGGCAGAGCTTTTTCGTGCTGATCAAGGATCTGGCCGCGCGCGCGGGGCTTGCTCCGGATCAGGTGACGCCGCATGTGTTGCGCCATGCCTTCGCGAGCCATCTTCTCGCGGGGGGCGCGGATCTGCGGGCGATCCAGGCGCTTCTGGGTCACGCGGATCTATCGACCACCGAGATCTACACCCATGTGCAGAGCGAGCGCCTGACCGCGCTCGTATACGAGCATCATCCTCTCGCGCGTCCGCGCGAGAAGGGTTGATCCCGCCACGCCCCGGACCATAACTCTGGGGGAGCCGCAAATTGCGAAGGACTTCATGGAAACCGCCCTCGACGCCGCCTTCTGGATCACCAGCATCGCGATTCTCTTCCTTCTGGTGGCCTCGGCCTTCTTCTCGGGCTCCGAGACGGCGCTGACCGCCGCGTCGCGCGGCAAGCTGCGCGCGGCGGCCGATCGCGGCTCCAAGGGGGCGGCGCAGGCACTTCAGGTGACCGAGGACAACGAGCGCCTGATCGGCTCGGTCCTCTTGGGCAACAACGTCGTCAACATTCTCGCCACCTCGCTGGCGACCGCCCTGCTCACCCGCGTCTTCGGCGACAGCGGCGTGGCAGCGGCGACGCTGGTGATGACGCTTCTGGTGCTGATCTTCGCCGAAGTGCTGCCCAAGACCTATGCCATCACCAACGCAGAGACGTTCGCCAGTACCGTCGCGCGCCCCATCGGCTGGGTGATCCTCATCTTCGCCCCCGTCGTCTCGGCGGTCCAGGTCCTGGTCCGGGCATTGCTGCGCCTGTTCGGCGTGCGCACCGACCCCGACCTTAACGTTCTCGCCGTGCGTGAGGAAATCGCCGGCGCATTGAGCCTCGGCCACGAGGAGGGCGTCGTCGACCGCGAGGATCGCGACCGCATCCTCGGCGCGCTCGATCTCGGGGACCGCACGGTCGAAGAGGTGATGCTGCACCGCTCCAACATCGCGATGATCGATGCGGGCCGCCCCGCGACCGAGATCCTGTCGTTGTGCCTCGAAAGCCCACACACGCGCCTGCCGCTCTATCGCGACGAGCCCGAAAACATCGTCGGCATCCTGCACGCGAAGGATCTCCTGCGCGCGATGCACAAGATGATGGGCGATGGCGCAGTCGAGACGACTGAACTCGAAAATTTCGACATCATGGATGTCGCAATGACGCCCTACTTCATCCCCGAGACCACAACGCTCGACGACCAGATGCGCCAGTTTCTCAAGCGGCACACGCATTTTGCCTTGGTGGTCGACGAATATGGCGCGCTGCGCGGCCTGATCACGCTCGAAGACATCCTCGAGGAGATCGTGGGAGAGATCTCGGACGAATTCGACGCCGAGCGCGAAGAGCCGATCGCAATGACCGAGGACGGCGCCTACGTGATCGACGGCTCGATGACGATCCGTGATCTCAACCGGCGGCAGGACTGGAACCTCCCCGACGAAGAGGCCAACACCATCGCGGGGCTGGTGATCCACGAGGCGCAGATGATCCCGACCGAAGGTCAGGTCTTCAGCTTTCACGGTTTCCGCTTCGAAGTCATCGGCAAGGAAGAGAACCGGATCTCGACGCTCCGCATCCGCCCTCTGGACAGCCTCTGAAGCGGTTTCCCCATCCAGCGATCACCAGGCGGGCCCATGGGCCCAAAAGACTTGGCCGACCCCGGTAGGGTCGGCCATATCTTGCCGGATCAACTTTCGGTTGAAGGTCAAGCCGCTCCGAGCCGCGCCATCGGGCGTAGCTGCCGGCGCAGCAGTTTTCGCACCTCTCCCGATTCCTCGGTGACGACGGATGTGTCGCGCTCGTGCGACAGGCGCAACCAGGTGCCGTCATCGTCGAGATAGGTCGAGGCGCATCGCGCCCGCAGTGGCGTCGAGCAGCAATCGCGCCATGCGACGACGCTGTAGCTCAGAAGAACGGTATCACCTTGCTCGGTCATGGTCTTCTCCTGCAGCTCGATGGCCCCGAACTGTCGTGCCGGGCGAAGGCCCCGCAACGCGGCATCACGGTCCTGAAGATCCGCTGGAAACGGAATCACCAACTCTCCTCCTCCCTCGAGTTGGCGCTCGTAGAACGCGGCACCGTCGAACCAGTGTTTCTTTTCAAGAGTCCAAAGCGTTTCAGCCAGTGGCTCCATTAGGTTCCTCCCATGCGTCATGTTCGATGCTCCCGTGGCACAAACGTTACACGATTGTTTCCGTTCCGTCAGCCTGCATGCCTCTCAGGTTATGTATAAAACCGTACATACAACCCTAGATAGCAAGAGCGGCCCGAATGGAGCGCACGCGTCACATCTTCCGGTGGATCGAACCGCCTCGGTCGGTTCGGTAGAGATATTCGTAACCTCCCAGTGGCATGATGCCGGTGTCGGGCCACCGGTCCGATATCCTCCCTGTCAGACTTGCCGCGCCTTCGGGCGCGGTTTTTTTAAGCCTTTGCGTTGGGTTTTCGGGGGTTACCCGTTGACGCCTCCCCCTGCATATCCTAGCGTCCGATGCAATTAGTCGGCCAAGTCCGACAGGGAGAAACCGGAAAAGGGGGCTGTCTTGCAGCCCCCTTTTCTCATCCGCGAAACCTTGCCGGTCGCTGTTGTCTTTCGCCTGACAGTCCTTGCAGGCCGTGCTAGATCCGCGCCGACACTGACAAACGGGATCGCCACATGCCGAACCGACTGACACTTCTGGCCAGCGCCGCCCTGCTGGCTTTTTCGACGCCTCTCGCTGCGCAGGACACCACCGCGCCCGAGACGCCCGAGGTCACCGCCCCCGCCGCAGCCCCCGAGGCGCCCGCCGACGCGGCCCCGGCGGAGGCACCCGCCGCACCGGCCGAGGCCGATCCGGCGCAGGCCCCGGCCGAGACCGCCGAACCCACCACCCCCGCCGGGCCTGCATCCTCCGACGAGCCGGCGTCGCCCGATGCGCCCGAGACCGCAGAGCGTCCGGGACAGCCCTATGTGGCCGAGACGCACGGGGATTGGGCACTGCGCTGCATGCGCGCCACCGAGGGCGAAACCGATCCCTGCCAACTCTACCAACTGCTCGAGGACGCCGAAGGCAACGCCGTGGCCGAGGTTAGCCTCCTGCCGCTGGAGGCCGAGTCGCAGGCCGTGGCAGGCGTGACCGTCGTGGTGCCGCTCGAGACGCTGCTGACCGAGGCGCTGTCGCTGTCGATCGACGGCGGCGAGGCCGCGCGTTACCCGTTCAGCTTTTGCAACCGCGCCGGTTGCGTGGCCCGCTTCGGCCTGTCCGACCAGCAGCTCGCCGCCTTCAAGCGAGGCCGCGCAGGCACACTGCGGATCGTGCCAGCTGCCGCCCCCGATCAGGAGGTCTCGCTCACGATGTCGCTGTCCGGCTTCACCGCGGGCTACGACGCCGTGGTCGCCTCGGCCGAGTAACGTCGCGGTCCACCGGGCTTAGAGGCGCGGCCGTCATACGGCCGCGCCTTTTCGTTTGAAACGCCCCTTCAGGCCGCGCGCAACGCCAGCACCGCGTTGAGCCCGCCAAAAGCGAAGGCGTTGGAGAGCACCGCATCGACCCGTGCCTCGCGCGCTACGTTGGGCACCACGTCGAGCGCGCATTCGGGGTCCGGCATCTCATAGCCTATGGTCGGCGCGATCACGCCGTCGCGCAGCGCCATGATGCAGGCCAGAAGCTCCACCGCGCCGGTGCCGCCGATCAGATGGCCATGCATCGACTTGGTCGAGGAGATCATCAACCGGTCGGCCGCCGCGCCGAAGACATGCGAGACCGAGGCGCATTCGCTCTTGTCATTGGCCGCGGTGCCGGTGCCATGGGCGTTGATGTAGCCCACATCCTCGGGCGAAAGGCCGGCATCGCGCAGCGCCACTCGCATCGCCCGCTCCGCGCCCAGCGCCGAGGGCATGACGATGTCGGCGGCGTCCGCCGTCATGCCGAAGCCCGCAACCTCCGCGAGGATCTCGGCTCCTCTTGCGCGCGCGCGGTCATGTTCTTCGAACACGAACACCGCCGCACCTTCGCCCTGCACCATGCCGTTGCGGTTGGCGCTGAACGGGCGGCAGGCGTCCTTGGACATCACGCGCAGCCCCTCCCATGCCTTGATCCCGCCAAAGCACAGCATCGCCTCTGAGCCGCCGGTGAGCATCGCCTCGCACAGGCCCGACCGGACCATCTGGAACGCGAGCCCCATGGCGTGGTTCGAACTGGAACAGGCGGTGGCGACGGTAAAGCTCGGGCCGCGCAGATCGTGTGTCATGCTGACATGGCTGGCGGCGGCGCTGTTCATGAGCTTGGGCACGACGAAGGGATGAACCCGGTTCTTCCCCTCTTCATAGACGCTGCGGTAGCTGTCGTCCCAAGTGTTCACGCCGCCACCGGCGGTGCCGAGCACCACGCCCGCCCTGTCGCGCTCCTCGTCCGAAAGGACGATGCCCGACTGCGCCATGGCCTGTGCCGCGGCCAGCAGGGTGAACTGGGTGAAACGGTCATAGAGCGCGATCTGCTGACGATCGAAATGCGCCTGCTCGTCATAGCCCTTCACCTGTCCGCCGATGCGGATCGACAGGCGTTCGGCGTCCCGCAGATTGAGCGGGCCGATGCCGCAGCGCCCTTCCCGCATCGCGTCCAGCGTCGAGGGCACGTCGTGACCGAGGCTGTTGATCGTGCCTGCGCCGGTGATGACGACGCGACGCGGGCCGGTCATGCCGGGGTGCGCTGCTCTTGCACCAGCCGCTCGACCGCCGCAATGATCGCGGCGACCGAGGAAATGTCGAAATCGCTCTCCTCGGGCGCGTTGGCGTTGAACGGCACCGAGATGTCGAAGGCCTCCTCGATCGCAAAGATGCTCTCGACGAGGCCAAGACTGTCAATGCCCAGATCGGCCGGGCTCTGCTCCGGCGTCACATCGCTTGGCTCCAGCATCGCCTGTTCGGCGATGATGGCGATCACCCTGTCGCGCAAATCCATGTGCCCCGCGTCCCTTGCAGCTGCATGTCCACGACCGATCTAATCGCTGCGACGCCGCATTGGAACCATGAATGGCCGTTCTCAGCCCTTGCGGGAGGTTGCGAGGTCACGCATCAACCGCGGCAGGCGGCGCAACGCCTTGTAGCTTTCGACCTGACTGTCGATCTTGGTGGCTGGATAGCCCATCATCACCCGTCCCGTGGGCACGTTCGACAGCACGATCGAGCCGCCGGTGAGCACCACGTCCGCGCCGATGGTCAGGTTGTCGGACACACCGACCTTGCCGCCCAGCACCGAACGGTCGCCGATCGTCACCGACCCGGCAAGGCCGACATGGCCGCACAACAGGCAATGATCGCCGATGACGCAGTTGTGGCCGACCTGCACGAGGTTGTCGATCTTGGAGCCATTGCCGATCCGGGTGGGCCGGATCGTGCCCGCATCGACGGTCGCGCAGGCACCGATTTCGACATCATGCCCGATCACTACCGAGCCGAGGCTGTGGATCCGATGCCAGGTCGGGTCGGCTTCGGCCGATACGGTGCCCTGCCCCAGCTCGGCGCGGGCGGTTTCGACATGGCTCGCATCCTCGGTGACAAAGGAGAACCCGTCACCGCCGATCACCGCGTTGGGCTGCACGATCAACCGGTCACCTGCGACCACGCCACGGCCCAGCCGCGCGCCGGAATGAATCAAGGCGTCCTCGCCCAGCCGCACGCCCGGGCCGATCGAGGCCTGCGCCATGATGCGGCTGTTCGCGCCGATCACCGCGCCCGCGCCGATCACGGCGAGCGGGCCCACGAAAACGCCTTCGCCGATCACGGCCGAGGCATCGATCACGGCGGAGGCGTGGATGCCGCTTTCGGTGTCGCGAGGATCGAGAAGCTGAGTGAGCTTCGACATCGCCAGGCGGCCACGCGGGGCCACCACGGCACCTTCGAGACCCATCGACCGCCAGTCGGCATCGGGCCAGAGGAGGGCGGCCTTTGCCTGCCCCTGCCCCAGCGCCTCGGCGTATTTCGGAGACATGGCGAGCGCGAGGTCGGTCTCGCCCGCCTCCGCCGGCTCCGCCGCGCCGGTCACGCGCAGCGTGCCGTCGCCTAGAAGCTCGGCGCCGAGCGCTGCTGCGATCTCGCTCAGAGTATGGTCCATCATGCTTCCCCTTGGTGTCGGGGCCGATTTAGCTCGCAGGACGCGAGATCGCCACCCCCTCATGGGCCAGCGCCGCCCAGATCGCCGCATCGCGCCCATAGACGTCGCGGCGAAACTGCAGACCGCCTTCGGCATCGGTGAAGGCGGTCCGGTAATCGAGATGGACCGGCACCGGGGTCACAAGATCGACCCGCTGCTCACGCCCCGTGGAGAGGCGCGACTGGAAGAAGCCGACAGGATCGTCCTCCTGCGCCGAGAGCAGCGCATAGGCGAATTCGAACGGATCGTTGAGGCGCACGCAGCCATGGCTGAAGGCGCGGGCCTCGCGACCGAACAGAGACTTGGCCGGGGTGTCGTGCAGATAGATGTTGTAGCGGTTGGGGAACAGGAATTTCACCAGACCGAGCGCGTTGGAGTTCGAGGGCGGCTGGCGCATCGAATAGGGAAAGCTGCGCGCGTCATAGCGGGAAAAGTCGATAGAGCTGCGGCTCACTTCGCGGCCTGCGCGGTCGGTGATCAATATCTGGCTCGCGGCGTTGCGGTTGCGCTTGAGCTGCGGGAGATACTCGCCCACCACGATCGAGCGCGGCACGTACCAGCTCGGGTTGATGACCATCCGCTCCATGACATCCGAGAATTCGGGCGTCTGGCGGTCGAGCGCCTCGGCACCGATCACCGAGCGGGTGCGGAAGGTTTCGCGCCCGTCATCGACGATCACGGCACTGAAATCGGTCAGGTTGACGAAGACGTGGCGCATGCCGCGATCCATATTGGTCCAGCGCTCGCGCTCCATTGCCACCAGCACTGATTGCAGCCGCTCCTCGACCGAACGGTTCAACTCGGCCAAGGTGCCGGGGCCGACGACACCGTCGACCGCAAGGCCGTTGCGGGTCTGGAAATCGCGCACCGCCGCGACGATCGCCTCATCCATGACCGCAACCGTGGTCGGCGCGAGCAGGCCCATCGCCACGAGCCGGTCGCGCAGCGCGATCACCGCCGGCCCGCTCGCCCCCGCCGCGATCTTGCCATCGGGCACGCGCGGTCCCCAGCCGCCGGCGTCAAGGCTGCGCTGCAGCTCGGCCCGCGCGCGCAACAGACGCCCGTATTCGGGGGCGGTGGGCGCGAGGCCGCGCAAGAAGGCCACCGGCTCCGCGTCGAGAAAGCCCGCGAGGGTTTCGGCCGGATCGCGCAACGGCACCTCGCGGTGGATCAGCGCCACGACCTTGCCGGGTTCGAGCATTCCGGTCTGCACATCCCGCGCATAGCGCAGGAACACGCGGGTCATTTCCACATCCATACGGGCGCGGTCTTCGGCGCTGCGCGCGGCCCGCAGGCCGGCGACCAGCCCGTCGGGATCGTAACGCGCGACCGGCAGGCCATGCGCCTGCCCACTCGACAGCGCCGAGAGCAGCGCGTTGCGGCGGGCGACGGCGGCGGCGTCGCTGCCGGTCCAGATCCCGGCAAAGCCCCGGGCACGGTAGCTTTCGGAGAGGCCCGGCTGCCCGGCGACGCTTTCGGCTACGGCCTGTCGAAAGGGCGACACCTCGGCGAGCGTCTCGGCCTGAGACATGGCCGGAAGCAGCAGCGCAAATGCCGCGACGGCAGAGCGCGTCAGCGAAGTCTGGCTGGGGCGGCGGCGGGGATCGGGCAGGACAGGCATGGCGCACCGTTGGTCAGAGGGATCCGGCAAGATCGCATGGCGGTCATAAACGCCGGCGTTCTGCACGGCCATCGAACGATGTCTCCCGGAAACGGAATTGGACTTGCAGCGTGGCGAGCGCGTCACAAATTCGCGGGCCCGAAACAGAATGCGCCGACCGTTGCGCAAGTTCCCGCCGATTTGCACTTTCTTCACCCGGTTATCCGATAACCGGACTTGGTCGAGTCGTTCTCCCATGCGATAGAGGGTCTGCATCTGGGGATGGATGGCAAAAACGCCCGTGAAAATGCGGGCACAGGTAAGCGACGGGACAGGCGCTCACATGATGAAAAATCTTCGCTCGGCGGGCATGACCCGCCGCGGTCTCCTTGGCGCATTCGCCGCCACGGCAGTGACCGCAGCACCAACCTACTCGAATGCGGCAGGCTTTCTCAGGCGCGCCGGCGATGTTCGCAGGATCTCCATGTATTCGGAGCGGACCGGCGAAAAGCTCGACACGATCTACTGGATCGAGGGCGAGTACATCGGCGAAGCGATCCGCGAGATCAACGTCTTCATGCGCGACTGGCGCAACAACCAGATGATGGACATCGACACGCGCACCGTCGACATCATGGCAGCCTCGCAAACTCTGCTCGAGACGAGCGAACCTTACATGCTGCTGTCGGGCTATCGTTCGCCCGCCACCAACGCGATGCTGCGCAGCCGGTCCTCGGGTGTGGCCAAGAACTCCCTGCATCTCAAGGGTCAGGCCGCCGATTTGCGGCTCGCCAGCCGCTCGGTTGGCCAGATGGCCCGCGCCGCAGCTGCCTGCAAGGCTGGTGGCGTCGGCAAGTATTCCGGCTCAAACTTCGTCCACATGGATTGCGGTCCGGTTCGCAGCTGGGGCAGCTGAGCCGATACCGATCCTCTGGACTTGCGGCACAGGCCGAGACGGCGCTCCCATCGGGGGCGCCTTTCGCGTCCCAACCCTTCAGCTTTCCGCGAGCCGCGCAGCTACCTCGGTCACCAACGCAGCGACCCGCACAACCCGCGCAGGCAACTCGCGGCCGCGCCGGTGCAACAGCCACAGATCGCGATGCCTTTGATGGGCAAGCTGCGCCACTGTCAGGCTATCGCGTTCCGCGAATGCCTCGAACCCGCTGCGCGGCAGCAAGGTATAGCCGATCCCTTGCGCGACCGGCGCCGGAATCTGTCCGATCTGGTTCACGAAGGCCCGCATCGCCAGATGCTCCGCCCCCCGAAACTCGTCCGGATAATTGAGGGCGAACACCTCCTCGGCATAGAGCCAGCCGTCGGGGTGGGCGATAAAGCCCAACTCTTCGAGCGCGGCAAACCGCGTATCGGCCGTCCCGGCAGGCAGCAGCAGACACAGCGCTTCGCGTCCGATCCGGGTACCGGTGAGGCGCGGATCGCCCGTGGCGTCGTCGATCACGCCAAGATCGAAACGCCCCTCGGCCACCCCATCGATCACCCCGCGTCGCGGGGTCGCCTCGAGTCTCAGCCTGAGGCGGGGCGCGTGGCGCAACATCGGCCAGAAAGCGGGCTGCAACGCCATGGCAAAACTTCCCGAACAGGCCACCGAGACCTCCCCCGCCTCCGCGTCATCGCTGCGGATCGCCTCGCGCAACCTGTACTCCTCCTCTCGGCGACTATGCGCCACCGCAAGGACGGCCTCGCCCGCGGGTGTGAGGGTAAAGCTTTTCCCCTGCCTGCTCAGGAGCGGTTGCCCGACCTGCGCCTCAAGCTTGCGCAGATGCTGCGAAACGCCGGGCTGGGTCATGTTCAGCCGCGCGGCCGCACGGGTAAAATGCCCGGTTTCGGCCAGCGCGGCAAAGGTTTCGAGCCATTGGGAATTCAGCAAGTGGATTACGGATCTTTATCAAGATAATGAATTATGATAATTTCATATCTAGGGAAATAAAGTCTAGCTCTCCCTTCACCAATTGAAGGAGAGACGCATGGCCCCTTATCCCAGAAGCTTTTCGCATATCGGCTTGTCGGTACCCGATCTCGACGCCGCCGTCGCATTCTACCGCAAGGTGCTCGGGCTCTACCTCATCATGACGCCGACCGAGGTGGTCGAGGACGACAGCGATATCGGGCAGATGTGCACGGATGTATTCGGCTCCGGTTGGAAGCGTCTGCGGATCGCGCACATGGCGACGGCCGACCGCATCGGCATCGAACTGTTCGAGATGCAAGACAACCGCCCGCCCGAGGACAACCTCGATTTCCGCCGGCACGGCACCTTCCACTTCGCGGTCCAAGACCCTGATATCGAAGGGCTGGTGGCCCGGATCGTTGCCGCAGGCGGCAGGCAGCGGATGCCGATCCGTGAGTATTTCCCCGGCGAGAAGCCCTACCGCATGTGCTATGTCGAGGACCCGTTCGGCATCGTATTCGAGGTCTACAGCCACGGCTACGAACTGACCTACTCGGCCGGTGCCTACGACTGAGCGACGAGCGCTCCCCTGCTCCGAACGACAAGGGCCGCCCCGAGGGGCGGCCCTTTCGCTTTTCAGGACGGAGAGGCTCAGGCCTCGTCGTCGAGCGCCTCGACGGCCTTTTGGAGATCATCCTTGGAGACCTCCTTCTCGTCGACCTTGGCCTGCTCGAAGATGTGGTCGATGACCTTGTCCTCGAAGATCGGGGCTTGGATCTGCTGGCGCATCTGCGGGTTCTGCTGGACGAACTCGAAAAACTGCCGCTCTTGGCCGCGATACTGGCGCGCCTGGTTGAGGATCGCCTGGGTCAGTTCCTGATCGGTGACCTTGACGTCGGCCTTCTGGCCGATCTCGGCCAGCAGCAGGCCGAGCTTCACGCGACGCTCGGCGAGCTTGGTGTGCTCCTCGGTCGGCTTGATCTCGCCGTGGTCGTGGCCGTGATCCTCGGGGTGCTCCTCGTGGTAGAGCTGGTGTGCGATCTGGTTCGCCTCGGCCTCGACGAGGCTCGGCGGCAGGTCGAAGGACACCTTCTCATCAAGGATGTCGAGCAACTTGCGCTTGGCGACCGCGCGCGACGCGCCGGAATACTCGGCTTCGAGACGTTCGGCGATCTGCGACTTCAGAGCGGCGAGGTCGTCGGCGCCGAACTTCTTGGCCAGCTCGTCGTCGATCTCGGCCTTCTGCGGGGCCTTCACGGCCTTGACCTTGCACTCGAACACGGCGGCTTTGCCGGCGAGGTTCTGGGCCTGGTAGTCCTCGGGGAAGTTGACCTCGACGTTCTTTTCGTCGCCGGCCTTCACGCCTTTGAGGCCATCCTCGAAGCCGGGGATGAAGGAGTTGGAGCCAAGCACCAGCGGGTAATCCTCGGCGGCACCGCCCTCGAAGGCCTCGCCGTCGATCTTGCCGAGGAAGTCGATGACGACCTGATCGCCCTCGTCGGCGGCGCTGTCCTTGTCCTCGAAGTTCTGCGCGGTCTCGGCGAGGTTGCCCAGCGCCTCGTCGATCGCGGCGTCATCGGCCACGACTTTCAGGCGCTCGATCTCGATGTCCGAGAAATCGGTCTGCGGGATCTCGGGCAGCTTTTCGTAGGCTACCGTGACCTCGACGTCGTCGCCTTCCTTCCACTCGTCATTGGCCATCTTCACCTCGGGCTGCATCGCCGGGCGATCGCCGCTTTCCTCGAGGTGGCTCGACAGCGCGCCGTCGATGCTCTCCTGCATGGCTTCGCCGAGCACGCGCGGGCCGAACTGCTTCTTGAGCAGCGACAGCGGCACCTTGCCCTTGCGGAAGCCCTTCATGGCGACCTCGGGCTGGGCTTCGACCAGCTTTTCCTGCACCTTGGCGTCCAGTTCGGCGGCGGGCAGCGTGATCGTGTAGCCGCGCTTGAGGCCGTCGTTGAGGGTCTCGGTGACCTGCATCTGTCGTCCTTTTCTCAATCGTGTTTCTTGGTGCGGGTGAAGGGACTCGAACCCCCACGCCTTGCGGCGCCAGAACCTAAATCTGGTGCGTCTACCAGTTTCGCCACACCCGCATGTCTCTTTGAAGGGCGCGAAACGCCCCCCGGAAATCTCGGCGCTGTCTAGCAAAGCGCGAGAGCCTGCGCCACGGGAAAAATCGGCTGCCGCAGCGGCGTCAAATGCCCAGTTCGCGCAGGAGTGGCGGCAACAACTCGGGCAGGTCCTCGGCGATCAGCCCGGGGCCGAACCGGCGTGCCGCCTCGACATGCAGCCAAGCCGCATCCCGCCCCGCCTCGAACCCCGGCCAGCCGCGCGCCACGAGCCCCGTGGCCAGCCCCGCCAGCACGTCGCCCGCCCCGGCGGTGGCGAGCCAAGGCGCGGCGCGCTCGTAGACGCCTGGGTTGACGCGGACGCGTCCGTCGGCGGCGGCGATGATGGTATCCGGCCCCTTGAGCAGCACCGCGCAACCAGCGCGCGCGGCAGCCTCCCGCGCGGCATCGATGCGCGAAAAGGCCGGGCCATGCGCGATGGCGCCACTCATGCGGTCGGCAAGATCGGGAAACAGCCGGGCGAATTCGCCATCATGAGGTGTCAGCAGGCATCCGTCGTGAAGCGCGGCGCGCAGTCCTTCGTCTTCGGCGATGAGCGTCAGCGCATCGGCGTCGAGCACGGTGCCGCGCCGCGCGGCCAGCGCGCGGGCGACAAGCTCGCGCTCCCGTTTGCGCGTGCCAAGGCCTGGGCCGAGCAGGAGCGCGTTCAGGCGCGTGTCCTTGAGGAGCACATCCAAGCCTTCTGCATCGCGCAGCGGACGCAGCATGATCGCGTCGAGCCGCGCCGCGTTTTCCTGCAAGGCGGCGGGCGGGCAAGCCACGGTCACCAGCCCCGCCCCGATCCGAAGCACACCGCGCGCCGCCATCCGGGCCGCTCCCCCGCGCCCGACCCCTCCCGAGAGCACGAGCGCATGGCCATACCCGTATTTATGGCCTGACTTCTTGGCGAGCCCGGCAGGCAAACCGATGAGCCTCACCTCGTCCTGTCCATCGACAAGTCCGATGTCACGGATGTCGAGCGCGCCACAACGCGCCGGCCCCTCGGCCAGCACATGGCCCCGCTTGGGCATGTGAAAGCTCACCGTCAGATCGGCATCGAGGCAGGTTTCGCCAATCACCCGACCGCTATCCGAGCACAGGCCCGATGGCAGGTCGATCGCCAGCAACCGCCTTGGCCGCGCCTCGCAGATAGCGGCCACCTCCGGCCCAAGAGAGCGCGACAGCCCGAGACCGAACAGCGCGTCGATCACCAGATCCGCGTCCTGCACCGAAGCGGCGGTCTCGTCCCAACCCTCGGTCACACCCGTGGCTGCCCATTTTTCTGCCTGCGCGCGGGCATCAGGGGTAGTCGCCGGTGCCAGCGCATGCACCCGCACCCGCCAACCCCGCATATGCAAAAGCCGCGCCACGACATAACCGTCGCCCCCATTGCCGCCCGGGCCGCACAGGATGCAGGCTCGCGCCCCGGGGGCGCGATCCGGCCAGAAGGCCTCCAATGCCACGACCACCGCCGCGCCCGCGCGCTCCATCAGCACCGATCCCGAAGTGCCCGCCGCGATCGCCTGAGCTTCGGCATCGCGCATTTCGGCGGCACTCAGCAACGCCGCTGCATCGAGACTGCACATGGAACGGGCGCTCGATCGCGGCGCAGCGGCCTCGGAGTTTTCACACTGCATCGAATCCACCCATTTCGCACAATTTTTAATCACGACTACAGAATTTCGGCATCAGCCCGCCGCCGCTCCGGGACCGGTGATTGAGGTGGCCGGGCCGACATGGTTTCACGCCTCAGAACGCGGATGCAAGGGAGTCGCGCGACATGAAGAAGATCGAGGCGATCATCAAGCCGTTCAAGCTCGATGAGGTGAAGGAGGCGCTCCAGGAAGCTGGTGTGCAAGGTCTCTCGGTCGTCGAGGTCAAGGGCTTCGGTCGCCAGAAGGGCCATACGGAGCTGTATCGCGGCGCCGAATACGTGGTCGATTTCCTGCCCAAGGTGAAGATCGAGGTGGTGCTGCCCGACGATCAGGTCGAGCGTGCGATCGCGGCGATCGTGGATGCCGCCAAGACCGACAAGATCGGCGACGGCAAGATCTTCGTGTCGCCGGTCGAACAGGCGATCCGCATCCGCACCGGAGAATTCGGCGACGACGCGATCTGATCGCGGCGCGCAAGGGGCAACGAGCCCCTTTTCACGAACACGAGACAAACAAGGAAAGCATTGATGGACAGCTCTACGCTTCTGAAGATGATCAAGGACGAGGAGGTCGAATACGTCGACATCCGTTTCACCGACCCCAAGGGCAAGCTCCAGCACGTCACCGTGGTCTCCGACCTTGTCGACGAGGACTTTCTCGAGGAGGGCTTCATGTTCGACGGCTCCTCGATCGCCGGCTGGAAATCGATCGACCAGTCCGACATGAAGCTGATGCCGGCGTTCGACAGCGCCTATCTAGATCCGTTCTATGCCGAGAAGACGCTGTGCATCCATTGCACCGTGGTCGAGCCCGACACCGGCGAGCCCTATGACCGCGACCCGCGCGGCACCGCGCTCAAGGCCGAGGCCTACCTCAAGTCGTCGGGCATCGGCGACACCGCCTATATGGGCCCCGAGGCCGAGTTCTTCATCTTCGACGACGTCCGTTTTGCCGTGACCTCGAACAAGGTCTCTTTCTCGGTCGATGCCATCGACGGCGCATGGAACACCGACACCGAATACGAGGTCGGCAACACCGGCCACCGTCCGGGCGTCAAGGGCGGCTACTTCCCGGTGAACCCGATCGACGACGCGCAGGACATGCGCGGCGAGATGCTCTCGACCATGAAGCGCATGGGCATGAAGGTCGACAAGCATCACCACGAGGTGGCCTCGTGCCAGCACGAGCTGGGCCTGATCTTCGGGACCCTGACGCATCAGGCCGACGAGATCCAGAAGTACAAATACGTGATCCACAACGTGGCTCAGGCCTATGGCAAGTCGGCGACCTTCATGCCGAAGCCGATCTCGGGCGACAACGGCTCGGGCATGCATGTCAACATGTCGATCTGGAAGGACGGCAAGCCGCTCTTCGCGGGCGACAAGTATGCCGATCTCAGCCAGGAAGCGCTCTACTTCATCGGCGGCATCCTCAAGCACGCCAAGGCGCTCAACGCGATCACCAACCCGACCACCAACAGCTACAAGCGTCTGATCCCGGGCTTCGAAGCTCCGGTGCTGCGCGCCTACTCGGCCCGCAACCGCTCGGGCTGCGTCCGGATCCCGTGGTCGGAGAGCCCAAAGGCCAAGCGCGTCGAGGCCCGCTTCCCCGATCCGGCCGCGAACCCCTATCTCGCCTTCGCGGCTCTGATGATGGCCGGTCTCGATGGCATCAAGAACAAGATCGATCCGGGTCCGGCCTCGGACAAGGATCTTTACGACCTGCCGCCCGAGGAGCTGGCCGAGATCCCGACCGTCTGCGGTTCGCTGCGCGAGGCGCTCGAGGAGCTGGAGAAGGACCACGAGTTCCTGCTTGCCGGTGACGTGTTCACCCGTGACCAGCTCGAGGGCTACATGGCGCTCAAGTGGGAAGAGGTCTACGCCTACGAGCACACGCCGCACCCGGTCGAGTACAAGCTCTACTACTCCTGCTGATAGCGGGAACGGTTACGGCCCAGTAATGCGGGGCGCCCCAAGGGGCGCCCTGTTTTCGTTGCGAGTTTCCTTGCGAGACGGGGGCACGCACGAAACGAGATGGCGAAACTGCGGCGCTGCTTGGGCCGATCAGGCGGAAGGACCACGCTTATTCCCAGTTTCGTGCTTAACGGGAACACATTCGTTAACTTTAGTTAAAGGACCACTCACCGGCCAACGAGCCGACCCATTCGGAGACCGGTCCATGTCAGACCCGATCACCAGTACCATCGCCCAGCTGCTGTTCCGCGGCATCCCCGCGCTCGATTTTCCCAATCTTGTCGAGGATCTGTGCACGTCGCTCCGCGAAGGTCCCGCCGGCGATTGCGGTCTCAACTGGGATCACGACGACGTCGCGATCTTCGATCTCGACAATGCGCGCATCATTCTCGGCTGGTCCCAGCCCCTGCCCGGCCGCTACGCCGCCTGCCTGACCATCGGCGTTGGCGCCGGAGAAAGCGGCGATTGCCAGATCGGCATCGCCAGTCATCAGGGCACCATCACGCGCCTGCTCGCCGACCGCATCAATGATCGCTACATGTCGGATCGCATGCTGTGGCAGACCAGCACCGAAACCCCGACCGCCGAGATGATCGACAAGCTGATTGATGCGCTGCCCGGCCTCGATCCGACCCGTCTTGGCCCGCATACGAGCGCCCGCGAGTTCGACCGGATGCTGGCGCGCTACGACGCCGAGACCGCCGAGCAGGTCTCAGAGCTGGCCCCCGAGGTGCCCCAAAGACGCCCCCGCCCCAAACGGCCGCAGGTCCCGAACTATCGCACCGAGCGGCCCAAGCGGCGCGCCATGGACGAGTTCGCGGGCCCGGCCAACGACGGCCCCGTGACGGCGCACCCGATGGTTGCGGAGATGCGCGATATCCGCGCGGCCCTCGCCGAAGCCAAGGCAGGGGAACAGCCCAAGAAGAACCCACTACAGGCTTTGGGCCTGCGGCTGTGGCGCGACCGCTCCGGCACCGGGCAGATCGCGCTCGTCGCCACGGGCATCGCGGCTGCCCCCGGGATCGCGGCCTGGCTTCCGACACTCGCCGCAGCAGTTTGGTGAATCGCGGGCCGGCCCCGGCATGAGGCCGGTCGCACTGCCGCCGCGTCAGCCGACGACCTTGTGCGGCGCGGCCCATCCCCCTATGACCCCGGCGAACCCTCCCCGAACGAGAGAGCGCCGATGATCCCCCGCTATTCCCGCCCCGAGATGACCGCCATCTGGGAGCCCGCCACCAAGTTCCGCATCTGGTACGAGATCGAGGCCCATGCCGGCGACGCGATGGCCGATCTCGGCGTGATACCGCGGGAGAACGCGGATGCCGTGTGGAAAGCGAAGGACGTGGAGTTCGACGTCGCCCGCATCGACGAGATTGAGGCCGTCACCAAGCACGATGTCATCGCCTTCCTGACGCATCTGGCCGAGCATGTGGGCTCGGATCAGGCACGGTTCGTGCATCAGGGCATGACCTCCTCGGATGTGCTCGACACGACCTTCAACGTGCAGCTGACCCGCGCCGCCGACCTGCTGATCGCGGACATGAAGCGGGTTCTGGCCGCGCTCCAGGCGCGCGCGATCGAGCACAAAGACACGGTGCGCATCGGCCGCAGCCACGGCATCCATGCCGAGCCGACCACCATGGGGCTCACCTTCGCGCGCTTCTACGCCGAGATGGATCGCGGCCTCGCGCGGCTGCGCAACGCACGTGAGGAGATCGCCACCGGCGCGATCTCGGGCGCCGTCGGAACCTATGCCAATGTCGACCCGGCCGTCGAGGCGCATGTCTGCGAGAAGATGGGCCTGCGCCCTGAGACGATCTCGACCCAAGTGATCCCGCGCGACCGTCATGCGATGTTCTTTGCGACGCTGGGCGTCATCGCCTCGTCGATGGAGAACATCGCCACCGAGGTGCGCCACATGCAGCGCACCGAGGTTCTCGAGGCCGAGGAGTTCTTCTCCAAGGGCCAGAAGGGCTCCTCCGCGATGCCGCACAAGCGCAACCCGGTGCTGACCGAGAACCTGACCGGTCTGGCCCGGCTCGTGCGCATGTCGGTGACGCCCGCGCTCGAGAACGTGACGCTCTGGCACGAGCGTGACATCAGCCACAGCTCGGTCGAACGCGCGATTGGCCCCGACACCACCGTGACGCTCGACTTTGCGCTGAACCGCCTTGCCGGGATGATTGAGAAGCTGGTGATCTACCCGCAGAACATGCTCGACAACATGAACAAGTTCCGCGGTCTGGTGATGAGCCAGCGCGTGCTTCTGGCACTGACGCAGGCGGGGGTGAGCCGCGAGGACGCTTACCGCCTCGTGCAGCGCAACGCGATGCGGGTGTGGGAGCAAGGCGCGGACTTCAAGACCGAGCTTCTGGCCGATACGGAAGTGACGGCGGCGCTCAGCCCCGAGGAGATCGAGGAGAAGTTCGACCTCGCCTATCACACCAAGCATGTGGACACGATCTTCGCCCGCGTCTTCGGCTGATGCGCGGCGGGCGGGCCGGCATCGGCCCGCCACTCAGATCAGGCCGAACCCCGCGGCCAATGTCGCCGCCTGCGTCGCGGTGTTGGCGCCGAGCTTGGTGCGGGCATTCTTCAGGCGTTGCTTGATCGCGCCTTCGGTGACGCCCAGCGCGTGGGCGATCTGCTTGAGCCGGTAGCCGTTCTTGACCATGCGCAGCACCTCGATCTCGGCCTGCGTCAGGTTGCTCGGGGGCGCGGCATCCGAGTGCATCTTGCCGAGCATCTCCACGATCACCGCCAGCTCCCGGTCGCTGAACTCCCGGTCCTCTCGCAGATAAATCCCGTAAGACCGGGCTCCCCCGACATCGGCGACCGCTGCCACGGCCCCATAGCGCAGCCGCAGCTGCCGCGCCTTCGCGAAGACCCGGTGCGGGTCCTCGAGCGCGCTCCAGCGTGTCGCGCCTTCGTTGGCATAGGCCCAGCGGATCGCCGGATCATCGAGAATAAGTCGCTCGGAGGTATAAATGTCGATCCATGCTTTCGGCAGGTGGTTGTATTCTTCGAGTGGGAATGCAAAGCCGATGCGCAATGCGATGTAGTGACCGGCGGGGGCCAGTTGCCCGAGCCGTTCGGTATCGACAAGACCCGTCACAAGGCGGGTCCAGCTCGGGACAGGTCGGTGTGAGGTCGTTCACTCATTGCGCCAACTTCGATCTTTGCCCCCGGACCTCGTCCTGACGGGTGCGATCTGTGAACGCCGAGGTAGAACCGCCAGATGACCTTGCCCAATGATATCAGTATCGGCCATAGCCTTGCGCATCTCAAGCAGATTGCGCCCGGCGGCTTTGCTCTCGGCGTGCATATCCATTTTGCCGCTCCGAAATTGATGTTCAATTGCTACCCCCTGGCTTGGGTCGAATCCTATGCCCGGCAAGGCCTACTGATGCACGATCCGACGGTGCGCTGGGCGATGTCCAATGAGGGGGTGCGGCGCTGGGAGGAGTTCGACGCGTCGGAGGACCCGCGCGACGTGATGACGCAGGCCGCGAGCTACGGGCTTCGCTATGGCGTCAGCATCTCCATGACCAACGACGCTCACAGTTTTGGCGGGCTGGCGCACCCCGATCGTCCGTTCGAAACGGCGGAGATCGAGGAGATGCAGGCGGAGTTGGCGCGGCTGCACGACCTCACCCGCGAGGTCGAGACACTTGGCCCGGCCATGCGCGCACGGTTGGGGGAGCTGTCGATCGCGGTGGTGACCGCCTGAGACAGAAACCTGTTGTTTACCTTTTGCCCTAATCCTGCCTGTAGAAGCACAGATTAGGGAAGTCGGGACCCCGTGTCAGCCCCCCCGGCCCATCGACAAGACCGGCATCGAGTCGGTGAGCTTGGGCCGGATCAACCGATGGAACGAGGCGGCAAGAGGGGCTCAGGCGGTGATCGCCTGAGGGCGTTCGTGCGACCTTGGTCAGGATGGTCCGGGTTAGCCCAGCACGCGAGCCGCCCGACCCTTGGCTTGGCATCCGGAACGCCCCACTCTATGGCCACTGGCAGGCTTGGCGGAGAACTGGTTTTGGCGAAGGACGGCACGATGACGGTGCGCGGGCGCGGTCCGACCGACAGGGCGGTCGATCTCGCCCTGCGTGCCGCCTTGGGTGTGGCGCGCAGCCTGCCCTACGAGCGGCGCGTCGCCGCGATGGGTGCCTTGACCGCGCGCGCGCTTGGCCCCCTTGCGGGCTACCGCCGCAGGGCCGAAGCCAATCTCGGGCTGATCTTTCCCGATATGCCTGCCCCGCGCCGGGCCAGTCTGGCCCGTGCCGTTTGCGACAACCTCGGGCGCACGCTGATCGAGAATTACTCCGGTGCGGAGTTCGCGCGGGCGTTGCCCGCCGCGCTGCACGAGGACGCCGGATTGGAGACCATTGCACGTGCCCGTGCGGAGCGCCGACCGGTGATTTTCGTGACCGGTCATTTCGGCAATCACGAGGCGCCGCGCCGGGTGCTGACCGGCATGGGGTACGAGATCGGCGGCCTTTATCGCGCTATGTCGAACGGTTTCGTCAACGACCACTATGCCGCCACCATGCAGGACGTGTCGGGTCCGGTTTTTGCCAAGGGGCGGCGCGGGCTCACGGGGTTCTTGCGGCACCTTAAATCAGGGGGCATGGCGACGATCCTGTTCGACCTGCATGATCGGGGCGGTGTCGAAATCGATTTCATGGGCCGGCCCGCCCGCACTGCGCTCACCGCGGCCGAGCTGGCGCTCCGATTCGATGCGGCTCTCGTGCCCTATTTCGGCATTCGCCGCCCCGATGGCATCGGCTTTCACATCGCACTCGAGGCGCCGATTTCCCAAGCTGAGCCGATCGCGATGATGCGCGAGGCGACACGACGGCTCGAAGCGCGCATGGAGCGCGATCCGGGCCAGTGGTTCTGGGTGCACAACCGATGGAAACAGGCCCGCGCGGCCTAGGGCGAGGGCAGACGCGCCGCCGCGAGGATCGCACCGGGTCCTTCTTCCTGCACGATCACGGCCCCCGGCAATTCGCCATCGAACGGTGCGGTGATGTCGAGTGCTTCATTGCCGGTCCAGCGCACGAGCAGGCTCCACGAGGTGACGATGTTGGCATAGACGAGCCGTTGGCCCGCGTTCTCGCCATGCTCGATCTCCACCTCCGCCTGCGGCCGGAAGCGCACCAATTGCACCATGACCGGCACTGCCCCCTCGTCTAACCGCTCCGCCTTGATTCGCAGCGTCTGCCCCTCGCGCATGACCGAGACCGACGCCCGTTCGGGGGCCTCGGCACGGTCCATCACGGCCTGCATCACCTTCATCGGCTTGGCTCCGACGATCCGCTCTACCCCGCCCACGACGAATTGCGGGGTATAGACCATCCGTTCGCCAACGGCGGCGGCATAGCTTTTCTGGCGCTTGGTGAAGCCAGGCTGGGCGAAGCTGTCGGCCCAGCCGATATAATCCCAGTAATCGACATGCAGCCCCAAGGCGATCACATCGTCACGCGTGGAAAGATTGCGCACCATTTCATCCGCCGGCGGGCAACTCGAACATCCCTGCGAGGTGAAGAGCTCAATGACCACCGGGGACTCGGCCAGCGCCGCCGGGCTCAAGGCGAGGCCGCCCGCCATGCTCAGTGCCGCCAGATATCCCCGCATTCATGCTCTCCACCGCGATTGCCCTACAGGTCTAGGCTGATTGACGCTGCAACACCAATCAACCCGCCGCGAGAGCCGCGTGCGCGCCACGTGTCCTCGGGTGTCTGGACATTTGTGTGCCGTTGTATACATAGCGGGCAACGGCCTTGATCGCCTGCTGCCGTTGCGGCAGAACCGGGGCCAGACCCACAGCTCGCAGCCAGAAGGGACACTTCATGCCGATTCAAGTTGGCCAGGACAGCGCCAAGACCCGCCGCAAGATCACGGTCGGATCGCAGAGCCTGTCGTATTACTCGATTCCCGCCGCAACCGAAGCGGGCCTCGGCGACTTTAATCGCCTTCCCGCCGCGCTCAAGGTCGTTCTGGAGAACCTGCTGCGCTTCGAGGATGGCGGCTTCTCCGTCTCGACCGACGACATCAAGGCCTTTGCCGAATGGGGCGCCAATGGTGGCAAGAACCCCCGCGAGATCGCCTATCGCCCTGCCCGCGTTCTGATGCAGGACTTCACAGGTGTGCCGGCGGTGGTCGACCTCGCCGCGATGCGCGACGGGATCAAGGCGCTGGGCGGCGACGCGCAGCTGATCAACCCGCTCAACCCCGTCGATCTCGTCATCGACCACTCGGTCATGATCGACGAGTTCGGCAACCCGCGCGCGTTCCAGATGAACGTCGACCGCGAATACGAGCGCAACATCGAGCGTTACCAGTTCCTGAAGTGGGGCCAGAAAGCGTTTCAAAACTTCCGGGTCGTGCCGCCGGGCACCGGCATCTGCCACCAGGTGAACCTTGAATACCTCGCGCAGGTGGTCTGGTCTGACAAGGACCAGAACGGTGAGGACGTCGCCTATCCCGACACCCTTGTCGGCACCGACAGCCACACCACCATGGTCAACGGCGCGGCCGTGCTGGGCTGGGGCGTGGGCGGCATCGAGGCCGAGGCCGCGATGCTGGGCCAGCCGATCTCGATGCTGATCCCCGAGGTGATCGGCTTCAAGCTGACCGGCAAGATGGTCGAAGGCACCACCGCCACCGACCTCGTGCTGCGCGTCGTGAAGATGCTTCGCGAAAAGGGTGTGGTCGGCAAGTTCGTCGAATTCTACGGCGACGGCCTCGACAACGTGCCGCTGGCCGACCGCGCCACGATCGGCAACATGGCCCCCGAATACGGCGCCACCTGCGGTTTCTTCCCAATCGACGCCGAGACGCTGCGCTACATGGAGCAGACCGGCCGCGACAAGGACCGCATCGCGTTGGTCGAAGCTTATGCCAAGGAAAACGGCATGTGGCGCGACCCGGGCTACGAGCCGGTCTATACCGATACGCTCGAGCTCGACATGGGCACCGTGGTTCCCGCGATTTCGGGCCCCAAGCGCCCGCAGGACCACATCGCGCTCGACGCCGCCGCCCCGGCCTTTGCCGAATACGTGAAGGGCCAGCGCGAGGGCAAGGACACCTCGGCCAATTCCGAAATCCGCTGGGAAGGTGAAGGCGGCCAGCCCGAGCCGGTAGACATCCCCGGTGACGAAGGCCATCACAAGCGCGGCTTCGTGAGCACCGATGACGGTCATTACCAGCTGCATGACGGCTCGATCGTGATCGCCTCGATCACGTCGTGCACCAACACCTCGAACCCCTATGTGATGATCGGCGCCGGTCTCGTCGCCCGCAAGGCGCGCGAACTGGGCCTCGACCGCAAGCCTTGGGTCAAGACGTCTCTCGCGCCCGGTTCGCAGGTCGTGTCGCACTATCTCGAGGCCGCAGGCCTGCAGGAGGATCTCGACGCGATCGGCTTCAACCTCGTGGGTTACGGTTGCACCACCTGCATCGGCAACTCGGGTCCGCTCGAAGCGCCGATCTCCAAGGCGATCAACGATCACGACCTGATCGCGACGAGCGTCCTATCGGGCAACCGCAACTTCGAGGGCCGGATCAGCCCGGACGTGCGCGCCAACTACCTCGCCTCCCCGCCGCTGGTGGTGGCCTATGCGCTGGTGGGCGACATGAATGTCGACATCACCCGCGAGCCGCTGGGCCAGGACAAGAACGGCAACGACGTCTACCTCAAGGACATCTGGCCGTCGCAGGCCGAGATCGCCGAACTGGTCGAGAAGACCGTGACCCGCGCGGCGTTCCAGGAGAAATACGCCGACGTCTTCAAGGGCGACGAGAAGTGGCAGTCGGTCGAGACCCCCGACAGCGAGACCTATGACTGGCCCGCCACCTCGACCTACGTGCAGAACCCGCCCTACTTCCAGGGCATGGACCGCGAACCGGGCCAGATCCACGACATCGACGACGCCCGCGTTCTGGCGATCCTCGGGGACATGGTGACGACCGACCACATCTCGCCCGCAGGTTCGTTCAAGGAGACCACCCCGGCCGGCAAGTATCTGGTCGAGCGTCAGGTTCCCGTCCGGGAATTCAACTCGTACGGTAGCCGTCGCGGCAACCACGAGGTGATGATGCGCGGCACTTTCGCCAACATCCGCATCCGCAACGAGATGCTGGATGGCGTCGAGGGCGGCTACACCAAGGGCCCCGACGGCAGCCAGATGGCGATCTACGACGCTGCCATGGCTTGGCAGCAGCAGGGCAAGCCGCTCGTCATCTTCGGCGGCGAGCAGTACGGCGCGGGCTCCTCGCGCGACTGGGCCGCGAAGGGCACGGCACTCCTGGGCGTGAAAGCGGTCATCGCCGAGAATTTCGAGCGCATCCACCGCTCGAACCTCGTTGGCATGGGCGTGATCCCGTTCGAGTTCACCGGCGGTGATACCCGCAAGTCGCTGGGCCTCACTGGCGAGGAAAGCGTGTCGATCAAGGGCCTCAGCGACGTGAAGCCGCTGCAGGAGGTGACCGCGACGATCACCATGGCCGACGGTTCGACCAAGGAGGTCACGCTGCGTTGCCGGATCGATACGGCGGTGGAGATCGACTACATCAAGAACGGTGGCGTGCTGCACTACGTGCTGCGCAATCTCGCGCAATCGGCTGCCTGATCCTGGGATCATTGCGATGAACAGAAACTGCTCCGGCCCATGGCCGGGGCAGTTTTTCTTTGGGCGCGCAAGCCAACGGAACGAAAAATGGCGTTTTGTTCCGCGCCCCAGGAGCCGGGGGTCGAGGCGTTCAAACTCGTCCGACCGGCGCATGAATGCGCCGGGAACCTGTCGTCCATCTTCTGAAACTGGTTGGCTGCGAGGCCAACCCTAGTTCGCCGCCGCCCGCTCAAGCGCGGGAGTGAGTCGGTCGCGGATCGCGCGCTGGGTCACCGGTCCCGCCATGCGCTCGACGATCCGGCCTTCGCCATCGACGACGAAGGTTTCCGGCACGCCGTAGACGCCCCAGTCGCGCGCCACACGGCCATCATCGGTGCCGATCGCGACATAGGGGTCGCCCAGCTCTTCGAGAAAGGCATTCGCGTTCGCCGCGTCGTCCTTGTAGTTGATGCCGTAGATCGGCAGGCCGTCCTCGGCCAGCGCCTCGAAATTCGGATGTTCGACCCGGCAGGGCGCACACCAGCTGGCCCAGAAGTTCACCAGCTTGACCTCACCATCTGCCAGTACCGCCGGATCGAAGGGCGTGCGCCCCGGCAGGGTGCCGGTCTCGGTGAGCGGAGCCGCCTGCCCGATCAGCGCCGAAGGCAGCTCATCGGGGTTGTCGCGCAGCATACCGGCGGCGAAGAGCCCGGCCAGCGCCGCGAAGATCGCAGGCGGCAGGATGATGAGCGGCGAGATCCTAGCCATGGTCGCGTTCGGTCCTTTCAAGCTCGGCCCTGACCTTGCGGTCGCGCGCGATGGTCCACCAGACGAGACCGCCCAGAAGCGCGAGGCTGATGCCCCAGGCCGAGATCACCTCCGCTGCATATTTCCCCAGATCCATCATGCGCGCACCGGTTCGGCCCGGCGGGCGCGGGCCCGCAGCGCCACGATGCGGCGGGCGCGGATCTCCGTGCCGGTGCGCAGCAGCACCAAGCTCACGAAGAGCAACACAAAGCCTGCCATGCATACCAGAAGCGGCAGCCAGAATACGTCAGCCACGTTCTCTTGGCTGTCGAGCGACAGCGAGGCGCCCTGATGCAGACCCTGGTTCCAGAAGTTCACGGCATAACGCGACAGGATCGCGAAGACCGAGCCGACGAGGCAGAGCACCGAAGTGAGGTCAGCGGCGCTGTCGGGGTCGGGGATCGCAGCCCAAAGCGCGATGTAGCCGAGATAGAACAGGAACAGGATCAGGAACGAGGTCAGCCGCGGGTCCCAGGCCCACCATGTGCCCCACATCGGCTGGCCCCAGATCGCGCCGGTGACGAGCGCGATCAGCGTCATCACCATGCCGATCGGCGCGGCCGCCCGGGCCGCCAGCGCGCTCACATGGTGACGGCGGACCAGCCAGATCAGTGAAGCCACGAGCATCATCAGCCACGCATTGATCGCCATGAGCGCCGAGGGCACATGCAGATAGATGATCTTGACCGAAGAGCCGAAGCGCTCGGCCTCGGGCGTGAAGAAAAAGCCCCAGACCAGCCCGACTGCCAGAACGGCGGCGGAGAGCCACATAAGCCACGGCACCCAAGGGGCGGTGGTGTCGAGGAACTTCCTCGGATTGGCATAGGACCAGATCGACATGGCTTTTCCTATCCCGGCCCGCGGCGCGGCTCAATGCTCGAAAGGGTCAACGCAGCGTGACCCTGAGCGCGGCGGCCGTGGCAAATGGCAGCAGCGCCGCACAACCCAGCGCGATGCCCGCCAGCAACAGCAGCGGCGTCGCGGCGGGCAGCCCCTCGGCACCGCGCCGCGCCGCTTCGGCGCCGAAGATCAGCACCGGCACGTAGAGCGGCAGCACGATGAGCGACATGAGCAGCCCACCCCGGCGCAGCCCCACCGTGAGCGCCGCGCCGAAGGTGCCGATGAGCGAAAGCGCGGGGGTGCCGAGGGCCAGCGAAACCAGAAGCCATGGCATCGCCGCCCCTGGCAGGTGCAACAGCACACCCAAGAGCGGGGCCGCGACGACGAGCGGCAGCCCCGTGGTGATCCAATGCGCCAGCGCCTTGGCCAGCGCCAGCATCTCCAGCGGCAGCGGCGCGGTGGCCAAGAGCGGCAGCGAGCCGTCCTCGTGATCGAGCGCGAAGATGCGGTCGAGCGAGAGAAGCGCTGCGAGCAGTGCCGCCACCCATAGGATGCCCGGCGCGATACGTGCGAGGATCGCGGTCTCCGGCCCGACGCCGAACGGCACCAGAACCACGACGATGAGAAAGAATGCCAACCCGAGGCCGAAGCCGCCGCCAGCGCGCACTGCGAGGCGCAGGTCGCGCGCGAGAAGTGCTCTCACAGGAACGCCTCGTCCGAGCCGCCCCGTGCCTCGGGGGCGGCACGGTAGGGCGTGAGGTCCATCTCGGGCAGGTCGAGGCCGAGGTCGATGTGGGTGGCGATGACAGCGATGCCGCCTCGCGCGAGGTGATGATCGCGCAGGAAGCTTGCGAAACGTTTGACCGAAAAGGCGTCGAGCGAGACGGTGGGCTCGTCGAGCAGCAGCACCTCGCGCGAGATCACCGCGAGGCGGGCGAGACCGAGACGGCGTCCTTGCCCGGCCGAAAGCGTGCCCGCCGATCGGTCGCGCAGATCGGCGAGGTCGAAGAGATCAAATACCTCCTCAGGCAACGTGCTGCGATAGAGATCGGCCCAGAATTGCAGCGTCTCGGTCACGGTCAGCGCGGGCTTGATGCCGTCGGCGTGGCTGGCGTAGCCCGCCCGTTCACCGGCGCCTTCGATGCTGCCCAAAAGCTGTGGCTGCAGCCCGGCGATGGTGCGCAGCAGCGTCGTCTTGCCGATGCCGTTGGCCCCGCGCAGCACCAGCCCCTGCCCCGGCGCGAGGCGGAACGACACTCCGGTGAGCACCGGCATGCCGCCGCGCTCCACCGCGAGATCGGTGACCGCGAGGTCGCTCAGACCGGCAGCAGCGCGACCGCGACGCGCCGCCCTTCCGACAAAAGCACGTTGTAGGTGCGGCAGGCGGCGGGGGTCGCCATGGTTTCCACACCGATGCCCGCCTCCTCCAGCCGGTCGCGGAAGGCGCGCGGTGCATGGGCGATCTCGGCTCCGGTGCCGACGAAGAGCACGTCGATGCGCCCGGCCAATGCCAGAACCGCATCAAAATCCTCATAGCCGCCCCAGGCCTTCAGCCCGGTCGGGGCGAGAGTTACCGCCCCCTCGATCACCTTGCCGCCGATCCGGAAGAAGCCCGGGCCGTAGCCGTCGATGGGCATCGAGTCGTCGTAATCGATCTCGGTCAGCCGCATGGGCGCGTCCTCCCCTTCAACATTCCACAGATACGCAGATCCGACGGCACCGCCGGATCAGGCGTCGATATTCGCGAACTGCGTTCCCGCCTTGGGGTCGTCCTTCTTGTCCCAGTCGCGCTTCACGCCGAGCATCAGCACGATGTTCTTGGCAACGTAGATCGAGGAGTAGGTGCCGACGATCACGCCCCAGAAGATCGCGAAGACAAAGCCGCGGATCACGTCGCCACCAAGCACAAGAAGCGCCAGAAGCGCCAGAAGCGTCGTGCCCGAGGTCATCACTGTCCGGCTCAGCGTCTCGTTGGCCGAAAGGTTGAGCAGGTCGCGCAGCGGCATGGTCTTGAACTTGCGCAGGTTCTCGCGCGCCCGGTCAAAGACGACCACGGTATCGTTGATCGAATAACCGACGATGGTCAGCAGGGCCGCGATGATCGCGAGGTCGAACTTGATCTGGATCGCGGCGAAGATGCCGATGGTGAGCACCACGTCATGCACCAGCGCCGCGAGGGCGCCGACCGCGAACTGCCATTCGAAGCGCAGCCAGATGTAGAACAGGATCGCGACGAGCGAGCCCAGAACCGCGAGGATCGCCGACTGGATCAGTTCGCCCGACACCTTGGGCCCGACGCTCTCGACCGAGGGGAAGGTGATCGTCGGATCAACTCCCTGCAGCGCCGTCTCCACGGCAGCAATGGTCTGGGCGCTGACCGCCTCGGTCCCGTCCTGCGCCTGAATGCGCACGGAGGCCACGTTCTTGTCGTCGCCGAAGGAGGGATCGAAGACCTCGGTGATCACCACGTCGCCCAGTTCCAGCGGTGCGATGGCGTCGCGATAGGCTGCGACGTCGATGGCGCTTTCGCTTTCGGTGCGGATCGTGGTGCCGCCGCGAAAGTCGATGCCGAAGTTCAGCCCCATGACGAAGAACAGCACGATGCTGGCGATCATCGCCAACACCGAGGCCCCGAAGGTGATCTTGGCGGCCCGGAAGAAGTCGATCTTGGTGTCTTGTGGAACGATGCGCAGCCGCATGTCAGACCTCGATGGTTTTGGGGCGGCGGCGTTCGAACCACATCACGATCAGAAGCCGCGTCACGAAGATCGCGGTGAAGACCGAGGTGAGGATGCCGAGGCCGAGGGTGATGGCAAAGCCACGCACCGGACCGGAGCCCACGAGAAACAGGATGAGCGCGGTGATCAGCGTGGTCACGTTGCCGTCGAGGATTGCCGAGAGCGCCTTTTCGTAACCCAGATCGATGGCGCGGGCCGGGCCGCGCGCGGTCTTGAGCTCCTCGCGGATACGCTCGTAGACCAGCACGTTGGCGTCCACCGCCATGCCGACGGTCAGCACGATGCCGGCGATGCCGGGCAGCGTCAGCGTGGCCCCGAGGATCGACAGCACCGCGAAGATCAGGATCATGTTGAAGGTCAGCGCCACGGTGGCGAAAACGCCGAACAGCCCGTAGCTTGCGACCATGAAGACCACGACGCCGAGCGCGCCGACGATGGCGGCGAGCTTGCCGGCCTCGATGCTGTCGGCGCCGAGCTCGGGGCCGATGGTCCGCTCTTCGAGGAACTCCAAGCCCGCGGGTAGCGCCCCGGCCCGCAGCAGCACCGCGAGCTGGGTCGACTCCTCGACCGTGAAGTTGCCGGTGATGATGCCAGAGCCGCCAGGGATGTGGCTCTGGATGACGGGGGCGGAGATCACCTCCTCGTCGAGCACGATGGCGAAGGGCGAGCCGATGTTCTCGGCCGTGTAGTCGCCGAAGGCCCGCGCGCCGGTCGGGTTGAAGCGGAAGTTCACCGCCGGGCGTCCGTTCTGATCGAAGGCGGGCTGGGCGTCGACCAGCTCCTCGCCCGAGACCACCGGATTGCGCTCGAGGACGTAGAACACTCCCTGCTCGTCGAGCGAGGGCAGGATTTCGTTGTTGGGCCCCGCGCTCTCATTAGCGTCGGAAGTCCGCGACACGACCGGCTGGAAGGTCAGCTGCGCGGTGGTGCCGATGATCTCCTTGACCTCCTCGGCCGAGCCGACGCCCGGCACCTCGATCAGGATGCGGTCCTCGCCCTGGCGCTGGATCGTGGGCTCGCGGGTGCCGACCTCGTCGATCCGGCGACGCACGATCTCGAGCGCTTGGCGGATGGTGCGATCGTCGGTGGCGACGCGCTCGGCCTCGCTCAGCGTGACGACGATCTCGGCCCCTTCAGCGCGCACGTCGATGTCATTGGCGCCCGCCCCCGTGATGCTCGCCACCGGGGTGGCGAGACCGCGCACGATCTCGAGCGCCGCCGCCGCTTGATCGGCGTTGGAGATGCGCACGCGCAGCTCGGACGGATCGCCCTCCTCGCGGGTGACGAAACCCACCGTGTCACGCTGCGCCGCCAGCGCGTCGCGCACCTCGGGCCAGAAGGCCTCCATGCGCGCGGCATAGACCTCTTCGACCTGCACCTCTGCGAGCAGATGCGCGCCGCCGCGCAGGTCGAGGCCGAGATTGACGAGCCCCGAGGGCATCCATTCGGGCCAGAGGCCCGCATCGGCCTGCAATTCGGCGTCGGTCTGCCCGGTCTCGATCACGGCACGGGCGTCGTTCGCGGTCTCGACCCTGTCATAAAACAGGTTCGGCAGCGCGAAGAACAGCCCGCCCAGACAGACTAGCCAGATCAGGACCCGGCGCCAGGTGGGGATGTGCATCATGTCGTTCGTCCTCTGGCGCGGGGCCGGATCGGAGGGATCAGGCCTTGGCCGGTTCGGTCTTGGAGGTCACGGCGGCGATGGTCGAACGGACCACGCGGACGTTCACGCCCTGCGCGATCTCGACCTCGACCTCGTTGTTGTCGTCACGGACCTTGACCACCTTGCCGATCAGCCCGCCCTGGGTAATCACCTGGTCGCCCCGGCGCAGCGCCGCCACCATCTTCTGGTGCTCCTTCAGCTTCTTCTGCTGCGGGCGGATCAGGAAGAACCACATGATCGCAAAAATCAGGATCAGCGGGATGAGGGATTCGATGCCTTGCATGGCGGTCCTTTATGTCGGTCCGGGGCGTGCTCTCACGCCTTTGAAAAAGTCGCGGCACCCTACTGCCGGGTCCAGTGATTGGCAACCGCGCCCCCCGGCGACGTGGCGGGCCGGTTTGGCGGTTCACAAGCCCGACCAATTCGGTCCATATGGGCGCGGCCCTTGGGCCGTGAAACCCCCTATGACGGACGAGACAATGCACGACATCCGCGCCATCCGCGACAACCCCGACGCCTTCGACGCCGCCCTGGCCCGCCGTGGGGTGTCTGGCATGTCGTCGCAGATCCTGGCGCTCGATGACGCGCGCCGGGCCAAGATCCACGCCGCCGAGACTGCCAAGGCCGAGCAGAACCGCGCTTCCAAGGAGGTCGGTGCGGCCAAGGGGCGCGGCGACGAAGCCGAGTTCGAGCGGCTGCGCGCGCTGGTGACCGAAAAGAAGGCCGAGATCGCGCGCCTGAACGACGAGGCACAGGCCGAGGATGCGAGCCTGCGCGAACTGCTGCTGACGATCCCCAACTTGCCCTATGACGACGTCCCCCCCGGACAAGACGAGGACGACAACGTCGAAATGAAGCGCCACGGCACGCCGCGCCAGTTCAACTATGCCCCCAAGGAGCATTACGAGCTTCCGGCGGTACGGGACGGCATGGACTTCGAAGCGGCAGCCAAGCTTTCGGGCTCGCGCTTCGTGGTGCTGTCGGGCGGTGTGGCGCGGCTGCACCGGGCGCTGGCGCAGTTCATGCTCGACACCCATGTCGAGGAACACGGGCTGACCGAGACCATGACTCCGGTTCTGGTCAAGGAAGAGGCGATGATCGGCACCGGTCAGTTGCCGAAGTTCGGCGAGGACAGCTACCAGACCACGACCGGCTGGTGGCTCATCCCCACCGCCGAGGTGACGCTCACCAACCTCGTGGCCGACTGCATGGTCGAGGAAAGCTACCTGCCGCGCCGCTATGTCGCCGACACGCAGTGCTTCCGCTCCGAGGCAGGCAGCGCCGGGCGCGACACGTCGGGCATGCTGCGCCAGCACCAGTTCGAGAAGGTCGAGATGGTTTCGGTGGTGCACCCCGACCAGTCCGAGGCCGAGCATGTACGCATGACCGTTTGCGCCGAGGCGATCCTCGAAAAGCTGGGCCTGCCCTACAGAACGATGCTTCTTTGCGCGGGCGACATGGGTGCTGGCGCGCGGCGGACCCATGACATCGAGGTCTGGTTGCCCGGTCAGGACCGCTACCGCGAGATCAGCTCGATCTCGACCTGTGGCGATTACCAGGCCCGGCGCATGAACGCGCGGTTCCGCCCCGAGGGCGGCGGCAAGCCCGAATTCCTGCACACGCTCAACGGCTCCGGCCTCGCGGTGGGCCGCACGCTCATCGCGGTGCTGGAGAACGGGCAGGAAGAGGACGGCTCGGTGACGCTCCCCGAGGTGCTGCACGGCTACCTCGGCGGGCGCACTCGGCTTTCGGCCACGGGCGAACTGGTCCGCGACTGAACGTCACGCCCGAGGATTTGCGCGCCACCCGGTTGAACCACCGGGCGACGCGGTGCGTAGTGGGGTCATGAAAACCCTCATCGCATGGGGCGTGCTCGCCCTCTCCGTCGCCTTTGCGGCCGCGCCGCTGGTAACCTCTCCCTTCACCGGTTTCACCGCCGATCAATTACCGGTCCCGCAGATCGACCCGCCGGTGCAGCCAGCGGGCTGGGCCTTCTCGATCTGGGGGCTGATCTACCTGTGGCTGATCGTCTCCGCCGCCTATGGCGTCAGGAAGCGCCCCCGTGCCGAGGATTGGCGCCGCGCCCGCCTGCCGCTGCTGATGGCGCTTGGCATCGGCACGCCTTGGCTCGCCATCGCGAACGCAAGCGCGATCTGGGCGACGATCACGATCTTCATCATGGCAGCGGGCGCGATCGGCGCGTTCCTGATGGCGCCGGAGCGCGACGTCTGGCTCGCCCGGGTGCCCTACGGCATTTTCGCAGGCTGGCTATCGGCGGCGAGCTTCGTGTCACTGGGCTCCACTGCGGCGGGGTACGGCCTTGTGATGAATCAGACAGGCTGGGCGATCCTCTGCATCATTCTCGCGACGCTGCTGGCGCTCGCGGTGCAGTCGCATCGCCCCCGCGCGGCGTCCTACGGGCTGACCGTGGCGTGGGCGTTGATGGCCATCGTGGTGGCGAACGGGTTCAACGTGCCGGGCGTCGTTGCCTTGGCAAGTCTCGCGGCGGTCCTCGGCGCTCTGGCGCTGGCGCGCCGGGTATCGTCATGAGGTTTGAGAGACCCATGCGTCCACGCTGACCCCAAGCCGGTTACTTGAATAAAAAGAGCGCCTTGCGGCGCTCTCTTCAGATCAGTCCTTCATGTGCTTTCGCAGCTTGGAGGGCTGGGCCTTCTTGCGGTTCTGGAACGGGTTCTTCTTGCCCTGATCGCGCAGGAACAACCGGATCGGCGTTCCGGGCATGTCAAAGTCGCTCCGCAACCCATTGACGAGATAGCGAGAATAGCTCTCGGGCACCGCATCGGGATGAGAGGTCATCACCACGAAGGCGGGTGGGCGCGTCTTGACCTGCGTGGCATAGCGCATCTTGATGCGCCGGCCGCCGGGTGCGGGCGGCGGGTGCTGCTCCAGCATGCCGACAAGCCAGCGATTGAGATGCGCGGTGGAGATGCGACTGTTCCAGACGGCATGGGCGCGCAGGATCGCATCGTGCAGGCGGTCGAGGCCGCGCCCGGTCTTGGCCGAGACGGTGACCAGCGGTGCGCCGCGCAGTTGCGGCAAGAGCCGCTCGAAACTTTCCTTGAGGGTCTTGAGCTTGTCCTGCTTCTCGTCCTCGAGGTCCCACTTGTTGACCGCGATGACGACTGCCCGGCCCTCGCGCTCGGCGAGGTCGGCGATGCGCAGGTCCTGCTGTTCGAAGGGGATGTCCACGTCGAGCAGAACCACCACGACCTCGGCGAATTTCACCGCGCGCAGCCCGTCCGAGACTGACATCTTCTCGAGCTTTTCCTGCACCTTGGCACGCTTGCGCATGCCCGCAGTGTCGAAGATCCGGAACGGCGTGCCGTTCCAGTCGATGGCGAGAGAGATGGCGTCGCGGGTGATCCCGGCCTCGGGGCCGGTGAGCAACCGCTCCTCACCGAGGATCTTGTTGATCAGCGTTGACTTCCCCGCATTGGGACGCCCCACCACCGCGACTTGAAGCGGGCGCTCCTTGGTGGGGGCGAAGGGCGCGTCTTCGTCGGTGAGCCCCTCCTCGTCGACGTCGACATCCATCACCGGCGCGTCTTCCTCGGCGCGCGCCTCGAACTCGCCCGCGAGCGGCTCGAGCATCGACAAAAGCTCGCTCATGCCCTCGCCATGCTCGGCCGACAGGCCCAGAGGCTCGCCGAGGCCAAGCGAATAGGCCTCGATCAGCCCGCCCTGACCCGCGCGCCCCTCGGCCTTGTTGGCCGCGAGGATCACGTGCTTGGCACGTTTGCGCAGGATGTCGGCAAAGATCTCGTCGGCGGGAAGGACACCCGCGCGGGCATCGATCATGAACAGGCAGACATCGGCCATGTCGACGGCGCGCTCGGTCAGGCGGCGCATGCGCCCCTGCAGGCTTTCGTCGGTGGCGATTTCGAGACCGGCGGTATCGATCACGGTGAAGCGCAACGGGCCCAGACGTGCCGGGCCCTCGCGCAGGTCGCGGGTCACGCCGGGCTGGTCGTCCACCAACGCCAGCTTGCGGCCGACAAGGCGGTTGAACAGCGTGGACTTGCCCACATTGGGCCGTCCGACGATGGCGAGGGTGAAGCTCATCTCAGGGTCTTTCGCGTACGGAATTGCGCCCCATACACCGATTGCGCGTCAACGGAAAGCGGCAAGCGCGCCATCGGTGGTGACGACGTAGAGCACCCCCCCCGCCGCGATCGGTGCCGAAGCGGCGCCGCCTTCGAGCGGCAGCGCGCCCAACAGCCGCCCCGAGACCGGATCCGCTTGCCGGATCACCCCGTCGGAGGAGGCGATGAGCAGGCGGCCACCGGCGAGAATCGGGCCGTAATGGGCGGTGGGACGATCACGGCGCAGGAAACCCGCCGCTTCGCCTTGGGGAAGATCGGTGCGCCACACGGTCGTGCCGGTCGCAGCATCAAGACGCTGAAGCTGGCCGATGTCGTTGATCAAGAACAAGGCGTCGCCCGCCGGAACGACGGGACCGAGCGCGCCGTCGGCGGCGCTCCAGATCGTTTCGCCGGTAAAGCCGTCGAGCGCGGAAATCCGCCCCGAGGCGTTGCCGACATAGACCCGGCCATCCTCGATTACCGGATCGCCGGAGATGCCGCTGACGGTCAGGGCCGATGCCCTTCCGGGGCGGCGTCCGGCCACGACCGACGACCAGCGCGACCGCCCACCTTCGGGAAAGACGCCGATGACTTCGCCGGAAGCAAAGGGAAAGACGGCAAGATCGCCGCTCACTGCCGGGCCGGCGCCGCCATCGAAGCGCGAGACGTCCTCGACGCCCGATACCCGCCAGCGCACGCGGCCCGAAGCTGCATCGATTGCGAGGCCCTGACCATCGCGCGCGACGACATAGACCATGTCACCCACGACTGCCGGGGCGCCCGCGCCCGGCGCGCCGAGATCCTGGGTCCACAGGCGCGCGCCACTGGCCGCATCAAGCGCCACGAGCTCGCCGTAGCCGGTGGTCGCATAGACCCGCGCGCCATCCGTCGCCAGACCGCCGCCGGAGGCGTCGGTGGCCGCGTCGCTCGCGGGGATCAGGCTTTGGCGCCACAGAGTCGCACCGCCGGTTGTGAAGGCTGAAACGCCAGTCTGCGCATCCATGGCAAAGACGCGGCCCGCCGCGACCACCGGCTCGGCGGTGATACGGGCGCGACGGGTCTCGGCGGCCCCGATCGCCAGGCGGAACAAGGGTGCCAGATCAGCCCCAAGGGCCGGATGCGCGATGTCGCGATCCGCCCCGCCGCCGCGCTGCGGCCAATCGGCGTTCTGCACGGGCGCGATAAGCGCCAGCGGCACGGCGGTGCCGCCTGCCGCCGCGGCGCCGCCCGGAAGGTCCACGCCGATGCGGGTGCCGGGCAGCCGTTCGTCCGGCTGGCCACAGGCCGCAAGGAGGGCCAAGGCCCCTGCTCCGATCACTCCGCTGCGCCGCATGACTGCCCCTCGCCCCATATCTTGTCTTTGCGCGGCCTGTCCCGGCCGCTTGTCGGTCATTGCGCGTCCGCCGCCCCGGTCACGGAGTCAGGCGTCTCGCCCAGAGCGACCATCAGGCTTGCCGCGCGATCGCGCAAGTCCCCCGACGACTCGGCATCCTCGAGGATCGCGGCTAGACGCTCGAGCGCGGGCTCGCGTTCGCCCATGCCAAGCTGGACCAGAGCGATCTGTTCCAGAGCCAGCATCCGAAACGGCGCGCCCGGCACCGACAGCGCCTCGAGCGCGAGAAGCCGGTCCTCAGGTGTGCGATCGGCGTCGATCAGCACGGATTTGAACGCCGCGAGATCGCGGTAAATCTCGGGCACCTCGCCATTGGCCGCCAGCGCGTCAAGCGTGGCCACCGCCGCCGTGCCATCACCTGCCGCGACCTGTTCGGCCGCGAGGGTGAGGGCGGGCACGACCGCGACGGGGGCCTCCTGCGCGATCCGGGCCAGAGCCGCGGTGCGCGTCTCGGCGTCGGCCTCGACCTGCGCCGCCAGAAGCGCGTCGCCGCGCGCCTGCGCCTGCGCCGCGAGGCGCGATTGCCGCCACTCATAGCCGGCAGCGCCCCCCACGATCACGAGGACCAGAAGGATGCCGATCCAGCCGTAGCGCCGCAACAGAACAAAGAGCCGCTCGCGGCGGACCTCTTCGCTGACCTCGTCGATGAAGCTGTCGGGATTGCTCACGCCTTGGTCCCCCTGGGATTGCGCCGTGGCGCCGTGTCGGATGCGCACCGGTCTCGGCGCCGTGGTCGATCGCGCCCGTCTTATCGTGAAGCCGGGCGCAGGGACAAGTCCCGCCCGCCGCCTTCGAACGCTGCCGCCCGGTCGTGCGACATGCCGCATGCTGCGGCACCGGAGCCGCCGATCCGGGGCATCGGCGCGTCACCGTGTCGCGCGATCCGCCTGAGCGCTTGAGAGAGCGAGCGACGCGGCGTAGTCTGAACCAAGTGGTTCAGGCATTTCCGGCGGGGCGATCGACCCCGCGTCGATCCGCGTTCGTGCCGGGATCGGCATGATCGGGACAGGCCCGATGGCCGAAGAGGATGCGCAATGAAACTGATCCCCGTCATCACCGCGATCTTCGTGACCGCTTTCCTCTATATGCTGATCATCGACCGCGATCGGCTCTTTGCCATCGCGCAGATCGACGGGGATGCCGCGAATGCGGCGACCGGGTCCTCGCAGGTAACGACGCCCGGCATCGGTGTCGTGGCGTTGCGCAGCACCGCCCGGGAGGTGGATGACGCCGTGGTGCTGCGCGGGCGGACAGAGGCCGCGCGCGAGGTCGAAGTGCGCGCGGAAACCTCCGGCCGGGTTGTCTCGGACCCGTTGCGCAAGGGCGCCTTCGTCGAAACCGACGAGCTTTTGTGCGAACTCGACCCCGGCACGCGGGAGATCGACCTTGCCGAAGCGAAAGCGCGACTGTCGGAGGCCGAAAGCCGGGTGCCCACGGCCGAGGCCGCGCAGGCCGAGGCACAGGCCCGGCTGCGGGAGGCCGAAATCAACCTCAGCAACGCGCAGCGGCTGAGCAAGGGCGGCTATCAGAGCGAAACCTCGGTGATCAGCGCCGAGGCCGCGATGGAAGCGGCGGCCGCACAGGTGCAAAGCGCCGCCTCGGGCCTCGTCTCGGCACGGGCCGGAATCGATGCGGCGCGCGCCGCCGTCGCCGCCGCCGAACGCGAGATCGACAAACTGTCGATCCGCGCACCTTTTGACGGGTTGCTGGAAACCGACACTGCCGAGCTGGGGCTCTTGATGCAGACCGGTGCGCCCTGCGCCACGGTGGTGCAGCTCGATCCGATCAAGCTCGTGGGCTTTGTACCCGAGGTCGATGTTGACAAGATCCGCGTCGGCGCGCCCGCCCGTGGGCGGCTGGCCTCCGGCCCGCCGCTGACCGGCGAGGTGCGCTTCGTGTCGCGCTCGGCAGACGAGACGACACGCACCTTCCGCGTCGAGGTCGTCGTCCCCAATGCGGATCTGCAGATCCGCGACGGCCAGACCGCCGAGATCATGATCGAGACCGACGGCAGGCAGGCGCATCTGTTGCCGCAATCGGCGCTGACGCTCGACGATGACGGCCGTCTCGGCGTGCGCCTCGTCGATGGCGAGGCCACGGATGCGGTGGCGCGCTTTGCCCCCGTGGCGCTGCTGCGCGACACGGCCCAAGGCGTGCTGGTCGCCGGGCTGGAGCCCGAGGCCGCCATCATCGTCGTCGGGCAGGAATACGTGACCGACGGCGTGCGCGTATCGCCAAGCTTTCGGGAGGCCGGGCAGTGACCGGCATCGTCGACTGGGCCGCGTCCCGGGCGCGGATGATCATGGCCTTCATCGTGCTGAGCCTCGTGGCGGGCGGAGCCGCCTATGTCGGCCTGCCCAAGGAGGGCGAGCCCGACATCGAGATCCCGGCGCTGTTCGTCTCGGTCCCCTTCCCCGGCATCTCAGCCGAGGACAGCGAACAGCTTCTGGTCAAGCCGATGGAAACCCGGCTGTCGGATCTCGACGGGCTGAAGACCATGACCTCCACCGCCGCCGAGAGCTATGCGGGGGTGGCGCTCGAATTCGAGTTCGGCTGGGACAAGACCAAGATCATGGCCGATGTGCGCGATGCGATGAACGCCGCCGAGGCCGAGTTTCCCGACGGGGCCGACGCTTGGTCTGTCAACGAGATCAACTTCTCCGAATTTCCGATCGTCATCGTCAACCTCACCGGCGCGCTGCCCGAACGCACGCTGATCCGGGTGGCCAAGACTCTGCAAAACCGGCTCGAAGGGATCGACGCCGTGCTTTCGGCCAACCTGACCGGCCAGCGCGACGAGATGCTCGAGGTCGAGATCGACCCGCTCAGGCTCGAGGCCTACAACGTCACCGCCGCCGAACTTCTGCAGGTCGTGACCAACAACAACCTGCTAATCGCGGCGGGCGAGATCGAAAGCGCGCAGGGCGCGTTCTCGGTCAAGATCCCGTCGAGCTTCGACGAGCCGCGCGACATCTACGAGCTGCCGGTCAAGACCAATGGCGACCGGGTGGTGACCTTGGGCGACCTGTCGACGATCCGGCTCACCTTCGAGGACCGGACCTCGAC
This sequence comes from Limimaricola cinnabarinus, assembly GCF_047631075.1. Taxonomy (NCBI): domain Bacteria; kingdom Pseudomonadati; phylum Pseudomonadota; class Alphaproteobacteria; order Rhodobacterales; family Paracoccaceae; genus Limimaricola; species Limimaricola cinnabarinus. The sequence continues at coordinate 96,392 of NZ_JBLHYX010000014.1, forward strand.
GGCGCGCTTCAACGGCGAGACGACCGTGGCGCTGCAGGTGGTCAAGCGGCGGGGCTTCAACCTGATCGACACCGCCGCCCTGGTGCGCGAAACGGTCGCGGCCGAGCAGGACAGCTGGCCCGACGACCTCAGGGTGGCAGTCGAGGTCGGGACCTCGAACGACCAGAGCCGTCAGGTCGCCTCGATGGTGAGCCAGCTCGAAGGCTCGGTGCTGACGGCGATCGCGCTGGTGATGATCGTGGTGCTCGCCGCGCTGGGCCCGCGCCCGGCGCTGCTGGTGGGCTTTGCAATCCCGACCTCGTTCCTTTTGTGCTTTGCGCTTTTGGCGGTGATGGACATCACCATCTCGAACATCGTGATGTTCGGGCTGATCCTTGCGGTGGGCATGCTGGTCGACGGGGCCATCGTGGTGGTGGAATACGCCGACAAGCGCATCTCCGACGGCGTCGGACCGATGCACGCCTATGTCGAGGCGGCGAAGCGGATGTTCTGGCCTGTGGTCTCCTCGACCGCCACCACGCTCTGCGCCTTTTTGCCGATGCTGTTCTGGCCCGGCGTCGCGGGGCAGTTCATGGGCATGCTGCCGGTGACGTTGATCTTCGTGCTCTCGGCCTCGCTCGTGGTCGCGCTGATCTACCTGCCGGTGATGGGCGGCGTGCTGGGCCGGATGAGCCGCAGTTTCGGCCATGTCTCCGACAGCCTGCGCCGCCGCCTGCCATGGGTCGTGTGCGCCGCTCTGGTGCTCCCCGCCGCCCTGCTGATCTTCATTGGGCTGATGCTGGCGCTCAACCCGGGCTATCTCAGCGGCGAGGCTCGCCCCGCCACGGGGCTGCTCGACGCCGCCCCCGGACTTGCGCTGGCGCTTTTCAGTGCGATCGCCACCACCATCACCGGTGGTGCGGCCAAGATCCGGCGCGCGCCCAAGCGGGTGCGCGCGGGCTATCGGCGTTCGCTCTTTGGGCGCGTCATCGCGCTGATCGCGGGCAACCCGATCATGCCGCTGGTGACGATCGGGGCCGTGGGGGCCTTCGTCTTTTCGACCTTCACCTATTTCGGCACCCACAACAACGGCGTGGAGTTCTTCGTCGAGACCGAGCCCGAGCAGGCGATCATCTACGTGCAGGCGCGTGGCAATCTCAGCCTTGCCGAAAAGGACGCGCTCGTGGCCGAGGCCGAGGCGGCGGTCGTGGGATTTCCAGGCATCGGCTCGGTTTTCGCCTTCGCGGGTGAAGGCGGGCTCAACTCCAACACCGCCGGGGCCGGTGGTCCCGCCGACGCGGTGGGACAATTGCAGATCGAACTGGTCCCGTGGGAGGACCGCGCCGCCTATGCGCGCGAAACCGGTTACGATCCGGCCGATCTCGATGGCAACGTGGTGTTCGAACGGCTGCAGGCCCGCCTCGACGATATCCCGGGCATCCGCATCGAGATCCTCGACCTTGCGCAGGGACCCGGCTCGTCCAAGCCGGTGCACCTGCGACTCACCGGTGACGATTTCGAGGCGCTGCGCACCGCCACCGGGCAGGTCCGCGCGCGATTCGAGGAAACGCCGGGCCTGACGCTGATCGAGGACACGCTGCCGCTGCCGGGCATCGACTGGCAGATCGACGTCGACATCGAGAAGGCGGGCCGCTTCGGCGCAGACGTGGCGACCGTGGGCGCCATGGTGCAACTCGTGACCCGAGGCATCATGCTCGACACCATGCGCATCGACAGCTCGGACGAGGAGATCGAGATCCGCGTGCGGCTGCCCGAGGAGGACCGCGTGCTCTCGACCCTCGACAGCCTGCGGGTCCGCACGCCGTCGGGACTGGTGCCGCTGTCGAACTTCGTCACCCGCAAGCCGGTGCAGAAGCTCGCCGAGATCAACCGCGTCGCGCAACAGCGCTACTTCGAGGTCAAGGCCGACGTGACGCCCGGCCTCGTTCGGCTCGTCGATGGCGATGAGATCCGGATCGTCACCGAGGCCGAGATCGACGACGCGTTGCAGACGCGCATCGACGCGGGCGAAGTTGGCCGCTCAACGATCAACGCCAATGAACGGATCGAGGCGCTGACCGACTGGCTCGACACCGCGCCGCTGCCTGATGGCGTCGGATGGGAATGGACCGGCGATCAGCAGGATCAGGCCGAAAGTCAGGCCTTCCTGCAATCGGCCTTCGCGGGTGCTCTGGGGCTGATGTTCATCATCCTGCTGGCGCAATTCAACAGCTTCTACAACGCCACGCTGGTACTTCTGGCGGTTGTCATGTCGACCGCCGGCGTGCTGATCGGGATGCTGGTGATGGATCAGACATTCTCCATCATCATGACCGGCACCGGCATCGTGGCGCTCGCCGGTATCGTGGTGAACAACAACATCGTGCTGATCGACACCTATCAGGATTACGCGCGTTACATGCCGCGCACCGAGGCGGTGATCCGCACCGCCGAAGACCGCATCAGGCCCGTCTTCCTCACCACCGTCACCACCATGGCAGGCCTCGCGCCGATGATGTTCGGGCTCAGCCTCGACTTCTTCGGTGGCGGCTACACGATCGACAGCCCCACGGCGCTGTGGTGGAAGCAGCTCGCCACGGCGGTTGTCTTCGGCCTCGGCATCGCCACGGTGCTGACGCTGGTTTTCACGCCCGCGATGCTGGCGCTGCGGATCTGGGCCACCCGCTATGCCCATTGGATGTCGCGGCTTCTGGCGCGGCTGTCGATGGGGCGCGGCAGCCGGGCGGCACGCGATTGGGCGCTCAGGCGCGAGGCGCGACGCATCAAGACGCCCGAGATCATCTGGGAAGACGCGCAAGGCCCCGCCACTCACCCCGCATCGACGTTGCGTGCGGCAGAGTAGCCCGGAGATGACAGGGCCGCCCCCGAGGACGGCCCTTTCCATAGACGTACGCAGCGGGGTCAGGCCGCCTGAACGCCCTGCTCACCCCGGCCCAGCGCCAAGAGGGCAAGCCCCAGCGCCATCACCGCGCAGCCCGCGATCACCGCCACCATCGGCAGCGCCGTGCCGTTGAAGAACGGCCCCGTGACCGCGACCATCAGACCGCCCGTGAGCATCTGCAGCGTGCCGCCCATCGATGAGGCGAGACCCGCGATCTCGCCATGCGGATCGAGCGCCATGACCTGGCTCGTCGGGATGACGAGGCCGAGGCAGGCATTGCCGCACAGCAAGAGCCCCATCAGCACCGGCAGCGTCGCATAGCCCGCCGCCGTGATCGCCAGCAGCGTCAGCGCGAAGAAGGCAAAGCCCATCAACGCCAGTCGCAGCATCCGGGTGAGGCCGATGCGGCGGCCCAGTGTCGCCGCGAACTGGCTCGCCCCAAAGAAGCCCACGGCATTGGTCGCGAAGGCGAGGCTGAACTGCATCGGCGTCAGCCCGTATTGCTGGGTATAGACGAAGCTGGCGCTCGCGATGAAGACGAAGAAGCTCGCCATGCCGAAACCCGACACGAAGGTCAGCGCCATGAAGGTCGGATCGCGGAACAGCCGCTTGGCCGACACCGCGAGCAGGCGCGGGCGGACCGGGCGACGGCGCTCAACGGGCAGCGTTTCCTTGAGGCCGAAGACGGTGAGCAGCAGGGCCAGCCCCGCGATCACCGCGAGCGCCCAGAAGATGCCGCGCCAGCTGGTGAAGCTCATCATGATCGCACCCGAAAGCGGTGCGAGCATCGGCGAAACCGAGATGACGAGCATGATCATCGCCACCAGGCGCGTCGCCTCGTGGCCGGTGTACATGTCGCGCACCATGGCGCGCGGCACCACCATCAGCGCGGCGCAGCCAAGGCCCTGAAGCGCGCGGAACGCCACCAGCCACGGCAGCGACGGGGCCAGAGCGCATCCGATGGTGGCGACGAGAAACACGCCGACGCCGATATAGACCGGCGTCTTGCGCCCCGCCGCATCGGCAAGCGGGCCATAAAAGAGCTGTGCGAGGCCGAAGGCGAGGAAATAGGCGCTGATCGTCGCCTGCGCCGCGGCTTCGTCTACGTTCAGATCGGCGGCGAGGCCCGGCAAGCCGGGAAGATACATGTCGATCGTGAAGGGACCCACGGCGGAGAGCAGGCCCAGCACCACGGCGGTGCGGAACATCGGGGATAACATAGGGCTGTCCTTGAACTCCGCGCGCGGCACGCCCGGAACGTCGATTGGCCCGCACGCGGCAGGCGACTCAAGCGCAGACTAGACCGATCGGTTCAGCGGCGCAATCACGCGGCCTGGGCCTCTTCGGACTGCTGGCGCGACCAGAGCTGCGCATAGCGGCCCTCTTGCGCCAAAAGATGCTCGTGAGAGCCCGATTCCACGACTTTCCCGGCTTCCAGCACCACGATCCGGTCCGCATCCGCAATCGTGCTCAGCCGATGTGCGATGGTGATCACCGAGCGCCCCTGCCCCATGGCGCGAAGCTGGCCTTGGATCTCGCGCTCGGTGTCGGTGTCGAGCGCGCTCGTCGCTTCGTCCAGAAGCAGGATCGGCGGGTCCTTGAGCAGGGTGCGGGCGATGCCGACGCGCTGCTTCTCTCCGCCCGAGAGCTTCAGGCCGCGCTCGCCCACGGTGGTGTCGTAGCCTTGGGGCAGCGACAGGATGAAGTCGTGGATCTGCGCGGCGCGAGCCACCGTTTCGATTTCCTCGCGGGTGGCTCCCTCGCGGCCATAGGCGATGTTGTAGAGGATCGTGTCGTTGAAGAGCACCGTGTCCTGCGGCACCACACCGATCTGCGCATGCAGGCTGTCTTGGGTGACGTCGCGCAGATCCTGCCCGTCAATCCGGATCACGCCGCCTGTCACGTCGTAGAAGCGGAACAGCAGCCGCCCGATCGTCGATTTGCCCGCCCCCGAGGAGCCGACGATGGCGACGGTCTCGCCGGGCTTCACAGTGAAGGACACGCCCTTGAGGATGCCGCGTGCGGCCTCGTAGTCGAAGCGCACATCGTCGAACACGATCTCGCCGCGCGGCACGGCGAGCGCCGCAGCACCAGGCCGGTCGGTGACCTCCGGCGGCTGGTTCAGAAGCTCGAACATCTCGCCCATGTCGATCAGCGCCTGCCGGATCTCGCGGTAGACGGTGCCGAGGAAATTGAGCGGCATGGTGATCTGGATCATGTAGGCGTTGACCATGACGAAGTCGCCCACCGTCAACTCGCCGCGCTCCACGCCGATGGCGGCCATGACCATGACGATGACGAGGCCCGTGGTGATGATCAGCGACTGGCCGAAATTGAGGAAAGCGAGCGAATAGTTGGTGCGCACCGCGGCGGCCGCGTATTTCTCCATCGCGCCGTCATAGCGCATCGCCTCGCGGTTCTCGGCGCCGAAATACTTGACCGTCTCGAAGTTGAGCAGGCTGTCGATCGCCTTCTGGTTGGCGTCGGTGTCCTGATCGTTCATCTGCTTGCGGATCTTCACCCGCCACTCGGTCACCTTGAAGGTGAAAGCGACGTAGACGACGATCGTGCCAAGCACGGCCACGAGATACCACACATCGAACAGGAAGAAGAGCACGACCGCGACGAGCAGCAGTTCAAGGATCAGCGGCCCGATCGAGAACAGCAGGAAGCGCAGCAGGAAATCGACGCCCTTCACGCCGCGTTCGATGATCCGGCTGAGACCGCCGGTCTTGCGTCCGATGTGGTAGCGCAGGCTCATCGCGTGGATGTGCCGGAAGGTGCGCAGTGCGAGCTTCCTGAGCGCCCGCTGCCCCACGGGCGTGAACACCACGTCGCGCAGTTGCTGGAAGCCGACATTGGCGAGCCGGGCGAGGCCATAGATCAACGTCAGCCCGGCCGCACCGATTGCCAGCAGCATCGCGGCACTCTCGCCCTCGCCCGCCAGCGCGTCGACGGCGGCCTTGTAGAAGAGCGGCGTGGCCACCGCGATCAGCTTGGCCACGACCAGAAGCGAGACGGCCAGCACGACGCGGCGCTTCACCCAGCCCTGCCCCTCGGGCCACAGATAGGGCATCACCTGCCGGATCGTGTCCCAACCCTGCACGGGCTGCCCCGAGAGGTTGGCGTCGGTCTTGGACAGGCGTCGCATCGGCGGGCTCCGGGGCTGGCGGCGGCGGTTCAACCTAGGACGCGGCCGCCCTGATGGCCAGACCGGGCCGGTCGGTGCGCCTCTGAGCGGTTGAGCCGCGCCGCGCCGCGTTCTACGACAGAGCGACACACTCCGGAGACCGCCCATGCCCATGTCCTCGTTTTCCGCTTCCGTCTGCGTGTTCTGCGGCTCGCGCCCCGGACTGCGTGCCAGCTACGAGGCCGCCGCGACGGAGACCGGTGAAATGCTCGCGCGCAAGGGATGGCGGCTGGTCTACGGCGCGGGGGATGTGGGTCTGATGGGGTCTGTCGCGCGCGCGGCACAGGGCGCGGGTGGCGCCAGTTTCGGTGTCATCCCGCGCCACCTCGTCGAGGCCGAAACCGGCAAGACCGATCTCGACACCTATGTCGTCACCGAGACCATGCACGAGCGCAAGAAGGTGATGTTTATGAACGCCGATGCGATCGTCATGCTGCCCGGCGGTGCGGGATCGCTGGATGAATTCTTCGAGGTGCTGACATGGCGCCAGCTTGGCCTTCACGACAAGCCGATCCTGCTGCTCGACATCGATGGCTACTGGCAGCCCCTACGCCAGCTGATCAACCACGTGATCGACGAGGGATTCGCGAATGACAGCCTCAAGAGCTTCATCCACTACGTCTCCAGCGTGAAGGCTCTCGAAAAGGCACTCGCGGAGACGCTGTTGGCCTGAAGGGGGCGCGGTCGAGGCGCCCCCTTGGCGTTCGGTCCGTTCAGCCCGCGATCTCGTTAGCGATGGCCTTTTCGATCTCGGCGACGGGGTGGTTGGTGAGGGTCTTGGGGATCTCGGCCACCACCGTGTCGGCCACCTCCTTGTGCAGTTCGGGACGCAGCACACCCAGCACATGCGGGCTCGCCACGATCACCAACTTGTCGAACTGGCCTTTATGGACATGCCGATAGAGGAGATCCGCAAGGTCAGAAGCAAAGCGATCCTTGGCAAGCTGGTGAAAGTCGGTCTCGTCCAGCGCGGTGCGCTGACCGGGGCCGCCATCGGCCTGCCGCCCGGCCTTGTCGGTCGCCTGAGCGCGATCCGGCGGGTTCTCCTGCGCTTCCTTGCGCACGACTTGCAGGTTCGGATGCTGGGCGTCGGTGGTGTTCTCGAGGATCAACGCCTTTTCGCCATCGGCGACGAGAACCCAGGTTCCATTGTCGATCCGGGCCATCAATCGGGGTCCTTCTCGTCGCTCTTGCGCACGCGGGTGACGCCGGGGTCGTCCTGCTCGGCGCGCTTGAGATCGTCGCGCGTGCCGACCTTTCGGGTCAGGTCGCCGCCTTCGCGACCCGGCTGGCCGCCCGCCCCCGCCTTGTCCTCTTCGCTGACGTAAGCCTCGGTCTCACGGGTCCCGTCCTTGGATCTCGCCCTCTCAGCCATCGAAGCCTCCTTTGGTTGCATGCAGAGGAAACGATCCGTGACGGCGCGGGTTCCGGAAACGAAAAGGCCCCCGCGGTCTCCCGCGAGGGCCTCGGGGACGCGGCGGCGCCGCGACGCCTCACATGCGCGAGGCGACGTTCTCCCAGTTCACGAGGTTGTCGAGAAAGTTGGAAATGTAGGCGGGACGCTTGTTGCGGTAGTCGATGTAGTAGGAGTGCTCCCACACATCGAGACCCAGAAGCGCGGTCTGTCCGAAGCACAGCGGGTTCACGCCATTCTCGGTCTTGGTGACCTTGAGGCCGCCATCCGCATCCTTGACGAGCCACGCCCAGCCCGAGCCGAACTGGCCCGCGCCCGCGGCGGCAAAGTCTTCCTTGAACTTGTCGACCGAGCCGAAGCTGTCGGTGATCGCGCTCTCGAGCTCGCCCGGCATCTTGCTCTGATCGGGGGTCATCATCTCCCAGAACTGGTTGTGGTTCCAAAGCTGGGAGATGTTGTTGAAGATGCCGTTCTGCGCCACCGACGACTTGTCATAGGTGCCGCGGATGATCTCTTCCATCGACTTGCCATCCCATTCGGTGCCGGCGATCAGCTTGTTGCCGTTGTCGACATAGGCCTTGTGGTGCAGGTCGTGGTGATACTCAAGCGTCTCCTTCGACATGCCCTTGGAGGCGAGCGCGTCGTGGGCGTAGGGAAGGTCGGGAAGTTCGAAAGCCATGTCGGTCTCGCTTTGCTGCCAGTGGTGGATTTGCGCCACATAACAGAACCCCTGCGCCCCAAAGGTCAATGGGACAGCCGGGAAATTCCGAGCGCTGGCGCGCGGCCACAAGCGTGACCGAAACCGTTCGACGGCCCAAGCTCGGGCAGTGGGCCCGCCATGAGAAAGGGCGGCGGCCAGACCGGCCGCCGCCCGAAAACCGGCGCGCATAGAAACGAGCGCGGCTGTCTTACTGAACCACCTCGGCTTCGCCCTCGACCTCGATGGTCTCGGTCGCGTCGATCTCGGAGTCCATCTCGGCCTCGGCTTCGGCTGCGGTATCTTCGATTTCGACGGCGGTCTCGTCGATCTCGGCCTCGACGGCTTCACCGGCATCCTCGATGCTCTCGGCAGCCGACTCGGCGCCTGCATCGACGTTGATGTTGGTTTCCTCGCCGACCATGTCGGCGTTGTCCACATCGGTACCGCCCGCAAAGAGCCAGTACAGCACGATCACGGCAACCACGAGACCACCGACGATGAGGGCGATCGATGTGCCACCTTTCTTCGGCGGCGGGTTGACGTTGTTGTTGTTGAAATTCGGGTCGGACATGCGTGATGCTCCGTTATGTGTCATTTGACGGGCCAACGTCACCCGCTCGGGCCGGTTCCTCTCCAGTTCAAATTTTTGTGGCTCAGGGATCCGTTATCACATGGAACCAGGTGAGGCTTTCGCAGGATTGCCACGCCCGGCGCGACCACCTGTCGCCGGTCCGGGGCTTTCTCGGAAAGCCCTGTCACGATAGGAAGTCCGCAAATAGGAGTGTCGCATGCTGTTCTGGATCATAGCGGTCGGGTTGTCCGTGGTCGTTGCCGTGGCGCTGGCGGTGCCGCTGCGCCAGGCACGCGCAATCGAGGAGGCCGCACCGGACGTCGCATTCTATCGAGGCCAGCTGGCCGAGGTCGAAGCCGATCGCGGTCGCGGATTGATCTCCGCCGAGGAAGCCGAGCGCGCCCGTGCCGAGATCGCCCGCCGTCTCATCGCCGCTGATCACGTGCGGCAGGGGAAAACCGTGGAGCGGGTCCGGCGCGGTCCGGTGCTGCCTGCCGCCGTCTTCGGGGCGGTGCTGGTGATCGGCGGCGCGCTTGTGCTTTATACCGACCTCGGGGCCCCCGGCATCCCCGACCAGCCGCTGGGCGGCAGGATCGCGGCGGCACAAGAGTTGCGCGAGGCGCGCCCCTCGCAGGAGGCCGCGGAAGCCATGATGCCCGCCTCCCCCGTCGATGCGCCGCAGGACTATCTCGACATGGTCGCGCAGTTGCGCGCGGCGGTTCCGGATCGTCCCGACGACCTGACCGGTTGGGAGCTACTGTCGCGCCACGAGGCCGCCTTGGGCAATTACGCCGCCGCCGCGCGCGCGCAGGAGCGGGTGATCGCGCTCAAGGGCGACGCCGCGGAGTACGAGGATCAAGTGGCGCTGGTGGACCGGATGGTGGCGGCTACCGGCGGCCTCGTGACGCCGGAGGCCGAGGCGCTGCTCGCCCGGCTTCTGTCCGAGCGGCAGGACGCCGAAGGGCCGCTTTACTACATGGGGCTGCTGCAGGCACAGGTCGAACGGCCCGACCTTGCCTTTCGCTACTGGAAGCGGGCGATCGATGAGGGCGACCCGGCCTCGCCGCATGTCGAACTGGCGCGCACCCAGATCGACCGCGCCGCGGCACTGGCGGGGGTCGAATATACCCCGCCCGCCCTGCCCGGCCCCAGTGCGGCGGATATCGCCGCGGCGCAGGACATGAGCGCCGAAGACCGCGACGGCATGATCCGAGGCATGGTGGAGGGGCTGTCGGCGCGTCTGGCGGAAACCGGCGGCTCTGCCTCCGAATGGGCGCGCCTGATCCGGGCGCTGGGCGTGCTGGGCGAGCGCGAGCGCGCAGCGCAGATCTGGGCCGAGGCGCAGGGGGTCTTTGCCGACACGGACGGTCTGGACGAGATCCGCGAGGCCGCCCGCGCGGCGGAGGTGGCGCAATGATCTTCGAAACCGCGGAAGAGTTCGCTGCCGCCCTGCCGCGCCACGGCGCGCTTGCGGGGCTCGACTTCGGCACCAAGACCATCGGCGTGGCCGTCTCGGACGGGCTACGCTCGGTCGCCACCCCGCTCGAGACGGTGATACGCAAGAAGTTCACGCTCGACGCCGGGCGGCTGTTGGAGATCGCGCAAGGGCGCACCGTCGCGGGCTTCGTGCTAGGGCTGCCGCGCAACATGGACGGCTCGGAAGGCCCGCGCGCCCAATCGACGCGTGCCTTTGCGCGCAACCTGTCGCGCCTCACCGAGATCCCGATCGTCTACTGGGACGAGCGCCTCTCGACCGTCGCCGCCGAGCGCGCCCTGCTCGAATCGGATCATTCGCGCAAGCGCCGGGGCGAGTTGATCGACGCGGTGGCGGCGGGATACATCCTGCAGGGCCTGCTCGACCGGCTCGGCTACATGGCGCGGTCATGAGCGACGAAGTCTGGCAGCGCGCCGAGATAGAGAGCCCTTGCGTGAAGCTCTGCGCGATCCATCCCGAGACGCGGCTCTGTCTGGGCTGCGCGCGCTCCATGGAGGAGATCGCTGCATGGGGCCGGATGGTACCGGAAGAGCGCGCCCGGATCATGGCCGAGCTGCCGACCCGCGAGGCCGCGCCCAAGGGGCGGCGCGGCGGCCGCAAGGCCCGGCTGGAGCGTTAGATCATCGCCTTGCGCAGCATGTTGAGCGCCACGAGGATCAGAAAGCCGCCGAACACCCGCTTGAGCCGCTTTGCATCGGTGCGGTGCGCCAGAGCAGCGCCCAATGGCGCCGTCAGCAGTGTCATCGCGATGACGATGAGAAAGGCGGGCAGGTTCACCGATCCCAGCGTCATCGGCGGCGCGGCCCCGGCGGGCAGCGGCGTCAGCAGAAACCCGATGACCGAAGGCAGCGCGATCAGCAGCCCGAACCCCGCCGCCGTCGCCACGGCGCGGTGGATGCTCATGCCGTAGAGCGTCATGATCGGCACGCCGAAGCTGCCGCCACCGATGCCCATGAGCACCGACAAGAACCCCACCACCGGCGACATCACCCCCCGTGCCACGCCGCCCGGCATCGTGTCACCAAGTCGCCAGTGGCTGCGTCCGCACACCATGTAGAGCGACACGCACAGCGCCAACCCGCCGAAGATCAGCTGCAGCGTCACCGTGCGCAGTTGCGCCACGACGAACACACCCGCGAGCGCGCCCACCGCGATCCCCGGCGCCCAGCCACGCAACACCGACCAGTCGACCGCCCCCTTGCGGTTGTGGCTCAGCACCGAGCGGGCCGATGTGACGATGATCGTGGCGAGCGATGTGGCAAGGCAGATCCGCATGAGCTGCGGCGTCTCGTAGCCCAGCGCCGCGAAGGCGTAGAAGTAAGCGGGCACCAGCACGATGCCGCCGCCGACACCCAAGAGCCCCGCGAGCACGCCCGCGAAAGCGCCAATGGCGAGCAGCATCGCTCCCATGGAAAGAAGCAGCATGGTATCAGGCATCTGGCGCTCCGGCTCGGTTCGCCACAGCGATGCCCGGCCCGGCGATCCTCGGCAAGGGGTTGCGCGCCGCCTTACGCCGCCTGTTGCAGGTCCTCGACCCGTTGCAGCGCCTCGAGAACCAGCTCCGGCCCCGCGCCTGGCCGCGACGCCCCCTCCGACAGCACTCGTCTCCAGCCGCGCGCGCCGGGACGCCCGGCGAACAACCCCAGCATGTGGCGCGTCACTTGATGCAGCCGCCCGCCATCCGCGAGATGCCTCTCGATATAAGGCAGCATATCGCGCACCGCGTCCTCGGCGTGCGTCACCGCGCCCTCGCCCCAGATGCGCCTGTCGGCGTCGCTCAGGATGTCGGCGGGCGAATGATAGGCGGCGCGGCCGATCATCACCCCGTCGAGCCCTGAGGCAAGGAAGCTCTCGGCTTCGTCCAGCGTGCCGATGCCGCCGTTGACCGAAAGGTGCAACTGTGGAAATTCGCGTTTCATCCGCAGGACCAGATCATAGTCGAGCGGCGGTATGTCGCGGTTTTCCTTGGGGCTGAGCCCTTGCAACCACGCCTTGCGGGCATGGATCGTGAACCGGCTGACGCCCGAGGCCGCGACGGCTTCGAGAAAGCGCGGCAGGACCTCCTCGGGCACCTGCTCATCGACGCCGATGCGGCATTTCACGGTCACCTCGACCGGGCTGGCCGCGATCATTTCGGCGCAGCACTCCGCGACCAGTTCGGGCCGGGTCATCAGAACCGCGCCGAACGCCCCCGACTGCACCCTGTCGGAGGGGCAACCACAGTTGAGGTTGATCTCGTCATAGCCTCGCTCCGCCCCGATCCGCGCCGCCTCGCGAAGATCTACCGGATCCGATCCGCCAAGCTGCAGAGCCAGCGGGTGTTCCGACGCGTCGAAACCGATCAGCCGGTCGCGCTCGCCGTGAATGACGGCAGGGGCCGTGACCATCTCGGTGTAGAGCAGGGTCCTGTGCGACAGCAGCCGGTGCAGATGCCGGCAATGCCGATCGGTCCAATCCATCATGGGTGCCACGCTCAGGCGTGCCGAAGATTTTACCTTTTCTTTCAGCATCTTACCTCATTTTACAGTAGTGGGGGCCTGTAGCACAGTGAGCACTATTTCCCGGGATTCCCTGCGGTTTTCCTGGGTTCTCGATTTCGCTGTGCTTTGCAGTAGCACAGTCGGACAGGAGATGCAGGACCCAGTCCCGGCCTCGAACCCTTATCGGTTACGTGGCCGAAGTAAGCACCCTACGAAAAAAATCGAGTCAAACCAGATGATCGGGTTTGGAGAGGCGAACCGACGTCCCCGTCATAGAAATCAAGACGGGATACATGACCTATGATCGCCCTACCTCGGTCCACCGCTGAACTCATCGCTCAACTCGACGAGCAAAGGGTCGAAGATGTCCGCCCGCAGAACGCTTTTGAGAAAAAGGCCGCCAATGAAACACCAGGCGTAGAAGCTTCTGGTAGCGTTCACGATGCTCAGCCTAACGGCAGCATTATCGCTTCGCAGGCGCCCAAGCCGCCACTCCAGCGGAAGCGTCACAAATCGCCGAAAAAAGAAAACAATATCCAAGTCATCGAGCGCAAGGACGGCACCACCTCCTATCGCGTTCAGTTTCGGGCTCGCAAAGATGGTAAGGTTCACAGCCTAACCAAGACGTTCACTCATCTTACCAATGCCCGCCAGTGGCGTGCGAAGACGGCTGCCAAGATCGAGCTCAACGGATTCCCGTTTGAAAAGGAGGGAGGGACCACGGTTGCGGAAATCATTGACGCACGCTTATCGCAAGGACTGAGGTGCTCCCCGGTTTCAGGGCACTGACGTAAGCTACGATTTGCTGTCTGCTGATCTTCACCGGCGAGGAGATCAGAGATGTCGAAACGCAAGCAGCACGCGCCTGCTTTCAAGGCCAAGGTCGCGCTGGAAGCTTTGAAAGGCGAACAAACGGCCGCCGAGCTGGCGAGCCGGTTCGGGGTGCATCCCACGCTGATCCATCAGTGGAAGCGGGCTTTGCTCGAGGGCGCTTCAGGGGTCTTCGAGCGGGGCGGAAAGAAGACGCCCGAAGTCGACGAGGCGCAGGTGAAGGAGCTGCATGCCAAGATTGGCGAGCTGGCGGTCGCCAACGATTTTTTGTCCAGAAAGCTCAAGCCCTGGGGCGAGACATGAGGCGCGGCATGATCGAGCGAGACCATCCGACCCTGTCTGTGGGGCGGCAGTGCCGGCTGCTGTCGCTCTCGCGATCGTCGTTCTACTACCGGCCAACCGGGGAGACCGAGCTGAACCTCGACCTCATGCGGCTGATCGACGAACAATTCCTCGAAACGCCGTTCTACGGCGTGCGGCAGATGGCCCGGCATCTGCGCAACGAGGGCCACGCAGTGAACGACAAGCGGGTGCGACGGCTGATGCGGCTCATGGGCCTCATGCCGATCTACCAAAAGCCCAACACCAGCAAGCCTGCCAAGGGGCACAAGCGATACCCATACCTGCTAAGGGGGGTGCGCGTGGAGCGGCCCAACCAAGTCTGGTGCGCCGACATCACCTATCTCCCTATGCGGCGCGGCTTCCTCTATCTCGTGGCGATCATGGACTGGCACACCCGGAAAGTGCTGGCCTGGCGCCTATCCAACACGATGGAGGCCGAGTTCTGCGTCGAGGCGCTAACCGAAGCGATCCAGCGGTTCGGCTTGCCCAAGATCATGAACACCGATCAGGGCAGCCAGTTCACGTCCTTCGCCTGGACCGACCTGCTCAGACGCGCCGGCGTCCGCATCTCAATGGACGGAAAGGGACGCTACCTCGACAACATCTTCATCGAGCGGCTTTGGCGCACCCTGAAATACGAGTGCGTCTACCTGCACGCCTGGGAGACCGGCTCAGAGACACGGGCCGGGCTCAGGAACTGGATCGATTTCTACAATCGAAAGCGCCCGCATTCCGCCCATGGCGGCCAGCCGCCAGCAGTGGTCTACTGGCAGAGAAACCCCACCATCCAAACCGATCAGCAGGAGCTAAGAGTAGCTTAGAAGGCGCCAGATCCTGTCCAGGGATCGCGGAGCACCTCACTTGCGGGCGGCAAGCATCTTGATGAAGTCGGTCGAGGTGAACTGGCTGCCTTGATCAGTGTTAAAGATCTCGGGCAGGCCGTAACGCGCCAGCGCCTCCTCGACAGCTTCCACGCAGAAGTCGGCT
>NZ_JBLHYX010000015.1:0-107110 GCF_047631075.1 Limimaricola cinnabarinus
CGCGCCGGGCGCTTGAGCAATTTGAAGGCTCCACGCCAGGCGCGCTTGCCCGAAACGACCAGTCCAACTACCAATCTCAAACTCGCAAACTCTCGTTATGACCGAGGGACCGGCGGGGAGCAGGTCAGAAGGGCTATGCTGTATTTCAATCTCAGGTCGTGGGCCGACATCGCGCCGTCTCAGGGTTCTGAGGTGACGGCCCGACTATATCGGCAGGGAAGAGCGAGCGGCACCCGCTCTCACGATCCGACCGACGACCGAGTTTGGCGGCTATCCATACGAGTGCCGCGACGATCGAGACTACAGCCACCGCCACGAGGATCAGCAGGCCGACGAAGACCGCCCGTTCCGGGACGAGCCTGACCTGTTGTTCGCTCCCCGCGTTGAACATCATGGTAAAGAGCAGCTCGATCGAAAGCGTGCCAGACCAGACCTCGACGACGAAGATCAAAAAGACCAGAACGCCGAGCGACATGAACGCTGAGGCAAGGCAGTCCCAATAGGAGAGGGCGACGGACCGTCGGCCGACCTGAAAGCCTGTCACGAAAATCGCCGGAAACCAGAAGAGAAACGCAAAGTAGCCTCCCACCGTAAGCTGCAGGGTCAGGTCGGCACGTTGCGTGATGATCCGCAGCTCTCCCAAGGCGATCAGGTCGGCCAGCAGTAGGTTGAAGGAATCGAAGAAGATCGAGACCACGAAAGTAAATACCAAGATCGCGAGGGACAGAAGGGAAACAGCCCAAGCGCGAGAGAGCACACGTCGGGGCCGCGCTGGCGATGCATCAACTGGGGTGTGCGCCTGCGAAGAATCTTCCGTGACCGTCGGCTCGGCGACATAGACTGCGAGAATGAAGAAGATTGCCTCCACGCCCAGCGTCATCACAATCCCCAAAAGACCGAGATTACCAGTGCGCGTGCTCAAAAGGGCAAATAACACCCCGGCAATGAGGAGCCCTACGAGAGCATATAAAATCGCGCGATGCGGTCGTCTCGGCATGTCAGGACCTTTCACATCTGATTTCTATACGCGCACTATTGCGGAACACCACCGCGAAATGCTGTAGTCGTTCCGACAGGCTCGGTTCTGCGTTTTGGAACAGGTCCGGCAGTGAGCCTAGCCCAATTGAACGCTCATAAATGTGGCACCTTTCGCCGCCGCAGCCTTTCATGCGTGCCGCAGCATCGGTAAGAATGGGCTCTCACCATTCATTCGCCCCGGGCGCCAATTAGTGCCTCAAGGGGGCAAAGCCAATGTTCAAGCTGCCTTGCGCGCCGCCGTTTCGGCGATCTGACGGGCGCGGGCGAGGACATCCTCGCGGGCCGTCAACTGGGCCAGCTCGGCCTCGAGGCGGGTGAAGAGCGAAAGCGCCCACATTTCCCCACCCGCCAAGAGGGTCGCCAGCTTGTCGCGGGCTTCAGTGAGGCGCGCGATCTCCTGCTGATGGGTCTTCGCCGCCCCCGATGCCTGACCACGCCAGGCAAGACCGGCGGAACCGAGGCCTTGCGATGGGAGGGTGGCGAGGGTGGCGTGCATTGGATCGTCTCGATGGGGAGGTCAGGGCTGTGCGGTTTGCCGCCCTCCGATCGCGGAGGGCGGGAGGATCATGCGATGATCAGGCGGCGTCGGAGGCGCCATCGTCCGTCTGGCGTTCGCGCTCACGCTCCGCGGCTTCTTCGGCCTTGATGCGTTCGATCTCGGCGAGCCGCTTCTCGACGATGGCATCGACTTTCCCGGGGCGAAGCGGGTGCGAGGCGATGCGCTTACGGTTGGCCTTCGTGGCCGCCACTTCGAGGCCGGCGAAGACTTCGGCGATGAGCGAGGCATCGGCCTCTTCGATCCAGGCGGTGAAGTGCTCGCCGATGGCCTTGCGGCGGGCCGCCTCGAGGCGTTCCTCGGCCTTGGCGTCCTTGTCGATGGCCTTTTCCAGCGCGGCGATCGCACGCTGTTTCGCGGTCAGCTTGGGACGGTCGCCGCCGCTTGCGCGGCCATCGGCGGGGGCGTGGAAGCGGGTGGTGTCGAGCAGGGTCTTCATGGTTGGTGTCTTCCTCTTGGGACTGTTTCTGGTCATGTCCGCCGAGGTCTCTGCCGCCGCGGACAGAAGAATAGTCCGACCGATTTTTTTGAGCAGTAGCGTTTTCATGAAGTTTTCTCGGTGCCGCACCTCAAGCCCCTGAATTCACAAGAAAGAAATACGCAAATTTCGGTCATGGACTCTCGTCATCCTCGCCCTTCGCAGGGGTTTTGCGGCCCATGTCGCGACCGGTCAGGGCCATAATGCGCGCGCTGAGAGAGACCCGGATCTTTCCGATGGACCTACGCTCGGCGTAGGGAAGGCGAGATGCGATTTCGAAGATGGTCTCGTCCGCGGATTGGATTTCGGCCGTGTCGCGAGCGACGGCTGTCTTCGCCTCGTCACGGGCCTGTTGGCGCAAGCGCGCCAACGTCTTCGAGAACACATGCAGCGCGCGGGCACGGCCGGAGGTGGAGGGCGCTATCCGCGCCCTCAGCTTCGACAGGAGTCCAGACTTTGCATCCGGTGTCTCGAAGAGCGCGGGCGTCCCGTCCCTGTCCTCGATGTCGAAGGCGCCTGCCGCCAATCCCTGGCCGACAGCCAGCACCGCATCGGCTTCCTGCTCCTTGGCCACGGCGGCGTCCTCGCGCGCGTCAATGGCGTTCTCCCGGTCCGTGACCGCCTCTCGCTTCTGCTCGATTGTCCCTTCCTCGATGACCATGGCCTCTGCACGCCGGTCGAGATCCGCGATGGTCTCGACGATCCTGGTGTCCTCGGCCTTGCGCCAGTCCGCCGTCCGCACATGCTGCCGGTAGGCTGGCGGCTCCTCCCCGGATTGCCGCGCCTTGCGCACGGCTTCGGCCCGCCGCTCTCCACGCACGAGGCCCAGCGGCGCGAAATGCGCGCCAACACTGTCCTGCGCCGCCTCGTAATTCTTGATCAGACCGTGCTTGGACGGCTGGAGCATCCAGCGCTTCGTTCCGTTCAGCTCCACCTGAACCTTCGGCACGATGACCGCGTGGATGTGAAATGCCTGCTCGTCGAGGTCGGCCCGCGCATGCACGACATCCTCGCCGAAATTCTCCAGCAGCCAGTCCCGGGCCGCGTCCTGGAACGCCATTGCGCGGGCCTCGCGGGCGGCAACGGTGGGGAGGGCGTCGAACCAGTCGCGGTTGGCCGTCAGGATCACCTCTCGCATGGGTCCGTGGCGGGTTGCCCGCCAGGGATCGCGTGGGCCTTCGGCCATGCGCTCCCTGATCTGCTTCTTCCGCCGCCGCCGCGTGAGCGTTTCGATCTCATCGGCAAAGTTCTCCGCCTTCATGTCCTCGATCAGGGCGGTTGTCCGCGCTGCCCAATCCGGCTCGCCGATTACATTGCGGTTCAGGTGGGAGCGCGAAGAATTGACATGGCCAAGATCGCCTCCTCTACGGGTGCGGTGCTTCTCGTAGCCGGCAAGGTCGGCGGGGAACAAACCCTGGAAACGGCAGACGACGGCGAATTCTGGGCGGGACTGGTGGATCACGGGGGCATCTCCGGAAGGACTGGAGACGGGGAGATGTTGCTGACCCAGGCGATCCGGAAATCGCGGTTCCTTCACCGGTGCGTTGCGGGGTGTGACTGGCCCTCTACCCTCTACCCTCTACCCTCTACTCACTAACCAGCCTGCGCAGTCGTCGCGCTGCGCGCGCCTTTGTGCACAGGCTGTCGTTCGCCAGGGGAGACCCCTGGACCCCGGCGCCGCTGCCGCGCCGTCAGGGAGACGCGCCGCTCTCCCTGACCCTCTCGGGGCCTTCCGCCGGAGCAAGGGTCATCGTTCCGCACTCCCCCTTGCATCCCCCTGCTCGCAGAGGCCCGTTCGCCACGCCCCCTGCACCCCTTCGGCATCTCCGACGGTCAGACACGCCAACGCCGCGCATCTTGCGGGATGCGCGGCGTTGGCGTTTCGAGACAAGCTAGCTGTTCCACTAAATCCCCCTGAAACCCTAAGCTAATGGCTTCGTCGCGGATCCTTATGAGCTTGACCTAAGCACTGAAGAGGAAAAGAAGCCGTCACGTGGACGAGCATGCCTGACAGGTCGGGCAGAGAGATTAGATCAATCCCACCTGGGCGCTGTCGACCGATGGTGGCGATCGACTAAACCTACCTGCTCGCCATTAATTGCTCTACAAACGGCGAGATATCCAGGCGCGCTTGCTCGTATGAAGCCTTAGAGAGCAGTCGCCCCTTCTCTTGCGATATTACAGTCGCGCCTGAGTATTGATAGTTATGTAGGCCGACCGTCCCGAACACAAACTGCGTATCAGCCGGACGCTGCTCAAAGGCAAATTCAATCATTGCATTGATGTTCGTCTCATCTTGATCTTGGTGTTGTGCAGTGTCAAAAACTATCGGAGCAAAAACCGAAGTCGAGAATTCCGCAACCGTATGCAATACCGCGTAGTGATAAGCTAAAATTAAACGAGGAAGATCGCTTCCGGTAGTGTCAATAACAGGCCTCAGCTTCAAAAAAGTCTTCTCGGGTGGCGAAGGTAAGTTCAATTTATCGCAAAAAGCTCTAAGTTTCCCCTGATAGAATTCAAGAATTTTTGCTTTTCGCTTCGCACTGTTATTATCCCGCATTTTCTTTGCCGCCGCCCTAATATCCTCTTCTATCCCCCCCACAAGGACATCGATTTTTTCTTTTTCTTTATCAAGGCTAGCACCCGCTATCCGACGACTCTCATGCTCCAACATATTGCGAAGCGTCAATTTTCCTCGCTTTTCACCTAGTATTGAATCAATCTCTACAGCAGCTTCCTTGTGCATCCGCATTTCCTTAGACTTAGCTTCGATTTTCTTTGAAACCTTTTCTAACTCTTCTTGAGTCGCGGCTAAGTAAGTGCGGCATGTTTCTGCGTCCCCTGCCAAACGCAAAGTATTAGCAAAGCTTGTCTCATGCACGGTGTTGCAGGTTGGGCAGACAATCTCAGAAGTGTCAATTTTCTTTAAATATGTCACATCGGCGTCTAATTCCTTCAAAGTTGCTGCCGCCAGCTTGCTCTCTTGCAAAAGACGGCTGCGGACAGCTTGCAGCTCTCGAACTTCCATTCGAACCTTTTCCCTCAAATCATTGAAGCGATCCTGCTTTTCGAGGTATATAGCAATCTCATTCTCAAAATTTCTTGGCTCAAAGGACAAATCGCTATCAAGCGTTAAGGCGTCCAGTTTTTTCTGGGCGAACTCAAGATGCTTACGTTCGGCCTGCTGAACTGATAACTTGCTGGTCGCAGCGTCCTTCTCTGCCCGGGCTAAGTAGTATTCTTTTGGAAGCGCTCCGGAGTGGAAATCAATTAATGTATCCTTGGGAGAGCTATAAGCATTCAGTCCGTCGAAAGACGCCCAAGTATCATTTAGACCAGTATCTTGGTCAATATAGAAGGGCATGAACCACGCTGATGGCATGGGAGAAACAAGGCCGCTGCGCATTCCAGGAAATTGGATATCTGCATCAAATATGTCTGCCCAAAAGGCAGCAGCTTTAGTTATGCCGTAATGAGCGGAGATCATCTCTCCAAGCCCATCGAAAAATGCAATATTGTTCCCAACCCTTAGAGAAAAGTAAGAAATGCCATCGACACTAAACTCGAGGAGAATTTTGGCCTGAAGCTTCTCCCACTCACTGTTATTTTTCTTTGGGTCCGCACCGAGCGCAGCATATAAAGACTTTATAAAACTCGACTTTCCGGTGCGATTTACCCCGTAGCTTGTGACCACGACCTCTGGGCTATCGAGACTTTCAACCCTTGCGCTCTTCTCTCGATCCGAGACGATCCATAACCTTCTGAAGTTCAGTTTTTTCATTAGTTTTCTTCCGAAGACTGCGTATCAGTTTTTTGAACTGTTCCTGCCTGTTGAGTTTTGAAAATTTCATATATGACCATCGCTTTCAGTTGGGCAGCCGAGTAACCAAACTTCTCCGCATTGCCTACCAGTTCTGCAGACGCAACCAATTTATCAATAAATTCGCCAATTGGTTCAGTTACTTCATTTACCTCGAGAGCCTGCCGTATCTTCATTACCAACACGTTCTGAGCATCGTTTCCGCTGTCCAGTGCTTCAACCCTGAAACCTTCATAGGCAAGTCTAACATCGTTCGCGTGAATAAAGCCCCAATGCAGCCCAATAAAAGGCTGAATAAAGCTCCATTCGGGGGCGTTTGTGTTCGAGGCAATGTCAGTCAGCCAATCGTCGATATCGTTCTTAGATATTCCCTTCTGTGTTACGATCTGGCCGATGACACTCGGAACATCTGTTGCGAGCTTCTTGTTCCTGAGACGACACTGTCCGACGATCGCGTTTGTGCACGCTTCTAGCTGAAATGCATCTCCGCAAATTTTAGCTTGTAAAAAGCTATGAACTCTACCTTTCACCAGTTCGTGGCATGCGGTTTTGTCAAGCTCAGTTCGCCGGAACCCTAATATATCAAGGCAATCTAGATTTGCATCTGGATATGCAGATTGGATATGGTCTAGGAGTTTCGTTTTCTTAACATCAGACATTGCGCTGAAAAGTGAATTCTCAGCTTGCCCAAATTCTGAACAATATGCATTTGAAACTACTTGGCCGCCTTTAGCGTAACCAGAGAACGCAGCGACGTTTCCATGCAACTTTTGAATAATTGATTGAGACTTTTCGCTAGTTTTAGATTTTTTCGGGTTATGAGAGAGCGAGGCTAGTGACCAATTGCCCTTGGTTGAATGCTTCAGTTGAAAGAATTCAATCTCCGTAGGGCTTTCGGACCCAGTCAGCAATACGATATCACCATGAAACTCAAACAGAACTGCAAAATCGCTAAGTTTATCATAGCTTTCAAATAGAAGCTCAACGCCAAACATCAGCTGAAATTCAAATGCAGCATAGGCATCTGAACCAGCAACCTCTCTGTGCGGAGTCTTCTCTATTTTTTCGGTTAAACTCAATGCAGTATCCCAAACTTTTGATCAAGTCATACATCTCTCGCCCTTCGGTTCAACTGCAAATTGCATAGTTCATCCGATTCGGATCGGAGCGAAGGAAAACCCCAAGGCCAACCCTTTCCGCCGTGCGCGCGTCTCGTGACGCGCACGACGAAAGGTCCCGGCCGATAGGAAAGAGGGAAGATCGTGAGCGTCGGACATCCACCAATTAAGGACACCGAAAATGCTCGACAACATCCAGACCACCTTCGCGATGACCCCGGCGTGGCAGGACCACATTGCACCTGGCGACATCGTCGCCTTCCGCTTTCCTCTCGCCGAGGAGGGCCACATTGGGCGCCCCAAGGCGCGGCCCTGCCTCGTTCTCGACATCGAGGTTCAAGGCGGTCAGCGTTGCGCTCTGCTCGCCTATGGCACCACCTCGCGCCGGCGCTCCAATGTCGGCTACGAAGTGCATGCACGTCGCCGGGAGGACTACCGTTCTGCTGGGCTCAATGAACCGACCCGCTTCGTCGGCGCGCGCCGCCTGCTGGTGCCGCTGACCCACAGCGGTTTCTCAATCTGCCGGGCCGCCGGCTCCGCCGTCCTCGGACGCCTCAGCGGCGCCCCGCTCAGCGCGATGCATGCCGTGCGGGGCCGCATCCACGCGGAACGCGATATCGCCGCCAGCTATTGGTCCCGGCAGCGCCGGCGGACCGGTGCCATGCGAGGCGGGGAGGTCGTCGTGGAGCGGCGCACACGACGACGCGTCGTTCCCGCCGGAAAGGCGGTGCAGGGATGACCGGGTTTTTGCCGTTGAGCCTCTTGGAGCAGCAGGTCGGCCTCGTCCGCGGTGTCCTCGAGCGGCGATCAGGAATGGGTCAGCACCTGAGGAGCCGGGTGATTCCGCATCTCAGCCCCGGTGCGCAGGATGCGGTGAGGGAGGCCCTCGAGCTCCTCGAAAAGGAGAGCGGCGTCGACGAGACCCTCGCGCAAGTCCTCGCTACAGCGATCTCCGAGATCCACGACGGGATCAAGGCCGGGACCTTCGAGGAGAAGGTCGACATCCCGCAGGAGCGCCTGATCGGCTGCGCCGAGGCGTTCGACACCCACCGGCGTCTCACGCCGGAGGCAGAGGCGCTCCAAGCTGCCCTCCCGCTGCTCGAGGAGCTGTCTCGTGCCGTTCGGACGGCCATCGACTTCGCTGAAGCGGTGAAACTGAGCTTGCGGATGCTCGACCACAAATGATCCGACGGCGCCCGCGTGGGCGCCGTTCCTTGAGGGGCCGCATGGTCCCGGCGTCGGGACTGGATCCCCCGGCATTCGGCGCGCCGGTGATGATCAACACTCCTTCGCTGCTACGAAGCTGCCGGCGCGCCACCAACTTCACAGGAGAAGCCGATGAAATACTGCACCCGCGCCCATGTCTGGCTGCGGCGAAACCTCGTGCGCGTCGCGATTGTCGTGCTGTTGATCGTCCACGGCGCTCTGCTGATCTGTCCGGGCCCGTAGGTCAGGCGGGGTGCACGCTTCTTGGCCCATCGGGATGCACGGGAAGACCTCGCTACCAACGAAATACCGGTGCGGATGCAGGAGAATGTGGAGCAAAAAGTGGAGCAAATTTTTCGGGCAATGATCACACTATGCAATCAAATGCCTTATTTTGCTGGCCTTGCGTCGCGCGCAGGGGGCAAAAAGTGGCGGAGACGAAGGGATTCGAACCCTCGAGACGGTTTCCCGCCTGCACCCTTAGCAGGGGTGTGCCTTCGACCACTCGGCCACGTCTCCGCCGGTGTGTCTATGCAAGCGCTGAGGGGGAAACAAGGGCGAAAACCGTTCCGATGCAGAAAAGCTGTCGAGGATCTTTATGTCTCATCGCAACAGCCCAGTGGCTCTTTGGCCTCCTCATCCCGGCTTGCTGTGTCGGCATGCTTAGGAGCGCTGGAACGAGGGAATGGCAAGAGGCAGGCCGCGTTCGGTGGCGGGCTTGTTCGCTGCCTGCGCTCTGGATTGCTCCCATCCCCGCAGTCCCTCCGAACCAGACCAGCAGGGCCGGACAGACTGTCGCAGGGCCGAACGGTTGCATCGCGGGCGCGGAACATTAGTTGAACGGAATGACAGCACACAGTTTGGAGCGCAAGCTCGCCATCCTCTCGGACGCCGCGCGATACGACGCCTCCTGCGCGTCGTCGGGGACGTCGAAGCGCAACTCGAAGGACGGCAGGGGTCTCGGCTCGACCGAAGGCTCGGGTATCTGCCATGCCTATGCGCCCGACGGACGCTGCATTAGCCTGCTCAAGGTACTGATGACGAATTTCTGTATCTTCGACTGTGCCTATTGCGTGAACCGGGTATCGTCCAATGTCGAGCGGGCGCGGTTCTCGGTCGATGAGGTCGTGAAGCTGACGCTGGAATTCTACCGGCGCAACTACATCGAGGGGCTGTTTTTGTCCTCGGGCATCATCCAAAGCCCCGACAAGACCATGGAGGACATGGTCCGCATCGCTCGCAAGCTGCGCGAGGAGGAGAACTTTCGCGGCTATATCCATCTCAAGACCATCCCCGAGGCGAGCCAGGAGTTGATCGAACAGGCCGGGCTCTATGCCGACCGGGTGTCGATCAACGTGGAGATGCCGACCGATGCGAGCGTGACGCAATACGCCCCCGAGAAGAAGCCCGACACGATCCGCCGTGCGATGGCGGGCGTGCGGCTCAGGAAGGAGGCGGCGAAAGAGACCAGCCACACCGGCAAGCGTCCGCCGCGCTTTGCGCCGGCCGGCCAATCGACGCAGATGATCATCGGCGCCGACGGCTCGAACGACGCGACCATTCTGGGCCAATCGACGCGGCTCTATTCCTCCTATGGGCTGAAGCGGGTTTATTACTCCGCCTTTTCCCCCATCCCCGACGCCACAGCCAAGCTGCCCCTGATCAAACCGCCGCTGATGCGCGAGCATCGGCTCTATCAGGCCGATTGGCTGATGCGCTTCTATGGCTTCGACGTGGGCGAGATCACCGCCGGGACGGGCGGCAACCTCGATCTCACCATCGACCCCAAGCTTGCCTGGGCGCTGCGCAACCGCCATGCCTTTCCGGTCGACCCGATGCGGGCGGATCGCGAGACGCTGCTCAGGGTGCCGGGGTTCGGTGCCAAGACGGTGGGCCGGATCATCGCCGCGCGGCGGCACCGAAGGCTGCGCTGGGACGATCTGGCGCGGATGGGGGCCAACATGAAGAACGCGCGGCCCTTTGTCAGCCTTGTCGACTGGACCCCCGGCGCGCTGCTCGACGCGCCGGATCTCGCTGCGCGATTCGCCCCCGCGCCGGAACAGCTGTCGCTGTTCTGACGTTTCGCGTCCATGCCCCACGTCGCCCTGCCCCGCATCGAAACCGACAAGGCTTGGCGCGACGCCGCCCGCGGCCTGATCGCGCGCCGGGTGCCGCCCGAGGAAGTGACGTGGAGCCGGGGCATGGCCGATGACGACCTTTTTGCCCAGGCCCCCGAGGAGATCGCGCCCACGCGCGCCACGCTCAAGGTCCCGCGCGAGTTCGTGTCGCTGGCGGGCTCGGTGGTCTGGCACCGCGACCCCGAACGCTTTGTCCGGCTCTACGCGCTGCTGTGGCGGCTGCGCTCCGAGAAGGGGTTGATGGAGGATCGCGGCGACACCGCCCTGGCCAAGCTGCGCTCCATGGAAAAGGCGGTGCATCGCGACCGGCACAAGATGACCGCCTTCGTGCGATTTCGCGAGATCGGAGCGCGCGACGCAGCCCGCCGACGCTTTGCGGCGTGGTTCGAGCCGACGCATTTCACATTGGAGCCCACCGCGCCGTTCTTTGCGCGCCGCTTTGCCGACATGGATTGGATGATCGCGACGCCCGACCTCACGGCCGCCTTCGAGGAGGGACGCTTGAGCTTTCATGACGGCGAACCCAAGCCCGATATTCCCGATGACGCGACGGAGGAGCTCTGGGGTACCTATTTTCGCAACATCTTCAATCCTGCGCGGCTCAAGATCGGCGCGATGACCTCGGAGATGCCCAAAAAGTACTGGAAGAACCTGCCCGAGGCGCGCCACATCCCCGAGATGATCGCAACCGCCCATGCCCGGGCCAAGGCGATGCAGGCCGCCGCCCCCACGCTGCCGCCTCCGCGCGCCGCGAAGATCACGGAACGGCTCGCCGCGCCCGGCGTTGTCCGCGCGATGGTCGATGATCTCGATCAGCTCCATGCGGAAGAGAACGCCTGCACCCGCTGCCCGCTCTATGAGAACGCGACGCAGGCGGTGCCGGGGATCGGCCCGCGTGACGCCGATCTGATGGTGGTGGGCGAACAGCCCGGCGATCAGGAGGATCTGGCGGGCCGGCCCTTCGTCGGCCCCGCGGGCAAGATGTTCGACCGCATCGCGCGCGAGGCCGGGATCGACCGCGCCCAAGCCTTCGTCACCAACGCGGTGAAGCATTTCAAGTTCACGCCCAAGGGCAAACGGCGCATTCACCAGAACCCGAACACCGGCGAGATCAAGGCCTGCCGCTTCTGGCTGCAGTCAGAGATCGAGCTGGTGCGCCCGAAGCTGATCCTGTCGATGGGCGGCACCGCCGCCGAAAGCCTGACCGGGTCACGCAAGGGTATCCTGTCGCGGCGCGGCACGATCGAGGCGACCGCCGAAGGCGTGCCGGTGTTCCTGACCGTCCACCCGTCCTACCTGCTGCGGCTGCCCGATCCGGCGCTGCGCGACGACGAGACCGCGAAGTTCCGCGCCGATCTGAAATCGGCGCAGGCGCATCTGGAAGAGTTGCGCGCTGGCTGAAGGCGGCAAAGCGAAAGCGCGCCGCAGGGGAATGCGGCGCGCCTCAAGTGGTTCAAAGAACGGGAGCGTGGTTCGGTTCAGGTGTTGAACAGGAAATGCATCACGTCGCCATCCTTGACGAGGTAGGACTTGCCCTCGGCGCGCATCTTGCCCGCCTCCTTGGCCGGACCCTCGCCGCCCAAGGCGACGAAGTCGTCATAGGCGATGGTCTCGGCGCGGATGAAGCCGCGCTCGAAATCGCCATGGATCACGCCCGCAGCCTGCGGCGCCAGCGTGCCCTGCCGGATCGTCCAGGCGCGGGCCTCCTTGGGGCCAACGGTGAAGTAGGTCTCGAGATGCAGAAGATCGTAGCCCGCGCGGATGAGCCGGTCGAGACCCGCCTCCTCGAGCCCCATCTCCTCAAGGAACATGGCCTGCTCTTCGGCGTCGAGCTGGCTGATTTCTTCCTCGATCCGGGCGGAGATCACGACATGGGCGTTGCCCTCGGCCGCGGCCATCTCGGCCACCTTGGCGGACTGGCTGTTGCCGCTCGCGGCCGAGCCTTCCTCGACGTTGCAGACATAGAGCACCGGCTTGGCGGTCAGAAGCTGCAGCATCTTCCACGCCTTGCGATCGTCATCGGCGATCTCGACGGTGCGGGCGGGTTTGCCATCGGACAGTGCCACTTGCGCGGCCTTCAAAAGGCGCTCCTGATCGGCGGCCTCCTTGTCGCCGCCGCGCACCTTGCGCTGCAGGCCCTGAAGCCGCTTCTCGACCGACTCGAGATCGGCGAGCATCAGCTCGGTCTCGATCACCTGCGCGTCGGCCACCGGATCGACCCGGCCATCGACATGGACCACGTCGCCATCCTCGAAGCAGCGCAACACGTGGGCGATGGCGTCGGTCTCGCGGATGTTGGCGAGGAACTGGTTGCCCAAGCCTTCGCCCTTGCTTGCGCCCTTCACCAGCCCCGCGATGTCCACGAAGGTCATCCGGGTCGGGATCACCTGCTTGGACTTGGCGATCTCGGCCAGTTTGTCGAGGCGCGGGTCCGGCACCGCGACGTCGCCGACATTCGGCTCGATCGTGCAGAACGGAAAGTTGGCGGCCTGAGCCGCCGCGGTGCGCGTCAGCGCGTTGAACAGGGTGGACTTGCCGACGTTCGGCAGCCCCACGATCCCCATGCGAAAGCCCATGTCACGCCTCCTAGCAGCACATCGCGGCGGTCCTATCCCCGCACGGCCCTCCGCGCAAGCCAAGGCTTGGTGACGACGGGGCCAGCATGCCATGCTCCACCCGCAAGCTGGAGGAGCCGCCGATGATCCCGATTCCCTATATCACCTTCCACGGCAACTGCGTCGAGGCGATGGCCGAGTATGCGAGGATCTTCGATGCGCCCCCTGCCAACGTGATGACATTTTCGGAGGCGCCGCAGGAAATGCGCGACTCCCTTCCCGAGGCCAGCCCGCAGGCGGTCATGCACGCGGCGCTGAAGATCGGCGACGGCTGGATCTATGCCAGCGACGACATCATGGGCGGCACGCCGGAGATGTCGGGATGTTCGATCACCATCGATCTGCCAGACGTGGCGCGCGCCCGCGCCGTGTTCGACGCGCTGGCCGAGCATGGTCAGATCCATATGGAGTTCGCCAAGACCTTCTGGTCCGAGGGCTTCGGCACGCTGACCGACCGCTACGGCACGCGCTGGATGGTCGGCGTCGAAGCCCCCATGCCGGACCAGCCCCAAAGCTGAGCCCCCATTGATTTCCGCCCCCCTTTGGCCCAAACCGCGAGGGGATCGGGCCAGAGGGGACGGGCATGACACGCATCGACGACACTTTCGCGCGGCTGAAATCCGAGGGGCGCAAGGCTTTCGTGGCTTATGTCATGGCCGGCGACCCGGATTTCGAAACCTCCAAGGGAATCGTGCGCGGCCTGCCCGGGGCGGGCGTCGACATCATCGAGCTGGGCCTGCCCTTCACCGATCCGATGGCCGATGGCGCGACGATCCAGCTCGCCGGACAGCGGGCATTGGCGCAGGGCATGACGCTCGACCGCACGCTCGAGATCGCGGCGCATCTGCGCGAGACCGACACCACGACCCCGATCGTGCTGATGGGCTACTACAACCCGATCCATTCGCGCGGCGTGCCGACATTCCTCGAACAGGCCAGAAAGGCCGGGATCGACGGCCTGATCGTCGTTGACCTGCCGCCCGAGGAAGACGCCGAGCTGTGCCTGCCCGCGCAGGCGGCGGGGCTGAACTTCATCCGCCTCGCGACGCCGACCACGGATGACGCCCGGCTGCCACGCGTGCTGCAAAACACCTCCGGTTTCGTCTATTACGTCTCGATCACCGGCATCACCGGCGCCGCCGAGGCGCAGGCGGACGCCGTGGCCCCCGAGGTGGCGCGGATCAAGTCGAAGACCGACCTGCCGATCATCGTGGGTTTCGGCGTCAGGACGCCCGAGACCGCGAAGAGCATCGCCGGTATCGCCGACGGCACGGTGGTCGGCTCGGCCATCGTTAGCCAGATTGCCGAAGGCCGGCCGGTGCCCGAGATCCTTGCCTTCGTGAAGGCCCTCGCCGACGGGGCCCATTCGGCCTGAGGCTGCCTTCATTTCCGGAATACGCGATCTCGACGGCACCCTTCGGGGTGCCGTTCTCGTTGCGGCACCTTGCAACCGCTGGTAAATGATCTTGACCAATCGGGGGGAGGGAACCATGCCAGTCATTACCTGCATCGAGGATCTGAAACGCCTGCACAAACGCCGGGCGCCGAAGATGTTCTTCGACTATGCCGAATCCGGTAGCTGGACCGAGCAGACCTTCCGCGAGAATACCACCGACTTCGAGAAGATCCGCCTGCGCCAGAAGGTGGCGGTGGACATGTCCGACCGCTCCACCGTGGGCCATATGCTGGGCGAAAAGGTCGCGATGCCCGTGGCGCTTGCCCCGGTGGGCATGACCGGCATGCAGAACGCCGATGGCGAGATCAAGGCCGCGCGCGCAGCCGAGAAGTTCGGCGTGCCCTTCACCCTCTCCACGATGTCGATCTGCTCGATCGAGGACGTGGCCGAGCACACCTCGGCCCCGTTCTGGTTCCAGCTCTACGTGATGCGCGACGAGGATTTCGTGGACCGGATCATCGAGCGTGCCAAGCGCGCCGGCTGCCCGGCGCTGGTGCTGACGCTCGATCTGCAGCTCCTGGGCCAGCGGCACAAGGATCTCAAGAACGGTCTGTCCGCCCCGCCCAAACTTACCCCCGCCACCATGCTCGACCTCTCGACCAAGTGGAGCTGGGGCCTGGAAATGCTGCGCACCAAGCGGCGCTTCTTCGGCAATATCGTCGGCCACGCCTCCGACGTGGAGGACACGCGCTCCTTGATGAAATGGACTGCCCAGCAGTTCGACCTCAAGCTCGACTGGGAGAAGGTCCGCAAGATCGCGGCCAAGTGGGACGGCAAGCTGATCCTGAAGGGCATTCTCGATGCCGATGACGCGCGCAAGGCCGTGGAGGTCGGCGCCGACGCGATCGTCGTGTCGAATCATGGCGGGCGGCAGCTCGACGGGGCGCTCAGCTCGATCCGCATCCTGCCGTCGATCGTGCGCGAGGTGAAGGGCGAGACGGAGATCTGGCTCGACAGCGGCATCCGCTCGGGACAGGACGTGCTCAAGGCGCTGGCGATGGGGGCGGACGCCACGATGATCGGCCGGGCCTGGCTCTACGGTCTGGGTGCCATGGGCGAAAAGGGCGTGACGGCGGCGCTCGAGATCATCCGCAAGGAGCTCGACCTCACCATGGCGCTGTGCGGCGAGCGCGACGTGGCGAATCTCGGGCGGCAGAACCTGCTGGTGCCCGAGGATTTCGAGGGGCGCTGGCAGCAGGACATGTCGGACCGGGCCGAGGCACAGATCCACACCCTGCCCGCCTGACCATCGGGGGGCGGCGCGGCTGCCCCCTTGCATCTTCGCGACTTGGAGAGAGGCTGGAGCGGGCGGCGGGAATCGAACCCGCACGTTCAGCTTGGAAGGCTGACAGGCTACCACTACATCACGCCCGCTTCGACGGCTTTGATAGCGGCTCGCGCGGGCGGCTTCAAGACGGCTCGGACGTCAATCCGCCTTGATCGGTTCGATCAGCTCCGGCCCGCTCGCGCGGTTCGAGTTCACCTTCGGATCGACCCTGTGAAAGGCCAGAGCCTCCGGGTTGGGCTTCATCAGCACCGCCGCCCCATGCCCCGCCTCGCCAAGCCAGAGCGGCCAGTCGGCGGCCTCGAGGATCACCGGCATCCGGCTGTGGATGTCGCGCATCGCCCCCGCCGCCCCGGTGGTGACCACAGCGCAGGTCGTGAAGCCCTTGCCATCCCGCTCCCACTCCTGCCACAGCCCCGCGAAAGCCAGCGGATCGCCGTCCCCGCGGTGGATGAACCACGGCAGCTTGCGGCCCGCCTCGTCCACGGTCCACTCGAAGAACCCGCTCGCCGGGATCAGGCAGCGCCGCTCGCGCACCGCGGCCCGGAAGGCGGGCTTTTCGGCCACCGTCTCGGCGCGGGCGTTGATGAGGAGCGGGCCATCGGTCGGCGTCTTGTACCAATGCGGAATGAAGCCCCAGCGCATCGGGCGCAAGCGGCGCGCCCCCTCCTGCGCGGTGACCGTGTGCACCTGCACCGTCGGGCAGACGTTGTAGTTGGGCACTTCGGGCAGGTCGTTCGACGGCTGCGCCTCGAAGACCTGCGCCATCGCCTCATGGGGCAGCGTGATGGCCATGCGTCCGCACATGGGGGGGCTCCTGTGGTTTTCGACGCCCTACATAGCATGGCGCGCGCCTACGTCGCGGCGGATCGGCGCCTGACCCGGCCCGGCCCGGCTTCACAGTCCGGCGCGGGCCTGCCAGAACGGTCACGAGTTTCAGTTGAGGACGTTCTATGACCCGCCGCCTGCCCGCCGCCCTGTTCGCGCTCACGCTCGTCTCCGCCTGCGCTGCCTCCGGCGGCTCGACCGTCGTGCGGGGCACTGGCCCGGACGAGCTTTTGAAGCTGCGCGCGGGACCGGGTTTGGGCTATAGCGTGATCCTCGGCCTGCCCGACGGCACACGGCTCCAACGCCGCGACTGCGTCACCGAAATGGGCCAGCTCTGGTGCCGGGTCTCCCTCGCCGATGCGCTCGGCATCACCGGCTACGTGTCCGAAGACTACCTGTCCGAAAGCTGATGAAAAAGGCGCGCGCCGGTGTCCCGGCGCGCGCCTTTTCCGACCCGAACGGGTCTTACTTCATCGTGATGCGACCGTCGGTGTAGGGTTTGTAATCGCCCTGCGCCGCCATGTACTCGGCCGTCACGTCGGCGAGGTCGGGGCCGAAATCATAGGCGTTTTCGGCCTCGACGAACATCGAGTAGCCGTCGCCGCCGTTGCGCACGTAGTTGTTCGACACGGCGCCATAGGTGGCCTCCGGATCGAGCGGCTCACCGTCGATCACCACGTCCGAGACGCGGCTGCCTGGCTCGGCCGCGGCATCGACGGCAAAGGTCATGCCGGCGACCTGCGGGAAGCGGCCGCCGCCCTCCTCGATCTGGCTTACCCCGTTCTCCAGCGCATCCAGCAGCGTCGCGCCCGATATCTGGAAGGTCGAAAGCGTGTTCTGGAAGGGCAGCACGGTCAGCACCTCGCCCATCGTCACCTCGCCCTCGTCGATGCTGGCGCGCAGGCCGCCCGAGTTGGCGATGGCGACCTGGATGCCTTGATCGGCCACGCGGTCGAGCATGGCGTCGGCCACGAGGTTGCCCATCTCGCATTCCTGCGCGCGGCAGATGTCGCGGTTGCCCTCGATCGGCGCGGCGGAGGCGGCGACGACGCGATTGCGAATCTCGTCGAGCGGCTTGGCGAGCTCCGCCACGCGGTCCACCGCCACCTGATCCTCGACCACCTCACCGTCGATCAGCACCGGCTCGCCCGAGGCTTCGGTGATCACGCCCTCATCGTCGAAGGTCACGTTCAGCTCGCCCAGAAACTTGCCATAGGCATAGGCCTGCACGATGGCGGTGTCGCCGACCATCACCGGATAGACGTCGACCGCGCCCTCCTGTTCGTTCGACAAAAGAGTGTTGGAATGCCCGCCGACGATCACGTCGACGCCAGTGGTCGCCTCGGCCACGCGCTTGTCGGTCTCGAAGCCCGAATGGCTCAGCACCACGATTTTGTTGACGCCTTCCTCGGTCAGCCGGTCCACCTCGGCCTGCACCGCCTCGACCGGGTCGGTGAAGATCACGTCGGGGCCGGGGCTCGCCAATTCGTCTGTGTCCTGCGGGGTGAGGCCGATGAGGCCGATCTTCTCGCCGCCGCGCTCGATCACGGTGCTCTTCTGGATCGCGTCGGCGAGCTTTTCCTCACCCGAGACGTCGGCGTTCGACATCAGCACCGGGAAATCGACATTGTCGATGAAGGCGCGCAGCACCTCGGGGCCATCATCGAACTCGTGGTTGCCCACGGTCATCGCGTCATAGCCGAGCTGGTTCATGAACTCGGCCGTCATCTCGCCCTTGTAGTAGGTATAGAACAGCGTGCCCTGAAACTGGTCGCCGCCATCGACAAGCAGCAGGTTGTCCCCCGCCCGCCCGCGCGCCTCCTGCACCGCCGTGACGAGACGCGCGACACCGCCAAAGCAGTCGCCGGCCTCGTTGTCCTCGGCCGAGCAGGTCGAGTCGTAAGCCGAGATCGGCTCGTAGCGGTCGTGGAAGTCGTTGGTGTGCAGGATCGTCAGGCTGTATTCCGCCTGTGCGGCACCGGCGGCAAGCGCGATGGCGGCCGTGGTGCCGAAGAGTCCAAGTTTCATTGTTGCGTCCCTGTCGGTTTCGTTATGGCCCGAGCCTGCGCCAAGGCCGCGGCGTCTGTCAAAGCTGGCGTTGTCCTGCCCTAGCGGCATGACACACGCATGACGGGCCCGCTTGACGTGGCGGCGGGGCGCGGCCATGAGACGGTCATGCTGATCTACAAGATATTCCGCGCGCCCGAATGGGCCGATCTGGACCTCGCCGGCGAAACGCTCGGCGCACCGGTCGATCTCGCCGATGGCTTCATTCATTTTTCGACCGCCGAACAGGCCCCCGAGACGGCCGCGAAGCATTTCGCGGGCGAGGACGGGCTGGTGCTGGCGGCCATCGACACCGAGGCACTGGGCGATGATCTGCACTGGGAGCCGTCGCGCGGCGGTCAGCTTTTCCCGCATCTCTACCGGGCGCTGAAGCGCCAAGAGGTGGTCTGGTCGAGGAAGCTGCCGCTGGCGGGCGGACGCCACGAATTCCCCGGGGACATGGCATGAGCGCTCTGGAAAAGCTGGGTCTCGCGGCGCTGCACCGCATCGACCCCGAAACCGGGCACGGTCTGGCGCTCAAAGCGCTGAAGGCGGGCCTCGGCCCCAAGGGCGGCCCGGTGACGAGCGCGCGGCTCGCCACCCGCGTGGCCGGTCTCGACTTGCCCAACCCGGTCGGGCTGGCGGCGGGCTTCGACAAGAACGCGGTGGCGCTGGACGCGCTGGCGCAGACCGGTTTCGGCTTTGTCGAGGTCGGCGCCGCCACGCCGCGCCCGCAGGAGGGCAACCCGCGCCCGCGCCTGTGGCGGCTGACGCAGGACCGCGCCGCGATCAACCGTTTCGGCTTCAACAATGAAGGCATGGAGACGATCGCCGGGCGACTTGCACGGCGGCCCGCGGGGATCATCGGCCTCAATCTCGGGGCCAACAAGGACAGCGAGGACCGCGCGGCAGATTTCGCCGCCGTGCTGACCCGCTGCGCCGCACATCTCGACTTCGCCACCGTCAACGTGTCCTCGCCCAACACCGAGAAACTGCGCGATCTGCAGGGCCGTGCGGCGCTCTCGGCGCTACTGGCGGGCGTGATGGCCGCCAATGCCGCCCTGCCCCGCCCGCTCCCCGTTTTCCTCAAGATAGCGCCGGACCTGTCGGAGGCCGAGATCGAGGATGTGGCGCGGGTGGCCGAGGAGGCGCGCGTCTCGGCGATCGTCGCCACCAACACCACGCTGTCGCGCGACGGGCTCACCGACAGCCAGCGTGACAACATGGGCGGCCTCTCGGGCCAGCCGTTGTTCGAGAGATCGACGCGGGTGCTGGCACGTCTGTCCTCTCTCACCGATCTGCCGCTGATCGGCGTCGGCGGCGTGGGCTCGGCCGAGCAGGCCTATGCCAAGATCCGCGCCGGGGCGAGCGCCGTGCAGCTCTACACCGCGCTGGTTTATGGCGGCGTGTCGCTCGCGGGAGAGATCGCGCGGGGGCTCAACGCTCTGCTGGCGCGCGACGGCTTTGCCAACGTGGCCGACGCCGTGGGCACCGGCCGCTCCGACTGGCTTTAGGCGGCGGCCCGTTCCAGCGCAGGGTAGCGCGCGGCCAGCGTCGCGCCGCGCGCCACATAGCTCACCAGCATCGCCATCCACAGCCCGTGATTGCCGAAGGCGGCGGTGAGCGGGATCGCGGCGGCGAAGTAGATCGCCGCCGAAAGCGCCATCATGTTGCGCATGTCACGCGAGCGGGTGGCGCCGATGAAGATCCCGTCGAGCATCCATGGGATCAGCCCGAACAACGGCGTCGCCACCATCCATGGCAGGTAGTCGCGCGCCGCTTCCCGCACCTCGGGCGCGGTGGTCATGGCGTCGATGATCGCGGGCCCGAAGATCCAGAAGCCCAACGCCAGAGCGAGGCTCACCACGCCGCCATGGATCGACGGCAGGATCGCCGCCCGCCTGAGCCGAAGCGCCGCCCGCGCGCCCATCGCCTGCCCCACCAACGCCTCGGCCGCGAAGGCGAAACCGTCGAGCGCGAAGGCGGTGATGTTGAGAAATTGCAGCAGCACTTGGTTCGCGGCGAGGGGCACGTCGCCGAACCCCGCGCCCCAGAACAGGAAGCTGATGACGATGGATTGCAGCAGCACCGAGCGGATCAGGATGTCGGTGTTCACCGCCGCCATATGCCTGAGCCGCGCCGCGTCGAAGATCCGCGCCCGGTCGCGCCAGGCCGGCGTGGCAAAGGCATCCCGGCACAGCCACAGCCCGAGCGCGAGGCCCGACCATTCGGCGAGGAAGGTGGCGACGGCGACGCCCGGCACGCCCCAGCCCAGACCCAGCACGAACCACAAGTCGAGCGCGATGTTGACGCCGTTCATCCACAGCTGCAGCACCAGCACCGCGCCGGTGCGCTCCTGCGCGATGAGCCAGCCGGTCAGCCCATAGATCGCAATGGCGGCGGGGGCGGACCAGACGCGGATCGCGAGATAGTCGCGCGCCAGCGTCTCGACCTCGGCGCTCGCGGGCGCGAGCGTGAAGGCGGCGGCGAAGATCGGCCATTGCAGCGCGATCAGCGCGGCCCCGGCGGCAAAGGCGATCATCAGCGCGCGGCTGAGCAGCGCCGAGACCTCGGCCCGGTCACCCCTGCCCAGCGCCTGCGCGGCGAGGCCGGTGGTGCCCATGCGCAAAAAGCCGAAGATCCAGTAGACGCCGGAAATGATCACCGCGCCGATGCCGACCGCACCGATCGGGGCTGCGGCCCCGAGTTGTCCGACGACACCGGTGTCGACCGCGCCCAGAATCGGCACGGTGGCGTTCGAGAGCACGATGGGCAGCGCGATCTTGAGGACGCGCCGGTGGGTCAGCGGCGCGGCGGTTTCAGCCATCGAGCCCCGGCATCAGGAAATGCCCCGTCGCCTGCGCGAAGAGACGCGCGCGGTTGTCCTGCCATGCCTCGACATGCACACTCGCATAGCGCCGCCCCGAACGGTTGATCCGGGCCCGCGCATAGGCGTCACGCGGC
Organism: Limimaricola cinnabarinus; assembly: GCF_047631075.1. NCBI lineage: Bacteria > Pseudomonadati > Pseudomonadota > Alphaproteobacteria > Rhodobacterales > Paracoccaceae > Limimaricola > Limimaricola cinnabarinus. The sequence continues at coordinate 21,549 of NZ_JBLHYX010000015.1, forward strand.
AGGCCGGATCGCAGGTAATCGACCGTGAAGTCGATGGTGCGCGGCCAGTTCGGACGCGCCTCGGCCTCGGCCTGCGCCTCGGGTGTGCCCGCCTCGATCAGCCCCCACATTCGCGACCACGCCAGTTCGACGATGGCGGTGGTCTCCAGAAACGCCGCCGTGGCGCCGCCATGCAGCGCCGGCAGCATCGGGTTGCCGATCAGCCGGTCCGCATAGGGGAGCACGGCGGTCAGCTCATCGCCATGCCGCTCAAAACGGATGCCGAGAAAGGCGATGTAGGGCACGCCGCCGACGAGCCGCTCCAGCGCGGCGTCGCGGCGGGTCTTGATGACCTGGACGGGTTCGGGACGCGGACGGCTCATTTCGGCGCTCCCAGCTTTTCGACCGTGAAGGCGCCCGTCGCCGTCGCCACGGGGCGGCTGTCATCCTCGTCGCAGGCCACGGCGCGCACGAAGGCGACCGACCTCGTGACGTGCCAGCATTCGGCCTTGGCGGTGATCACCTGTCCGGGCGTCGCGGGGCGCATGTAGTCGATCCGCAGATCGAGTGTCGCGGTGCTCAGCGGTGCGGAGGGATGCGACATCACGGCCGCGCCCGCGCAAGTGTCCATCAGAGCCGATACCGCGCCGCCATGGATCACACCGGTCTCGGGATCGCCGACCAGCTCCGCGGCCCAAGGCATGGTGATGGCGGCATGACCGCCGCCAAGCACCGCGATCCGCATTCCAAGCGCCTGCGCATGCGGCAGGGCATCGATGAATTGCTGGGCGCGATCGAGATCGAGGTTGTGATCGGATGTCATGCGATCAACTTGGCGATCCCACAGGCGTCGGCAAGCGTTATCTTTGAAGAAAGCAGCCCATAGCCGTGTTGTCGTCACGGCACGAGACTCCTAATGTCTGCTCGAAGGAGCGCCGAAGATGTCCGATACCCCCCTGACTTTCAAAGAAATGTGTGAACGATTCGAGGTGACGCCTCGGACCTTGCGCTATTACGAATACATCGAGCTGCTGGCTCCCGAGAAGCAGGGCCGCGCCCGGTTCTACGGACGCCGCGAGATCGCCCGCATGATCCTGATCCTGCGGGGCCGCCGCTTCGGCTTCAGCCTCGAGGATATTCGCCAGTTCCTTATCATCTACGAGGCCGAAGGCACCCGCGCCCAGATGGAGACATGGGTCGGGATGGCGGACAAGCAGCTCGAGACGCTGGAGGCACAGCGTCGCGAGCTCGACGAGACCATCTCCGAACTGCGCAAGCTGCGGGACGAATCTTATTCGTCCCTGAAGTGAAGTCCCGGAAAACACTCAACTTCAACGGGTAATCGAGAATTTTACCGGGAGAACAAAGTTTCTCCGTAAGAGGTGAATTTTTCTTGACCTTTCGTCATCGCATTGCTGACGTGGCGTCATGTTTACGTTCGCGTCACCTTTGCTTGTAAGGTCTTTTCGGAACCCGCAGGTGGATCGTCTGACCGGACACCAAGGGTTAAGAAAAAAATGACCGACCAGACCATGACCATCCGCCAGATGTGCGACAGCTTCGACGTGACGCCCCGCACATTGCGCTTCTACGAGGCAAAGGAGCTTCTGTTTCCCATTCGTGAAGGCACGAAGCGGCTCTTCACCCGGCGCGACCGGGCCCGGCTCAAGCTGATCCTGCGCGGCAAGCGCTTCGGCTTCAGCCTCGAAGAGATCCGCCAGCTTCTCGATCTCTACGAGACCGACGACCAGCAGGAGGTGCAGCTCGCGCGCACCCTTGAAGTGGCCGAACGGCATCTGCGGGAGATGCAAGAGCAGCGCGCCGCCCTCGACGAGGCGATCCGGGAGCTCGAGACGCAGATGAACTGGGGCGCGGACCGGCTGAGCCAGTTGCGCGCACGGGCGACGGCGGCCTGACCGCCCTCTCCTCGATCTGGTCGGGATGACATTGCGCGGTCCGGGAGGAGGAGCCCGGTCCGCGTTCATCGGACCAGACCGGGCCGCGCGGCCCGCCGGAGGAGAGACAGGAATGCCAAGCTACACCGCACCGATCCGCGACATCCAGTTCGTCCTGCACGAATTTCTGCGGGTCTCCGAACAGGACACCCCCGGATATGCGGATCTCGACGCCGATTTCACGGCGGCGATCCTCGAGGAGGCGGGCAAGCTCTCCTCTGCCGTGCTGGCGCCTCTGAACCTCTCGGGCGATCATGAAGGCTGCCGCCTCGACAACGGGGTGGTGCGCACGCCCGAGGGCTTCAAGGCGGCCTTCGACCAGATCCGCGATGGCGGCTGGACCGCCATCGACGTCGCCGAGGAATTCGGCGGACAGGGCCTGCCCTATCTCATGCATACCGCCGCGAACGAGCCGATGGTCTCTGCCAACATGGCGCTGAACATGTATCAGGGCCTGACCCACGGCGCTTACACCGCGATCAAGATCCACGGCACCGACGCGCAGAAGGCGTGCTGGCTGCCGAAGCTCGGCTCATGCGAATGGACCGGCACGATGAACCTGACCGAACCGCATTGCGGCACGGATCTCGGCCTGATGCGCACCAAGGCGGTGCCGCAGGAGGACGGAACCTACCGGATCTCGGGCCAGAAGATCTTCATCTCGGCCGGCGAACACGACATGGCCGAGAACATCGTCCACCTCGTGCTGGCCAAAATCCCCGGCGGCCCCGAGGGCATCAAAGGGGTGTCGCTCTTCGTGGTGCCCAAGATGCTCGTGAACGAGGACGGCTCTCTTGGCGCGCGCAACGGCGTCGCCTGCGGCGCGCTCGAAGACAAGATGGGCATCCACGGCAACGCCACCTGCGTCATGAATTACGACGAGGCCGAGGGTTATCTTCTGGGCGAGGCGCACAAGGGCATGCGCGCCATGTTCACCATGATGAACGAGGCCCGTCTCGGCGTCGGCCTGCAGGGCTGGGCGCAATCCGAGGCCGCTTATCAGAACGCTCTGGCCTATGCCAAGGACCGGCTACAAGGCCGCGCCGTCACGGGTGCCAAGAACCCGGCCGGCCCGGCCGACCCGCTGATCGTGCATCCCGACATCCGCCGCAGCCTGATGGATCAAAAGAGCTTCAACGAGGCTGCGCGCGCCTTCACCTATTGGGGCGCCTCGATGATCGATCGCAGCCACAAAATGGGCGACGCGCAGGCGGAGGCGATGATCTCGCTGCTGACCCCGATCATCAAGGGCTTCCTGACCGACAAGGGCTTCGAGATGTGCGTGCAGGCCCAGCAAATCTTCGGCGGGCATGGCTACATCGAGGAATGGGGCATGTCGCAATTCGTGCGAGATGCCCGAATTGCGATGATCTACGAAGGTGCCAATGGCGTGCAGGCGCTCGACCTGGTGGGCCGCAAGCTCGCGGCGCAGGGCGGCAAGCCGATGATGACGCTGATCGAGGAGATCAAGGTCTTCTGCAAGGAGAACGCCGAGGATGCCGATTTCGCGCGCGATTTCATCGAGCCTTTGAAATCCGCGTCGATGGACATGCAGCAGGCGGCGATGTTCTTCATGCAGAGCGGCATGAAGGACCCCGACGCCGCGCTTTCGGGCAGCACCGATTTCATGCATCTGATGGGGCATGTCTGCCTCGGCTGGACCTGGGCACGCATGGCCAAAGCGGCGCAGGCGGGACTGGCGTCGGGCACCGGCGATCGCGACTTCTACGAGACCAAGATCGCGACGGGGCGCTACTACATGGCGCGCCAGCTTCCGGCGACGAAGATGCATCTCGCCCGGATCGAAAGCGGCGCGGCCCCGGTGATGGCGCTGGAAGCCGACGCTTTCTGATGGACGACGGCGTGGTCCGGGGCGAGGCTCGCTCCGGACCGAACCGGAGGACGACATGCCCAAGCGCCTGAAACTGACCCGCCGCTTTCCCGTCGCAATGAGCGAGGACGGCTATCGCCGCCTCAGGCGTTTCGCGCGCGAGGCCGGGCTCGACGAGGGCGAGGCCCTGTCCTTCCTGTTCGAGAATTTCGACAGCGTCATCTCCGAGGACACTTTCAACCACAGGCTGAGGCTGTTCAATGCGGAGCTGGAAGCGCGCAAGCGGTAGGGACCTGCAGGGAAAGGCAGATGGTGGATCTGCGTATTTTTAGAATGATGAACGGGTCGGCGTTCCACCCGGTCCAGACGGCGGTCGTATCGGTCGACGCGTGGACCCGGTTTCACCAATCGTGGTCATCGGCTCGCCAGCTTGTACCGCAAGCTCGCGAACCGGTCGCAAAGGTTTACGAGTCGTTAACCGCGACGCGATCTCGTCATCATCACGCATCGAGCCACGCGTCCGGCGCTGGCCCGGCGCGCCGATCAAGGGAGAGAACATGATCCGACTGCACTGCTTTGGCGAGAGCGGCAACGCCTACAAGGCGGCCCTGCCGATGACGCTCGCCGGGCTCGACTGGGAGCCGGTGAAGGTGGATTTCTTTGCCGGTGCCGCGCGCTCCGACGCGTTCCGCGCGCTCAACGAGATGGGCGAGGTGCCGGTGCTCGAGGCCGACGGCCTGAGGCTGAGCCAGTCCGGCGCGATCCAGGATTGGATCAGCGAGCGGACCGGGCTTTATGGCGGCGCGACCCCCGAGGAAAAGCGCGAGGTGCTGCGCTGGGTGCTGTGGGACAACCACAAGCTCTCGGGTCAGGCGGGCGCGCTGCGATTCCTCATGAACTTTTTGCCGCCCGAGAAGCGTCCCGAACAGGTGATCCAATGGCTGCAGGGCCGTCTCGCGCCGACCTATGCCACGCTCGACCGTGCGCTCGCCGGGCGCGACTGGCTGGTGGGCGACGGCCCGACCAACGCCGATTTCTCCTGCTGCGGCTACCTCTACTACCCCGAGCCTTTCGGCTTCGACCGCGCCGCGCACCCTTATATCGACCGCTGGCTCGACCGCATCGCGGCCCTGCCCGGCTGGAAACACCCCTATGACCTGATGCCTGGCTCGCCCCCCGACCGGGCGGACCGATAGATGCCCGCCGACCGGGTGGACCAGTAAGTGCCCGCCGACCGGGCCGACAAGGAGACGACATGACCGACGCCTTCATCTACGACGCGATCCGCACCCCGCGCGGCAAGGGCCGCAAGGACGGCGCGCTGCACGAAGTCACCAGCCTCAGGCTCTCGGCGGGCGTGCTCGACGCCCTTGCCGAGCGCAACGGCATCGAAGGGCACGTCATCGAGGACGTGATCTGGGGCAACGCCACGCAGGTCGCCGAACAGGGCGGCTGCCTCGCCCGCTCCGCCGTGCTGGCCTCGTCGCTCGACGAGCGTATTCCGGGCCTGTCGATCAACCGGTTCTGCGCCTCCGGCATGGAGGCCGTTAACCTCGCCGCCAACCAGGTGCGCGCGGGCGCGGGCCGGGCCTATATCGCGGGCGGCGTCGAGGCGATGAGCCGCGTGCCCATGGGCTCGGACGGTGCCGCGATCGCGGTCGACCCGTCCATCGCGATGAAGACCTACTTCGTGCCGCAGGGCATCTCGGCCGACATCATCGCGACCGAATATGGGATTTCGCGCGACAAGGTCGACGCCTTCGCCGTCGAGAGCCAGCGCCGCGCCAAAGCGGCGTGGGACGATGGGCGCTTTGCCCGCTCGGTGGTCCCGGTCAGGGACATCAACGGCCTCACCCTTCTCGACCGTGACGAATACATGCGCCCGCAGACCGACATGCAGGCCTTGGGCGCGCTCGAGCCGTCGTTCAAGGCGATGGGCGAGGTGATGCCCGGCTTCGACAAGGTCGCGCTGATGAAATACCCGCATCTGGAGCGGATCAACCACGTGCACCACGCGGGCAACTCGTCAGGCATCGTCGACGGCGCGGCCGGCCTGCTGATCGGCGATGCCGAGTTCGGGCGGGCGCATGGCCTCAAGCCGCGCGCGCGTATCCGCGCCACCGCCAAGATCGGCACCGATCCGACGATCATGCTCACCGGCCCGGTGCCGGTCACCGAAAAGATCCTCGCCGACAGCGGCATGTCGATCTCGGACATCGACCTGTTCGAGGTGAACGAGGCCTTCTCCGCCGTGGCGCTGCGCTTCCAGGAGGCCTTCGACATCGACCCCGCCAAGCTCAACCCCAATGGCGGCGCCATCGCCATGGGCCATCCGCTCGGTGCCACCGGCGCGATCATCATCGGCATCCTGCTCGACGAGCTGGAGCGCACGGGCCAGTCGACCGGCCTCGCCACGCTCTGCGTCGCCTCCGGCATGGGCGCGGCCACGATCATCGAGCGGGTCTGAGATGCCAGACCACAGCGCGATTTCGAGGCGAAAATCCGGTATTCTCATGGACATGCCCCTTGAGCGAATTAGTCTATTCGATACCCCGCCACCCTATTCCCGCGAGGACCGCCAGCATGGTCCCGATCATGTCGCAATTCATCGAACGTCACAGCCAGCTGTTCCGAGAAGGACGGATCGAGGAGATGCTCGACGATTGCGACTATCCGCTGGGGGTGCAGGGGCCGGATGGCCTCGCGGTGGCCTCCCGCGACACCTACCGCGAATGGCTGCAGAACTGGCGAGGCGACCTTGGCAACCGCGGCATGCGCGAGGAATATGTGCGCATCCATACGCTGGAGCTGCAGCGTGCCGGCAAGTTCCGGGTCTGGATCGAGCGCAGGTTCGAAAACGAAGCCGGCGAGCAGCTCGATCTCGACGTGATCTACTACTGTCGTTTCGACACGCCGCGCCCCTTGATCGAGATGATCGAATTCGGCGCACCGCCCAGCCCGACCGACTGACGCGGCAGCCGCGTCGTCTTTCCCCCAAAGTTCCTGCGATAGGGAGGTCGTCATGACCGATTTCACGCTTGCGCGCGACGCCGACGGCGTTGCCGTCATCACTTGGGACGTGCCGAAACGTTCCATGAATGTCATGTCGATGCAGGGCTTCGAGGAGATCGACGCGCTGATCGACGAGGCGCTGGCCGACGAGGCCGTGAAAGGCATCGTCATCACCTCCGGAAAGAAGGATTTCGCCGGCGGCATGGATCTCGGCGTGATCGCCGGGATGAAGCAATCGGGCGGCGACGAGCCCGCTCGCGCCGTGTTCGAAGGCGTGATGCGCATGCATGGCGTGCTGCGCAAGATCGAGCGCGCTGGGATGGATCCCAAGACCAACAAGGGGGGCAAGCCGATCGCCGCCGCCCTGCCCGGCACCGCGCTGGGCATCGGTCTGGAGATCCCGCTGGCCTGCCACCGGATCTTTGCCGCCGACAATCCCAAGGCCAAGATCGGCCTGCCCGAGATCATGGTCGGCATCTTTCCCGGCGCCGGTGGCACCACGCGCCTCGTGCGCAAGCTCGGCGCGATGGGCGCGTCGCCCTTGTTGCTCGAAGGCAAGATGAACGACCCCAAAAAGGCAAAGGCGCTTGGCGTGATCGACGAGGTGGTCGAGGACCCGCTCGCCGCCGCGAAGGCATGGGTGCTGCAGGCCAAGGATGCGGATCTCATGAAGCCGTGGGACGCCAAGGGCTACAAGATGCCCGGCGGCGCGCCCTATCACCCGGCGGGCTTCATGACCTTCGTCGGTGCCTCCGCAATGGTGCATGGCAAAACCCAAGGCGTCTATCCGGCGGCCAAGGCGCTCCTTTCGGCGGTCTACGAAGGCGCGCTCGTGCCCTTTGACGCCGCGCTCAGGATCGAGGCGCGCTGGTTCACCAAGGTGCTGATGGACCCCTCCTCCACCGCGATGATCCGCTCGCTCTTTCTCAACAAGGAGGCGCTGGAAAAGGGTGCGAACCGCCCCGAAGCGCCGGACCAGACGGTGCGCAAGGTCGGCGTGATCGGCGCGGGCATGATGGGCGCGGGCATCGCCTATGTCTCGGCCAATGCAGGCATCGATGTGGTGCTGATCGACGCCGCCCAGGACGCCGCCGATCGCGGCAAGGCCCATTGTGAAGGGCTGCTCGACAAGGGCATCTCGCGCCGCAAGGTGACGACCGAGAAAAAGGAAGAGGTGCTGTCGCGCATCACCGCCACCACCGATTACGCCGCGCTCTCGGGCTGCGATCTGATCGTCGAGGCCGTGTTCGAGGATGTCGGCGTCAAGGCCGAGGTCACACGGAACGTGCTGGCCCATGTCGGCCCCGACTGCATCTTCGCCACCAACACCTCGACCCTGCCGATCACCGAGCTGGCCAAGGCGTCGGACGCCCCCGACCGCTTCATCGGCATCCACTTCTTCTCGCCGGTCGACAAGATGATGCTGGTCGAGATCATCAAGGGCGAAAGGACCGGCGATGTCGCCGTGGCCAAGGCGCTCGACTTCACGCGCCAGATCCGCAAGACGCCGATCGTCGTCAACGACGCACGCTTCTTCTACGCCAACCGCTGCATCATCCCCTACATCAACGAGGGCATCCGCATGGTGGCCGAAGGGGTCGAGCCCGCACTGATCGAAAACGCGGCGCGTCTTGTCGGCATGCCGCTGGGTCCGCTGCAACTCGTGGACGAGACCTCGATCGATCTAGGCGTGAAGATCGCCAAGGCCACCAAGGCCGCGATGGGCGATGCCTATCCTGACGAGGCGGTGGACGAGGTGCTGTTCTGGATGGCCGATCAGGGCCGGATGGGCCGCAAGTCGAAATCGGGCTTCTACGCCTATGACGAAAAGGGCCAGCGCAGCGGCCTTTGGGACGGGCTGTCGGAGCGCTACGCGGTTTCGGACGAGCAACCCGATCTCGTCGAAGTGCAGCAGCGGCTGTTGTTCGCGCAGGTGCTCGAAGCGGTGCGCGCCTTCGAGGACGGGGTGTTGACCGACATCCGCGAGGGCGACGTGGCGGCAATTCTCGGCTGGGGCTTCGCGCCGTGGTCGGGCGGGCCGTTCTCGTGGCTCGACATGATCGGCGCGGGCTTTGCCGCAGAGCGCTGCGACGCGCTCGCCGCCGCGCATGGCGACCGTTTCGCCTGTCCGGCCCTTCTGCGCGAGATGGCGCAGTCGGGGGCGGCCTTCTACGACCGCTATGGCGACGGCCGCGCCGCGCGCGCTGCCTGACGCCTAAATGGGGCCTGCGACACCCTTTCCCCGTCGCGGGCCCTTGCCCGATCGCGCCTGTTCTTCCGGCCGGGAACCTCAGTCCTGTAGCCTCCCCCATTATGGTGCGTCGGGCGGGCCACAGCCTCTCGCAGCCCCTGTTCCTCGCCCGACCCGGGGGCTATGTTGACCGAAACGGCTGGCCGGGATATTCGGGCCGCGAAGGGAACGATGACCGCACTCAAGGAATTCGCTCGGCTGGAGACGGAAGGCGTCTGGTTCTCTGAACCGGGGGCGGAGCCGCGTCCGGTGACGATTTCCTTCGGCGAGGCAACCTTGGTGCTCTCGGACGAGACCGGCCTGCCGGTGACGCATTGGTCCCTGCCCGCGCTGCACCGGATGAACCCCTCCGAACGCCCTGCGATCTATGCGCCTGACGCCGAGGCGAGCGAGACGCTCGAGATCGAGGACGACACGATGATCGGCGCGCTGGAAAAAGTGCGTCGCGCCGTCGCCGCGCGCGAGCCGCGGCCGGGCCGCCTTCGGCAGGGCGTGATCGCCGGCAGCGTCGTGCTCGGGCTGGGGCTGGCCGTGTTCTGGCTACCCGGCGCGTTGATGCAGCAGACCCTGAGCGTGGTGCCGCCGGGCAAGCGATCCGAACTGGGTGCGACGCTTCTGGGCATGGTGCAGAAGATCACCGGCCCGACCTGCCGCGACCCTCTGGGCAGCGAGGCACTGGGGCGGATGCGCGACCGGCTTCTGGGTCAGGGCGGTGGACAGATCGTGGTGGTTCCCGAGGGGCTCGCCGGTCCGCTCTACCTACCGGGCGGCATCATCGTGCTACCGCAGGAACTGGTCGAGGATGCCGAGGAGCCGGCGGAGATCGCAGGGCATGTCCTGGCCACGGTCGCAAGCCGCGAGGAGCATGATCCGCTCGACGACCTGCTGCGCGAGGCGGGGTTCGGCACCGTGCTCAAGCTGCTGACCACCGGCGACATCCCGACCGAAACGCTGCAAGCGCAGGCGGTCCATCTCGTTGAGACCCCCGCGCCGCGCGCCGATGATTCGCTGCTCCTCGAGGAGTTCGCGGCCGCTGGCGTGCCGATCGGGCCTTGGGCGCGCGCCACCGATCCCGACGGCGCGGTGTCGGCGGTTCTGGTCGCCGCCGAACCCGCGGCGAGCGCGGGACCGGTGGTGTCGGATGGCGACTGGGTCAGCCTGCAGGGCATCTGCCGGGGCTGACCCCCCGATCGAAGGCTTCAGAACCCTCAACCAATTTTCACCGAAAGGCTTCGCGGCCTTGGCTGCGCGCGGAACTATCCCTGTCTCAATTGCGCGCGAAGGCGTCGCGGTAGCCTGCCGCCCGCACCGCACCCAGCGCCCGGGCCAGCGGCGCGCCTTCGGCAAAGGGGCCGGTCGCGACGATCTGCAGGCCACCGCTCTGGCCGCGCGCGACCTGCAGACCCATCGCCCGCAGCCGCGCCGCGGCGCGGTCGGCATTGGCGGCCTCGGCATAGCTTCCGACCTGCACGAAGCGCCCCGTGGTCGTCGCGACAGGCTTGGACGCGGGGGCGGAGCTGCTCGACACACGGCCCACCAGCGCCGTCGGGACCGTGACGGGAGCCGCGAGGACCGGCGCGCGGACCTGCCCCGCGCCTGCGCGCTCGACAATGCGAACGCCGCGGCTGCGGTTGAGCCGCCCGTCATCCCACGTGCTGACATAGCCCGGCGGCGGCGCAATGGGATCAGGCAGCGGCACGGCTGCCGCCGCGCGTCGCAGCGCCTCGTTCCGCGGAGCGAGGAAGGCCATGGCTCCGATCGCGCCCTGCGGTTCGATCCGGGCGGCGTTGCCTAGGCCCGAGGGCGACTGCGCCTGCGGACCGCAACGGCGCAGACGGTCCCCCACGCCGATCAGCGCATAGCCCGAGTCCGGCCCGAGATCGCAGCGCCCGGCGGCCGAGGCGATGACCGGCCCCCGTCCGGCGGCGACCGGAGCACCGGGCGCAGCCCCGGTGGCGGGACCGGAGGGGGCCACCGGCAGGCGGGTCGCGGCGAGGCGCGCGCCGGGCACCTGCGCCGTGGCGCGCTGCGGGTCGCAACTCACCGGCTCCCCGCTGCCTTGCAGCACGTAACGCCGCCCCGTGGCGGCCATGTCGGCGCAAACGGCGGCCAGCGTGTAGGCCCCGCGCAACGGCGCGGCGGGGTCGGTCCGGCGGGGTGCGCCGCATACGATGGTCTCGCCCGTCATGTTGCTGACGTAGCCCGGCTGCGGACCGCTGCGCCCGTCACAGAAGGCCGCGCGGGTCAGCGCCGGCGGTGCCGTGCGCGCAACATCGGGTTCCGGTGCACGCACTCGTGCCGAGACCGGCGCGGCGCGGGCTGGCGCGGTGGGCGCCGGGGCGGCGCGTGTGGGGGTGGCCGCGGGTTTCGCGGCGGGCGCAGGCGTGGCTGCGGCGGCACGGCCCTCGGGCACCGGATCGGGGATCACGGGCAGATCCGCGGCGGCGGTGCGGCTGGGCTGAAAGCCGCACAGGGGTTCGCGGTCGCGGTTCATGCGCGGTATCCAGTTGGTCATGCCGCCGATGCCCGCGCGGATGAAGGCGCAGCCCTCGCTGTCGACATACTGGTTGGCGCTGTAGCTTTCGGGCGGGAACTCCGCCGGGATGCTGTCCTGCGCCACAGCCTGTCCCGCGACGGCGAGTGCCGCCGCCGAGACGGCGAGGAATGTCCTGATCATGCTGGCCCCTGCCCCCGGAGTTTTCGGCAGAATGCTACAGGGCCGCTTTTGTGTAAAGCATGCCGCTACTTGGTGCCGAACATCCTGTCACCTGCATCCCCCAATCCGGGCACGATATAGCCGTGATCGTTGAGCCGCTCGTCGAGCGCGGCGGTGACGATGGGCACGTCGGGATGCGCCTCCTTCATCCGCGCCACGCCTTCGGGTGCCGCGAGCAGGCACAGGAAGATGATGTCCTTGGCCCCGGCCTTCTTGAGCATGTCGATCGCCGCGACCGAGGAGTTGCCGGTGGCCAGCATTGGATCGACCGCGATGGTCAGCCGCTCGTCGAGATGGCTCGGCACCTTGAAGTAGTATTCCACCGGCTGCAGCGTTTCGGGATCGCGGTAAAGACCGACGAAGCCGACGCGCGCCGAAGGGATCAATTCGAGAATGCCGTCGAGAAGCCCGTTGCCCGCGCGCAGAATCGACACCAGCGCCAGCTTCTTGCCCTCGATCGCGGGCGCGTCCATCGGCTGCATCGGCGTGTCGATGCGCGTCGTGGTCATCGGCAGATCGCGCGTGACCTCGTAGGCCAGCAGCAGGCTGATCTCGCGCAGAAGCTGCCGGAAGCTCGCGGTGGAGGTGTCGGTTCGGCGCATCAGGGTCAGCTTGTGCTGCACCAGCGGATGCGTGACGACGGTCAGATGTTGGTCGGTATGGCTCATGCCGCCTCCAGTTTCTTCAGGACCTGCGCGCGGGTGTCCTCGTCGCAGAAGGCCGCCTCGGCGGCAATGCGGTTGGAGAGGCGCAGCCGCTCCTCCTCCCAGCCGAAATGCCGCTCCAGCATCTCGTATTCATGGGTCATCGTGGTGCCGAACCAGGGCGGGTCGTCGGTCGAGACGGTGACGCGAAGCCCGCGATGGCGCAACTCCTCGATCGGGTGTGATTTCCAATCCTTCACCGCGCCCAGAACGAGGTTCGACACCGGGCAGACCTCGAGCGTGACGCCCCGCTCGATCAGATGGTCGCACAGCGCATGGTCCGACACGGCGTTGATGCCATGGCCGATGCGTTCGCAGCCCAAAAGATCGACGGTCTCGCGCACCATGTCCGGCCCGCCCCATTCGCCCGCATGAGCGGTGAGTTGCAGCCCCGCCTCGCGCGCGGCGTCGTAAGCCCATGTGAAGTCGCCGGGCCGGTGCATCATCTCGGCCCCGGCAAGGCCAAAGCCGGTGATGAAACGGCCCTTGGTTTCGACGGCGCAATGCGCGATCGGCTTGGCGGCCTCGGGGCCCAGATGGCGCAGGCAGGTGACGATGCCTCGCGAGGCGATGCCAAGATCGCGCTCGGCCTCGTCCGAGGCCGCGACCATGGCGTCGAGGTAATCACGCCATGCCGCAAGATCGCCGCCGCCGCAGAAATCGGGCGACAGGAAGAACTCGGTATAGACCACACCTTGCGCAGCACTCTGTTCGAGCACGGCGAGCGTCAGGCGGCGGAAATCCTCCGGGCTTTGCAGCACGGTGCAGGCCGCGTCATAGGCCTTGAGGAACCAGTCGAAGTCACCGCGCACATAGCCGCCGCATTCGTCGAAGATACGGTCGATATCGATATGCTTCTCGCGGGCCAGCCCCTTGACGAAGGCGGGCGGTGCCGCGCCTTCGAGATGCAGGTGCAACTCGACCTTGGGCAGGGAACGGTAGCTCATGGGGTCGCCTCCGGGTCGGGTGCGGGAATGCCGAGATGCTGGGCCGCCAGCTTGCCCACATCGACAAAGCCCATCAGGACAAGCTCGCGCGCGCCAAGGCCGTGGCACAGCACCGGCACCCGCTCGCGCGTGTGGTCGGTGCCGATAAAGGTCGGATCGTTGCCGTGATCGGCGGTGACGATCACGAGGTCTCCCTCGCGCAGGCGCGGCAGGATGCGGCCAAGTTCGGCATCGAACCATTCGAGATGGCGCGCATAGCCCGACACGTCGCGGCGGTGGCCGAAATTGGTGTCGAACTCCACAAAGTTGGCGAAGACGAGCGCGCCGTCGGCGGCCTCGTCCACCAGATCCGACAGGTGCTCCATCAGCTTGTCATCCGGCCCCTTGCGCAGATCCGTGATGCCTCGCATCGAGAAGATGTCGCCGATCTTGCCCACCGCATGCACGTCGCGGCCCGCCGCCTGCGCGCGGTCGAGCAGCGTGAGACCCGGCGCCGCGATGGCGAAATCGCGGCGATGCGGCGTGCGGGTGAAACCGGTCGCCTCGTCGCCGACGAAAGGTCGGGCGATGACGCGGCCGACCTTCATGTCGTGCAGCATCGGCGCAACGGCGCGGCACATCTTTAAAAGCCGATCGAGGCCGAAGCGCTCTTCATGCGCGGCGATCTGCAGCACGCTGTCAACGGATGTGTAGCAGATCGGCCAGCCGGTCTGCATATGCTCGGGGCCTTCCTCGTCGATGACGACGGTGCCGCTGGCATGGCGGTTGCCAAGGATCCCGTCGGTGCCCGCCGCCTGCATCAGGAGGCGCGTCACCTCGGTCGGAAAGGCCGGGACCTCCTTGGGGAAATAGTGCCAGTCCCACGGCACCGGCACGCCCGCCAGTTCCCAATGGCCAGAGGGCGTGTCCTTGCCGTTCGACACCTCGGTCGCGGCACCCCAGGCGCCCGAGGGCTCCGCCCCGAGGCCCGGCGCGTCGAGGCCCGAGGCCAACGAAATGGCGCGCCCCAGCCCCATCGCATCGAGCGTCGGCAGCTTCAGCGGTCCGGTGCGGCCCTCTTCGGCCCGATCCGCGGCGCAGGCCTCGGCGATATGGCCGATGGTGTTGGAGCCGGTATCCGGCGTGTCGCCGTTGAAGAAGTCGGCGGCATCCGGCGCGCCGCCGATGCCGGCGCTGTCCATCACCAGAAGAAAAACGCGCGTCATGGGTCCACCCTCCCTCGGACGAGGTCATTGATCCGAGGCGCATCGCCGATCACGATGGCCTCGCGCAGCGCCGCCTCGGCGCGGTCGGCGGCTTCTTCGCTCGCCGCGTGAATGCGCGCGAGCAGGTCGCCAGAGCCGAGCTTTGTGCCCAGCCGGGCCATGTCGGACAGCCCCACCGCCGGGTCGATCCGGTCGGTCTCGACCCTTCGTCCACCGCCAAGCCCCACGACGGCATGGCCCAGCGCCTCGCCGTCGATTGCCGCCAGGTGCCCGGCCTCGGGGGCGGTCACGTCGCGGATCAAGGGGGCTTTCGGCAGATGGGCGCGCCAGTTTCCGGCCATGTCGCCCGGCCCGCCCAACGCGTGGATCATCGCCGAGAACGTCTCCAGCGCCCGGCCCGAAGCGATGGCATGGGCAATCATCTCTTCGCCTTCCCCCTCGGCCCCGCCGGCCAGCGCCATGAGCCGCCCGCCCAGCGCCACGGTGAGATCGTGCAGGCGCGGTGCCGCGAGCCGGTCGCCGGAGAGCACCCGCAAGATCACCGTCATCTCGGTCGCATTGCCCAAAGCGGGGGCCAGTGGCTCGTCCATGTCGGTCAGGAAGGCCGCCGTCGGGCAGCCCGCGCCGTTCGCCGTCGCCACCAGCGCCTCGGCTAGCGCGCGGGCTTCGCCTTCGGACTTCATGAAGGCACCCGAGCCGACCTTGACGTCGAGCACGAGCCCCTCGAGCCCGGCGGCGAGCTTCTTGGACAGGATCGAGGCGGTGATCAGATCGACGCTGTCCACCGTGCCGGTCACGTCGCGGATCGCATAGAGCCTCTTGTCGGCGGGGGCGATGCGGCCCGTCGTGCCGACGATGGCGCAGCCCACGTCGCGGGTGATCTGGCGCAACTTCTCCTCGTCCACCTGCGTCGACAGCCCCGGCACCGCTTCGAGCTTGTCGAGCGTGCCGCCGGTATGGCCCAGACCCCGCCCAGAGATCATCGGGACATAGACGCCGCACGCCGCGAGCGCGGGCGCCAGCAGCAGCGACACGGGATCGCCGACGCCGCCGGTGGAATGCTTGTCGAGCACCGGCCCCGGCAGGTTCCAGCGCAGCCGGTCGCCGCTGTCGCGCATGCCGGTGGTCAGCGCGACGCGCCCCGCCTCGCCCAGACCCTTGAGGCAGACGGCCATGGCGAAGGCCCCGGCCTGCGCGTCGGAGACGGTGCCGTCGGCGAGCCCGCGCGCGAAACCGGCGATGGCCTCGGGCGGCAGCGTGTCGCCCCGGCGCAACGCGGCGATGAGGCGGCGAGCCTCCATCAGGCGCGTTCCATCTGGTGCTGGTCGAAGGCGCCGGGCAGCAGCGCGCCCAGCGTCGTCTCGCTGGTGGTGCCGTCGGTGGTGGCCAGCGTGACCTTCACGTCGCCGCGGCCGAACTCGGCGAGCTTCTGACGGCAGCCGCCGCAAGGCGAGACCGGCACCGGGCTGTCGGCGATCACCGCCACTTCGGCGATATCATTGTCGCCAGCGGCGATCATCGCGGCGATGGCGCCCGCCTCGGCGCAGGTCCCCTCCGGATAGGCGACATTCTCGACATTGACACCGAGATGGACGGCGCCCGAGGTCGCACGGATCGCGGCGCCGACCTTGAAATTGGAATAGGGGGCGTAGGCGTTCTCGCGCACGGCGCGCGCGTCATCGACCAGCGACATGGGTGGGCCTCCATCGGGGTTTGCCGGAAACTGTGTCGCGCGGCCCCACATGA
Organism: Limimaricola cinnabarinus; assembly: GCF_047631075.1. NCBI lineage: Bacteria > Pseudomonadati > Pseudomonadota > Alphaproteobacteria > Rhodobacterales > Paracoccaceae > Limimaricola > Limimaricola cinnabarinus. The sequence continues at coordinate 37,895 of NZ_JBLHYX010000015.1, forward strand.
TGCAAGTCCGCCCTCGCGGAACCCCTCCCCTCGCGCAGGGGTTTGCCCTTGGTAGCCCATATGGAGGGAGACAGGATGATCGAACCCACCAAGGCCGTTCTGCCCGAAACCGAGGCGCGCACGCCGGACGATCCCGACGCGCCGATGAACCCCAAGCAGGCGGTGCTGCTGCGCGACCTGTGCGACAAAACCGGCGAGGAATTCGATGCCTCCCTGACCGAGCGGCAGGCCGATGAGCGGATAAGCGTGCTTCAGGAGCAAATCGACAAGCGATAGGACTTTCGCGTCCCCTTCGGAAAGGTTTAATGCTGAACCATTCCGATCAGGGGAGAGACGACGCGATGGCCGACAGCACCGACGACACCGCCCGCGGGGGCTCTGACAGCCTGCGGCAGGCCGCGCTCGATTATCACCGGCTGCCCAAGCCCGGAAAGCTCGAGATCCGCGCCACGAAACCGCTGGCGAATGGACGGGATCTGTCCCGCGCCTACTCCCCCGGCGTCGCCGAAGCCTGTCTGGAAATCAAATCAAACCCCGACACGGCGCGCGACTACACCTCTCGCGGCAATCTCGTCGCCGTCGTCACCAACGGCACCGCCGTGCTGGGGCTGGGCAATATCGGCGCGCTGGCCTCCAAGCCGGTGATGGAAGGCAAGGCGGTGCTCTTCAAGAAATTCGCCGATATCGATTGCTTCGACATCGAACTCGACCAGAGCGATCCAGAAAAGCTCGCTGAGATCGTCTGCGCGCTGGAGCCGACCTTCGGCGCGATCAATCTCGAGGACATCAAGGCCCCCGACTGCTTCATCGTCGAGAAGATCTGCCGCGAGCGGATGAACATCCCCGTCTTTCACGACGACCAGCACGGCACCGCGATCGTCGTGGGGGCCGCCGCCACCAACGCGCTGCGCGTGGCAGGCAAGAGCTTTGATGAGATCAAGGTCGTCTCGACCGGCGGGGGTGCTGCCGGCATCGCCTGTCTCGACATGCTGCTCAAGCTCGGCGTCCGCCGAGAGAACGTGTTCCTGTGCGACCTCGCGGGCCTCGTCCATGAGGGCCGGACCGAGGACATGACGCCGCAGAAGGCCGCCTATGCGCAGCCCGGCGGTGCGCGGGGCCTTGGAGATGTGATCGACGGCGCCGACCTGTTCCTCGGCCTGTCGGGCCCCGGCGTGCTCAAGCCCGAGATGGTCGGGAAGATGGCGGAGCGCCCGATCATCTTCGCGCTTGCCAACCCGACGCCCGAAATCATGCCCAACCTCGCCCGCGAGGTGAAACCGGGCGCCATCATCGCCACCGGCCGGTCGGACTTTCCGAACCAGGTCAACAACGTGCTGTGTTTCCCGTTCATCTTCCGCGGCGCGCTCGACGTCGGCGCCACGACGATCAACGACGAGATGAAGATCGCCTGCATCGAGGGCATCGCGGCGCTGGCGCGTGCGACGACCTCCGCCGAGGCCGCCGCCGCCTATAGCGGCGAGCAGCTGACATTCGGGCCCGACTACCTGATCCCAAAGCCCTTCGATCCACGGCTGATGGGCGTCGTCGCCTCGGCCGTGGCCCGCGCCGCCATGGAGACCGGCGTCGCGGCGCGACCGATCGACGACATGGCGGCCTACAAGGCCCGGCTCGACAGTTCGGTGTTCAAATCGGCGCTCCTGATGCGGCCTGTCTTCGACGCGGCGCGCTCCGCCGAGCGGCGCATCGTCTTTGCCGAGGGCGAGGACGAGCGGGTGCTGCGCGCCGCGCATGCGATCATCGAGGAGACCACCGACACGCCGATCCTGATCGGCCGCCCGGACGTGATCGAGACGCGCTGCGAGCGCGCGGGCCTTACCATCCGCCCCGGCATCGACTTCGAGATCGTGAACCCCGAGAACGACCCGCGCTATCGCGACTACTGGGGCAGCTATCACGAGATCATGGCCCGTCGCGGCGTCAGTCCCGACATCGCGCGCGCCGTGATGCGCACCAACACCACCGCCATCGGCGCGGTGATGGTACAGCGCGGTGAGGCTGACAGCCTGATCTGCGGCACCTTCGGTCAATATCTGTGGCATCTCAACTACGTCACGCAGGTGCTGGGCACGCCCGACCTGCGTCCCGTGGGCGCGCTGTCGCTGATGATCCTCGAGGATGGGCCGCTCTTCGTGGCCGACACGCAGGTTCATGCCGAGCCCACGCCCGAGCAGATCGCCGAGACGGTCCTTGGCTGCGCGCGCCATATCCGCCGCTTTGGCATCGTGCCGCAGATCGCGCTGTGTTCGCATTCGCAGTTCGGCAATCTCGACATCTCCTCGGGCCGCCGGATGCGCGCCGCGCTCGAGATCCTCGACGCCGAGAGCCGCGACTTCGCCTATGAGGGCGAGATGCATGTCGACGCGGCCCTCGACCCGGCCCTGCGCGAGAGGATCTTTCCCGGCGCGCGGCTCGACGGCGCAGCCAACTGCCTTGTCTTTGCCAACACCGACGCGGCGTCGGGCGTGCGAAACATCCTCAAGATGAAGGGCGCGGGCCTCGAGGTCGGACCGCTGCTGATGGGCTTGGGCAACCGCGCGCATATCGTGACGCCTTCGATCACGGCGCGCGGCCTTCTCAACATGTCGGCCATCGCGGGCACACCCGTCGCCCATTACGGCTGAACCTGCGAGGGGAGGCGCGCCCTCCCCCGCAACTCACTCTCCGAATACGCGACTTCTCCGGCCCGCCGCATCCGATCCAGGCGGGCGCGACGCTCGTGACGCTTGCCCGAACCCCTTGGGCGGGCGTAGGATTCCGCCTCGAGGGAGGACGGACATGACATACGCGGAAGTCTACGAGAGCTGGCGCGCCGACCCGGAGGGGTTCTGGTTGCAGGCGGCCCAGGCCATCGAGTGGCACCGCCCGCCGAGCCGGGCGCTTTCGGACGAGAACGCCCCCCTGTACGCGTGGTATTCCGACGGGTTGGTCAATGGCTGTCACAACGCAGTGGACCGGCACGTAGCCGAGGGGCGCGCGCATGACATCGCCATCATCCATGACAGCCCGGTGACGGAAAGCCGTACCGAGATCACCTATGGCGATCTTCTGGGCCGCGTCGCGCGGCTTGCGGGCGCGCTCAAGGCGAGCGGTGTGGGAAAGGGCGACCGCGTCGTCATCTATATGCCGATGATCCCCGAGGCGCTCGAGGCAATGCTAGCCTGCGCGCGGATCGGGGCGATCCATTGCGTCGTCTTCGGCGGGTTCGCCGCGCGCGAGCTGGCGGTACGGATCGACGATTGCCGCCCCAAGGCGATCCTTGCCGCCTCCTGCGGGATCGAGCCGCACCGCGTCGTCCCCTACAAGCCGCTGCTCGATCAGGCACTGCGCGAAGCCGAACACGCGCCCGAGTTCTGCGTGATCCTGCAACGTCCGCAGGCCATGGCCGAGATCGAGCATGGCCGCGACATCGAATGGCACGATTTTCAGGAGGAGGCCGAGCCCGCCGACTGCGTGCCGGTCGAGGCGGACCACCCGGCCTACATCCTCTACACCTCCGGCACGACCGGTAAGCCCAAGGGCGTGGTGCGCCCCACCGGCGGGCACCTCGTAGCGCTGCACTGGACCATGAAGAACATCTACGACACCGCCCCCGGCGAGGTGTTCTGGGCCGCCTCCGACGTCGGCTGGGTCGTGGGCCACAGCTATATCTGCTACGCGCCCCTGCTGCATGGCAACACCACCATCGTCTATGAGGGCAAACCCGTGGGCACGCCGGATGCGGGGGCCTTCTGGCGGGTCATCGCGCGCAACAAGGTGCGCACCTTCTTTACCGCCCCCACCGCGCTGCGCGCGATCAAGCGCGAGGATCCCGAAGGCCGGATGGCCAGGGCGCACGACCTCTCGGGCCTGCGCGCGATCTACCTCGCGGGCGAAAGGGCCGACCCCGACACGGTGGCCTGGGCCCGCGAAGTGGCGGGGGTTCCGGTCTATGACCACTGGTGGCAGACCGAAACCGGCTACACCATCACCGGCAATCCGGTGGGGATCGAGGCTCTGCCGGTCAAGGACGGCTCCTCGACCGTGCCGATGCCGGGCTACGACGTGCATATCCTCGACGAGGGCGGCCGGGACAAGCCGCGCGGCGAGTTGGGGGCCGTGGCGATCCGGCTGCCGCTGCCGCCCGGCACGCTGTCGGGCATCTGGGGCGACGAGGCGCGCTATCGGCGCAGCTACCTCTCGACCTATCCCGGCTATTACGCCACCGGCGATGCGGGGCTGGTCGACGAGGATGGCTACGTGTCGATCCTCGCGCGAACCGACGACGTGATCAACGTGGCGGGGCATCGTCTTTCGACCGGGGGCATGGAGGAAGTGCTGGCCGATCATCCCGACGTGGCCGAATGCGCGGTGATCGGCGTGGCCGATCCGCTCAAGGGTCAACTGCCAATGGGCTTTTTGTGCCTCAACCGCAACTGCGCCCGCCCGGCCGAGGAGATCCTGCGTGAGGCGGTGGACCTCGTGCGCGAACGCGTCGGCCCGGTGGCGGCTTTCAAGCTGGCGGTGGTGGTCGAGCGGCTGCCCAAGACGCGTTCGGGCAAGATCCTGCGCGCCACCATGGCCAAGATCGCCGATGGCGAGGAGTTCGCCATGCCCGCCACGATCGACGATCCGGCGATCCTCGACGAGTTGCGCGCCGCGATGGCGCCGCTGGGCTATGGCGCCTCGAAAGCCGCGGCGGGCTGAGACCGGTTCAGGCGAATTGCTCGCGGATCAGGCGTTCTTCGAGCCCGTGGCCCGGATCGAACAGGATCCGGTGCCGCACCCGTGGCTCGGAGCGTATCTCGACCGCGATCACGTCGCGCACGAGGCGGCTGTCGGCATCGGCCATCACCGGGCGCTTCTCGGCCTCCAGCACCTCGAAGCGGACCGTGGCGGCGGTGGGCAGCAGCGCCCCGCGCCAGCGCCGGGGCCGGAACGGCGCGATCGCGGTGAGCGCCAGCACGTCGGCCCCGATCGGCAGGATCGGCCCGTAGGCGGAGTAGTTGTAGGCCGTCGATCCAGCCGGCGTGGCCAGCATCGCGCCGTCGCAGACCAGCTCCTCGAGTCGCACCCGCCCGTCGACGATCACCTTGAGCTTCGCAGCCTGCGGCCCTGCACGCAAAAGGCTCACCTCGTTGATCCCGAGGCCCCGATGCACTTCGCCCGAGGCGGTCTCGGCGGTCATGGCGAGAGGGTTGATGATCGCCTCCTCGGCGGCGGCGAGCCGCTCGGGCAGGTCGTCTTCTGAGAACGCGTTCATCAGGAAACCGACAGTGCCGCGGTTCATCCCGTAGACCGGCAGATCGAGCCCTTCGGTCGCGTGCAGCGTCTGCAGCATGAAGCCGTCGCCGCCGAGCGCCACGACGATGTCGGCCTCGTCGAGCGGGCTGTCCCCGTAGCGCGCGGCGAGACGTTCGCGGGTCTCCTGCGCCACAGCGGTCTCGCTGGCCAGAAAGGCGATGCGGTCGATGCCCAAGTCCCTGTCTCCCCCCGATGCTGCCGATTGGTTGTCCGACAGCCGCCCCCGAAAGGCAAGCCGCGCGCCGCCGCGCCGCGAACGGCCCCCGCTGCGACGGTTTCGGGGCTTTTGGCCTCCTTGTCGCTGGGTTAAGAGTGCCGCGACGCAACCCCTCACGAGGTGTCCGAGATGACCGCTTCCACCCGCGACGACGGCTTTTTCACCGAAACGCTCGCCACCCGCGACCCCGAGATCGCCCGCGCGATCACCGATGAGCTTGGCCGTCAGTGCCACGAGATCGAGCTGATCGCGAGCGAGAACATCGTCTCGGCCGCCGTGCTTGAGGCGCAGGGCTCGGTGCTCACCAACAAATACGCCGAAGGTTACCCGGGCCGTCGCTACTATGGCGGTTGCGAGTTTGCCGACGTGGCCGAGAACCTTGCCATCGACCGTGCCAAGCAGCTGTTCGACTGCGAATTCGCCAATGTGCAGCCCAACTCCGGCTCCCAGGCGAACCAAGGCGTGTTTCAGGCGCTCTTGCAGCCGGGCGACACCATCCTCGGGATGAGCCTCGACGCGGGCGGGCACCTGACCCACGGCGCCAAGCCGAACCAGTCGGGCAAGTGGTTCAACGCGATCCAGTACGGCGTGCGCCAGCAGGACCAGCAGATCGACTACGACCAGATCCAGTCGCTCGCCACCGAGCATCAGCCCAAGATGCTGATCGCAGGCGGCTCGGCCATTCCGCGGATCATCGATTTCGCCCGCATGCGCGAGATCGCCGACAGCGTCGGGGCGTGGCTGCTTGTCGACATGGCCCACTTCGCGGGTCTCGTCGCGGCGGGGCTCTACCCCTCGCCCTTCCCGCATGCGCATGTCGCCACCACCACCACGCACAAGACACTGCGCGGTCCGCGCGGCGGCATGATCCTCACCAATGACGAGGCCATCGCCAAGAAGGTCAACTCGGCGATCTTCCCGGGCATTCAGGGCGGCCCGCTCATGCATGTCATCGCCGGCAAGGCCGTGGCCTTCTGCGAGGCGCTGCGCCCCGAGTTCAAGACCTACCAGGAGCAGGTGGTCAAGAACGCCCAGGCGCTCGCCGATCAGCTGATGAAGGGCGGGCTCGACATCGTGACGGGCGGCACCGACAGTCACCTGATGCTCGTCGATCTGCGGCCCAAGAACGTGAAAGGCAACGCGACCGAGGACGCGCTGGGCCGCGCCAACATCACCTGCAACAAGAACGGCATCCCCTTCGACCCCGAAAAGCCCGCCGTGACCTCGGGCATCCGCTTGGGCTCGCCCGCGGGCACCACCCGCGGCTTTGGCGAGGACGAGTTCCGGCAGATCGCCGACTGGATCGTCGAGGTGGTCGACGGGCTGGCGGCGAACGGCGCCGAGGGCAATGCGGATGTCGAGGCCAAGGTGCGCGGTGAAGTCGAGGCGCTGTGCGAGCGGTTCCCGCTCTACCCGAACCTCTGAAGACGCGGGCGCGGGGTCACAGGACCTCGCGCCACAGCACGCCCGCGATCAGCGCGGCGATGAGGATCGTGGCGGCCGAGCGCGCTCGCCTGATCCACAAGGCCCGGCGCAGCGCGTGGCGCAGCTCGTTCGGCTCCTCGGCCATGAGCCAGCTCTGCACGGTGACATAGGCCGTCTCGACCCGCTCCATGTCGATCGCCTCGGCCCGTCCGGGCATCCGCGCCACGGCCTCGGCGGCGGCGAGAAAGCGCGCGCGTGACAGGATCTCCGGCGGCAGCGCCGGGGCGGCGCGGTCGAGCCGGTCGCCAAGGCTGCGCCCCTCGACCCCTGCCCTGTCAGACAGAAGCCGGGAAATCTCGCGCGTCCAGCCGGTTATCGTGGTACGGTCCATCCCTTTTGTTAGCGCCCCCGGCCCCGGCACTCAATGGGCGGTGTGGGGGCTGGCGTCATCGGGCGCATGCGCTACAACCTCTCTCATGCTCAATACCATCCTCACCGGAGAGCCCTCCGACCGCCCGCCCCTCCTGATCGTCCACGGCCTGTTCGGCTCGGCCCGCAACTGGGGCGTCATCGCGCGCCGCCTCGGCACCGACCGGCAGGTGATCTCGGTCGACATGCGCAACCACGGCGACAGCCACTGGACCGAGAGCCATGATTACTTCGGCATGGCCGAGGATCTGGCCGAGGTGCTGGAGCATCACGGGGCCTCGGACGTGCTGGGTCACTCCATGGGCGGCAAGGCGTCCATGGTCCTCGCCCTCACCCGCCCCGACCTCGTCCGCCGCCTCGTCGTGGCCGATATCGCCCCTGTCGAATACGGCCACGACCAGATCGACAACATCCGCAAGATGAAGCAGCTCGATCTGGAGGCCATCGCCAGCCGGTCCGACGCCGCCGAGATGATGGGCGATCTGGAGGCCGCGACGGCGGCGTTCTTCCTGCAATCGCTCGATCTGTCGGAAAAGCGCTGGAAGCTGAACCTCGACGTGCTGGAGCGCGACATGGAGACGATCCTCGGTTTCCCGAAGGTCGAGGGGCGGTTCATTGGCCCCGCCTTGTTCATGTCGGGGACGAACTCGTCCTACGTGACGGAAGACCACCACGACGCGATCCGGGCGCTGTTCGCCGACCCGAGCTTCGAGCAGATCGATGGCGCCGGGCATTGGCTGCACGCGGAAAAGCCGCGCGAGGTCGAGGCGGCAGTCAGGGGCTTTCTCGAAGGCTGAGAGGCGCCTCGCGCCGGTGTGATCATCGGCGCGGGGAACGCATTGGTGCGTGGAACATTATACGAACTCCAGAACAGGAGATCGTGCCATGACCGACAGTCCCAAGAGCCAGCCTCAGGGCAATGCCGAGAAGGACCCGGAGGATTGGGTGACCGGCGACGAGCCGATGACCGGCGCGCAGGCGAGCTATCTCAAGACGCTGTGCGAGGAGGCCGGGGAAGAGTTCGACGACGGGCTGACCAAAGCTAAGGCCAGCGAGCGGATCGATGCGTTGCAGGAGACGAGTGGGCGGGGGTGAAGACCCTCTCATTAACAACTTATAGACGATCAACCATTGGATTTGGTAGGCAGGCAAGTGCGATCCTAAGGTCGACCTGAGCATAGAGATAGCAAATGCCGTCAAAAAAGAGATCCAAGAATCACCATTGGTGGCCCGTTGCCCTACAAACCTACTGGGCTGACCGAGAAGGCAACGTTTCTTGGATCGAACCAAGTGGTAAAATTCTAAAAAAACGAGCAGAAAATAGAAGGATTGGCTTTAAAATACATGGACATACGCTTTTCAGAGGTAGCGTATGGGAAACAAACTTCGAAGACTACTTCGACATTGACAACGAAGTTCACAAAGTAATTTATAGGATTAGGAATTTTAAACCACTCGGGCAGACGCCGAGAGAGTTTTTGGCGCTATTACATCTCTTCCTCAAAAATAATAGGGACCTGCGCGATGTCTGCAAGTACTATCACCTAGATGAAAGCACCCGTAGACAACTACTCCTCCTGGTTTACTCCCTGCTAATTCGTAGCCCAGCAAATCGCGCTCGGTACGAAAAATATGGTAGTAAGTTTGGCCTACCGGCTGATGAAGAGACCGGCAAAGGAAACATGCTAAACAACTATAGAATAGCGAAGGAAATCTGCGAGAAATCGCCTTCACCCAATCAGTACTTTGTTTTGATCCATTCCCCTATAAAAAAGTTCGTTTTTGGAGATGGGAGCCTAGATTGGCTTACATATAGCCTTGCATCAAGCCAAATACGTGGTCGCGCATTAATCCCTCTCACACCCAATCTATGTGTATATGTATGCACACCTTCGATCATGCGCACTAATCAAAATTTAGCATCACTCACGGCTGCCAAATGGATGGTCGATAGGATCAACGAAATTACCCAAATACGCTCAAGGGATAAGATCTTTTTTCTCGGGAAGCCACCTCAAATTATAGACGCATTTTCCTCATCGCAATTTCTGTCGCTCGAAAGAACTCAAGGCGACCTAATTGATTTACTTGACGAAGTTGCAGGAAATAGCGGCCATCGCACAATAAAAGTTAGCGACCGAAGGATTAGCGGGTCACCATACTCTTAGTCAGCATTTAAGTATTTCGGCCACAAATAACGGCTACTGCCAAGCAGAAATCTCGACAGATTCTTAGAATCTGTCGATCAGCTATCCATCTTCAACGCAGAGATGAACGCTTCCTGCGGAATGTCCACCTTGCCGAACTGGCGCATCTTCTTCTTGCCCGCCTTCTGCTTGTCCAGAAGCTTGCGCTTGCGGGTCGCGTCGCCGCCATAGCACTTGGCCGTCACGTCCTTGCGCATCGCCGAAAGCGTCTCGCGGGCGATGACCTTGCCGCCGATCGCGGCCTGGATCGGGATCTTGAACATGTGGCGGGGGATCAGCTCCTTGAGCTTTTCCACCATCGCCCGGCCCCGCATCTCGGCCCGGTCGCGATGCACCATCATCGACAGCGCGTCGACCGGCTCGTCGTTGACGAGGATCGACATCTTCACGAGGTTGTCCTGCCGGTAGCCGGTGATCTGGTAGTCGAAGCTGGCATAGCCCTTGGTCACCGATTTCAGCCGGTCGTAGAAGTCGAACACCACCTCGTTGAGCGGCAGGTCATAGACCACGAGGGGGCGCGAGCCCGCATAGGTCAGCTCCTGCTGGATGCCGCGCCGGTCCTGACACAGCTTGAGCACGTCACCGAGGTAGTCGTCGGGGACCATGATCGTCGCCTTGATCCGCGGCTCCTCGATATGATCGACATGGGTGAGGTCAGGCATGTCGGCGGGGTTGTGCAGCTCCTGCATCGTGCCGTCGCGCATGTGGACGTGATAGACCACCGAAGGCGCGGTGGTGATCAGGTCGATGTCGTATTCCCGGTCGATCCGGTCGCGGATGACTTCGAGGTGCAAGAGCCCGAGGAAACCGCAGCGGAAGCCGAAGCCGAGGGCTGCCGAGGTCTCCATCTCGTAGGAGAAGGAGGCGTCGTTCAGCGCCAGCTTCTCGATGGCGTTGCGCAGATCCTCGAACTCGGCCGAATCGACGGGGAACAGCCCGCAGAACACCACCGGCACCGAAGGCGCAAAGCCTGGCAGCGGCGTCGTCGCGCCCTTCTTCTCATGGGTGATGGTATCACCGACCTTGGTGTCACGCACCTGCTTGATCGAGGCGGTGAGAAAGCCGATCTCGCCCGGCCCCAACTCCTCGACCGGCAGCATGCCCGGCTTGAACACGCCGATCCGGTCGACCTGATGGATGGTGCCGTTCTGCATGAAGGTGATGCGGTCGTTCTTCTTGAGCACGCCGTCCATGATCCGCACGAGGACCACGACGCCCAGGTAGAGGTCGTACCACGAATCGACCAGCATCGCCTTGAGCGGCGCGTCGCGGTCGCCCTTGGGCGCGGGCAGGCGGTGGACGATGGCTTCGAGCGTCTCGCGGATGCCCTCGCCGGTCTTGGCAGAGACCAGCATCGCCTCGGAGGCGTCGATGCCGATCACGTCCTCGATCTGTTCCTTGATCCGGTCGGGCTCCGAGGCCGGCAGGTCGATCTTGTTCAGGACCGGGACGATCTCGTGATCCGCGTCGAGCGCGTGGTAAACGTTGGCGAGCGTCTGCGCCTCGACCCCTTGGGTCGAATCGACCACGAGAAGCGAGCCCTCGACCGCGCGCATCGAGCGGGAGACTTCATAGGCGAAATCGACGTGACCGGGCGTGTCGATCAGGTTGAGAACATAGGTCTCGCCATTGAGCGCCTTGTAGTCGATGCGGACGGTCTGCGCCTTGATGGTGATGCCGCGCTCGCGCTCGATGTCCATGCTGTCGAGCAGCTGGGCCTTCATCTCGCGGTCCTGCACCGTCCCGGTCGACTGGATCAGCCGGTCGGCAAGCGTCGATTTACCGTGGTCGATATGCGCCACGATGGAGAAGTTGCGGATGTGCGAAAGCTCGGTCATGGCCCGCATATGCAGGGGTTCGGTGTTTCGGTCAATGGGGCCGCGCGGGCGAGCCGCGCGCATCCGCTCACGCCATCGTGAGGCAAACCCCGATGCAGTGCCGCGCGGTCGAATTGCACAGCGCTCCGGCTTGCGTCATCTTGTGCCCCGGCAGAGCAGCACCGCGATCCGGGTCAACCCGGGCCGGTCGGACGGGGAAACGGGCATGCGCATCATCATTTCCATCATCGCGCTTTCGGCGCTGGCGGCTTGCGGCAGCGGGCGGCCCTCCGGGGCGATCAGCCGCGCCTGCGAGGCAAGCGGCAGGCCGGCGGCCAATGCCTCGCTGTGCTCTTGCGTGCAAGGTGCGGCCGACGCGACCCTCTCGGGGAGCGAGCAACGGCGGGCGGCGAAGTTCTTCAAGGACCCGCAAAAGGCGCAGGATACCCGGCAGGGCGACGGCACCGCGGCGTTCTGGCGCCGCTACAAGGCCTTTGCCGAGCAGGCCGAGGCAATCTGCCGCTGAGGCTGGACAGAGCGCGGCCGTCCCGCGACAACGGGGCATGAGCATCGAGATCGAGGATCTGGCCGCGCGTCTGGTCGCTGGCGATCGGCGGGCGCTGGCGCGGGCGATCACGCTTGTGGAGAGCACCCGCACCGATCACCGCGCCGCCGCCGAGGCGCTGCTCGACCGTCTGGCGGACCCATCGCGCGCGGCGTTGCGCGTCGGGCTGTCCGGTACGCCGGGCGTCGGCAAGTCGAGCGTGATCGAGGCATTGGGCCTGCGGCTGGTCGACGCCGGGAAACGCGTGGCGGTGCTGGCGGTCGATCCGTCCTCGGCGCGCTCGGGCGGCTCGATCTTGGGCGACAAGACCCGGATGGAGCAGCTGAGCCGCGAGAGTTGCGCTTTCATCCGCCCCTCCCCCGCCGCCACGCAGCTGGGTGGCGTGGCGAGGCGCACCCGCGAGGCGATGCTGCTCTGCGAAGCGGCGGGCTTCGATGTGGTGATCGTCGAGACGGTCGGTGTGGGCCAGTCCGAAACGCTGGTCTCCCGCATGACGGACGTGTTCCTCCTGCTGCTCGCCCCCGCCGGCGGCGACGAACTACAGGGCGTGAAGCGCGGCATCATGGAGATCGCGGATCTGGTGCTGGTCAACAAGGCCGATGGCGATCTCGCGGCGCAGGCGATGCGCACGCGGGCCGATTACGCGGGCGCGCTGCGGCTGATGCGCGGGCGCGACACCGACCCCGAGGGCATTCCGGCGGCACGGACGATCTCGGCCCTCACCGGCGCCGGGCTGGGTGAGGCCTGGGCCGAGGTGGAGCGACTGGCTGCATGGCGGCGCGACAGCGGCGTGACAGCGCGGATGCGGTCGGCGCAGGCTGGCCAGTGGTTCGAGGACGAGCTGCGCACGGGCGTCGAGGCTCTCTTGGCCTCGGACGCCGCTCTCGCGGCCCGGCTCGGGGAGATGCGTGCCGAGGTCGAGGCGGGGCGCGCGGCCCCCTCGGCGGCAGCACGCACGGTGCTCGATCCGCTCGCGCGGGCGCTGCGGAGCGCTTGACGGGGCCATGGAATCCCCGTAAGGCCCCCTGACCGAATTCATGGCCCGGCCCCGTTGCCGACGCCGTATCCCTGCCCCCGGGCGCGGATTTCTGCCAGGCCCCGAGACACGAAGGATGAGACCATGTCGCGCCGTTGCGAACTGACCGGAAAAGGCCCGATGACTGGCAACAATGTCAGCCACGCCAAGAACAGGACCCGTCGCCGGTTCCTGCCCAACCTGCAAGATGTGACGATGCTGTCGGACACGCTGGGCCGCAGCTTCAAGTTCCGCATCTCCTCGCATGCGCTGCGCTCGGTCGATCACCGTGGCGGGCTCGACGCCTTCCTGACCAAAGCAAAGGCCGAGGACCTGTCGGACGCCGCTCTGAAGGTCAAGAAAGAGCTCGCGAAGGCCGCTGCCGCCAACGCCTGATCCTTTCGGATCGCGATCAGAAAGGCCCGGCCCTCTCGCGAGGCGCCGGGCCTTTTCGCATGCGACTTTGCACCTGAAATACTCCGGGGGAGCCGCCGACGGGCGGCGGGGGCAGCGTCCCAGACCCGGCCGATCCGAGGCGCGCCATGACCCGACTGCCGATCGACGATGCCCTGCCCGACCTGCTCGCCGCGATCGAGCGCGAAGGACAGGCGGTGCTGATGGCCCCGCCCGGCGCGGGCAAGACGACGCGGGTGCCGTTGGCGATGCTGCCACGGATCACGGGGCGCATCATCATGCTCGAGCCGCGCCGCCTCGCCGCCCGTGCGGCAGCCATGCGGATGGCCGCGACGCTGGGCGAACGGGTCGGCGAGACGGTCGGATTTCGCATCCGTGGCGAGGCCAAGGTTTCCAAGGGCACCCGGATCGAGGTCGTGACCGAAGGCATCCTGACGCGGATGGTGCAATCGGACCCCGAGCTTTCGGGCATCGGCGCGGTGATCTTCGACGAATTCCACGAACGCTCTCTCAACGCCGATTTCGGCCTCGCTCTGTGCCTCGAAATCCGGGCCGCGCTGCGCGAGGATCTGGTGCTCGTGGCGATGTCGGCCACGCTCGACGCGCAGCCCGTGGCCGATCTGATGGGCGCGCCAGTCGTCGTCTCCGAAGGCCGCAGCTTTCCGGTCGAGACGCGCTGGCTCGACCGTCCGCTCGGGCCGCGCGCACGGCTCGAGACGGAGACCGCCGACCTCGTGGTCCGGGCCGCCGCCGAGGCTGAAGGTTCGATCTTGGTGTTCCTGCCCGGCGAGGGCGAGATCCGGCGGGTGCAGGGGCTGTTGACGTCGCGCCTCTCGGGTTGCGAGGTGCTGCCGCTTTATGGTGCGCTGCCGCCCGCCCAACAGGCCGCGGCGCTAGAGCCGGGGAGGGGCAGACGGGTGGTGCTGGCGACCTCCATCGCCGAGACTTCGCTGACGATCCCCGACATCCGCGTCGTCGTCGATGCGGGCCGCGCCCGCCGGGCCCGTTTCGACCCCGGATCGGGCATGTCGCGGTTGGTAACGGAAAAGGCGACGCGGGCCGAGGCCGATCAGCGCGCAGGCCGCGCCGGCCGGGTCGCCCCCGGCGTCGCCTATCGCCTCTGGACCCGTGGCGAGGAGGGCGCGCTCGCAGCCTTTCCCCTGCCCGAGATCGCCAGCGCCGACCTCGCGCCGCTGGCGCTCGAACTGGCGCAATGGGGCTCGGAGGCCCTGCCCTTCCTGACCCCGCCGCCCGGGCCCGCCCTCACCGAGGCGCAGGCGCTCCTGCGCGATCTGGGCGCCCTCGACGCCGCGGGATCGATCACCGCGCATGGACGCCGCCTTGCCGGGCTGCCGCTGCATCCCCGGCTGGGCCACATGCTGGAACTGGCGGGCGCGCAGGCGGCCCCTCTCGCCGCTCTCATGGGCGAGCGCGACCCGATGCGCGGCGCGGGGGCCGACCTCTCCGTCCGCCTCGCCGCCATCGCCGGACGGCGCGACCTACACGGTGGCCCGGACATGGGCACGCTCGCCCGTATCCGCGACGAGGCGAGGCGCCTGTCGCGGGGCCGCGCCACGGGTCCCGAAATGTCGCCCGGCGCGATGGCCGCACTCGCCTATCCCGACCGGATCGGGCTGCGCCGGCCGGGCGACGATCCGCGCTGGCTGCTGTCGGGCGGGCGCGGCGCGGTGATGGCAGCGACCGATCCGCTTGCGGGCGCCCGGCTGATCGTGGCGACGGATCTCTCCGACGACGTACCCGAGGCGCGGCTCCGCATGGCGGCGCGGATCGAGGAGGCGGAGCTGCGCGAGATCTTTCCCGACCGCATCGCCGAGGTGACGCTCTGCGACTGGTCCAAGCGCGAGAACCGTGTCGTGGCGCGATTGCAGGAGCGTCTCGGCGCCATCGCCCTGTCGGACCGGATCTGGCGCGACGCCCCCGAGGATCAGGTTGCCCGCGCCATGCTGATCGGCGTGCGCCAGCTCGGCCTGCGCCCCTCGCCCGCCGCCGAGCGGTTTCGCACCCGGGTCCTGCTGGTGCGCGCGGGCGGCGCAGATCTGCCGGACCTGTCGGACGACACCCTCATGGAGACGCTGGAGGACTGGCTGCTGCCGTTCTTCGGCGGCGTGAGGAGCGCGGGCGACTGGAAGGGTTTCGACCTGCTCGGGCCGTGGCGCGCGATGCTCGACTGGAACCAGACCCAGACGCTCGACCGCGAGGCGCCGCCGGGCTTCACTACGCCGCTGGGGCGGCAGGTTCCGATCGATTATGACAACGCGCAGCCCGCGGTTTCGCTCAGGCTGCAGGAGGTGTTCGGCGTCACGCGGCACCCGACCGTCGGCGGCACGCCTCTCAAGATGACACTCCTTTCGCCCGCCGGGCGGCCGGTGCAGGTCACCGACGACCTGCCCGGCTTCTGGGCCAGCTCCTATGCGGATGTGCGCCGTGATATGCGCGGCCGCTATCCGCGCCACCCTTGGCCCGAAGACCCGACCGAGGCGGCGCCGACCCTGCGCGCCAAGCCGCGCGGGACCTGATTCCGACGTCGCGGCTATCGCGCCACAATTTGCCCTAGGCCGTAGGATATGGATTGGTCAGATTGCATTACCTGTTCGTGATGTTATGTTAATGATCACAAGAACAAGAACGGTACGATTATCGAGGCAGCCTCAGATGAGCCCTAAGGACCTACCGGACGACATGTCCGGCAACTACACCACCCCGATCCACCGCCAACTCGCCGCCCTGTGCCATCGCAAGGGCGAAAAGGGCCGCGAAGTGCTTCTCGTGACCTCCTCCGAAGGGCGCTGGATCCTGCCCAAGGGCTGGCCCATGGAGGGCAAGCACGACAGCGAAGCCGCACTGGTCGAGGCTTGGGAAGAGGCCGGTGTCCGCGAGGGCAAGGTCAAGCGCAAGCCCATCGGCACCTTCGTCGCGGTCAAGCAGTCCAAGCACGGGGATGAGGACATCTGCATCACGCGGGTGTTCGAGGTGAAGGCCAAGAAGGTGCTTGATATCTATCCCGAGGTGAAGCGCCGCGACAGGCGCTGGGTCTCGGCGAAGGCCGCCGCGCGCCTTGTCACCGAGGACGGACTCCGCGAGATTCTGCGAAACCTCTGAGCCTCAGGCGTTCAGAAGCCCCTCCACGACCTCGGGCAGCGACGCCGCTTCGACATCCGCCTCGGCCATGACCGCGCTGCGCGGCTTGCTTTTGCGTGCGACATAACCGGTGATCAACCCGGCGCTGCGCGCGCCCTGCACGTCCCAGCCATGTGCTGCGACGAGGGCGAGCCGCTCGGGCGGCACGCCGATCCGCGCGGCGGCGTGGTGATAGACCCGAGCCGCCGGTTTCCAGTGGCCTACCTCGTCGACCGAGATCACCTGCGAGACCAGTTCCGACAGCCCGTTTCGCTCGATCAGCGCGCGAGTGATCTTTTCGCTGCCATTGGTCAGCGTGGCGATCGACACGCCGGCCCGCGCCACCGCCT
The DNA here is from genome assembly GCF_047631075.1 of Limimaricola cinnabarinus. Classification (NCBI taxonomy): domain Bacteria; kingdom Pseudomonadati; phylum Pseudomonadota; class Alphaproteobacteria; order Rhodobacterales; family Paracoccaceae; genus Limimaricola; species Limimaricola cinnabarinus. The sequence goes on from NZ_JBLHYX010000015.1 coordinate 54,773, forward strand.
GCATCGCGGGCTTTACATCCGGTTCGGCGTCAAGCTCGGTAAAGCCCGAAAGGATCGCCTCGATCCTCTCCGCACGCCCCCCGATGCCCTTGGCGGTCATCATCCCATCGAGCGTGGCCTCGGCCACCTCCCGGAACGGCCTGTAGATGTCGAGCGCGCCCAGCGCGAAGGCGTCGCGCAGCATCTGTGCGAACCAGCTCTCGAGTTGGTAACTCTCAAGGCCGGCCTGCTCCATCCGGGGGCGCAGTTTTTCCAACGAGAACAGCGTCTCCACGGCGTCGAAGGCGATGGCGTCGGGGCGGGGCATGGCGGTCTCCGGTGCTTGGAATCCGGAAACAACGCAAGGCGCAGGCCCGCGTTCCCCGTCACAGATCGCGAGCGTAGTGCGAAAGCGACAGCGGCGCGCCGTGCAGTTCGGCCATCACGGGCGCCTCCCCCGTGGGCATGAAGCCGTTGGCCTCCAGTACCCGGATCGAGGCGACATGGTATTCGGGGACCTTTGCCTTCAGCCGATCGAGCCCGATTTCGCGCGCCATGTGGATCGCCACGCCCAGCGCCGCGCGGGCAAGGCCCTGCCGCGCATGGGCGGGCCCGACGCGGTAGCCGACCTCCGCCTCGCGGCCGCGCGGCCCATCGGTGATGCCGGTCAGGTTGACCCGGCCCATGATCGTCCCGTCCATGGCCCGCACCAGAAAGAAGCGGGCACGCTCGGCCTCCGGCCCCTCCAGCATCTCACGCAGGATCTCGCGCAGCGCGTCCGCGTCGAAATAGGCCGCCGGGCGCGGCGGCACCTCGCGCTCGAACCAGTCGCGGTTCGCCACCTCGAAGGCCGCGAGCGCCTCGGCATCCTCGACGGCGAGCGGCACCAGCCGGAACGGGGGCGTCACACGCCCAAGCACCAGCGCATGACCGCCTTTTGCGCATGCAGCCGGTTCTCGGCCTCGTCGAAGATCACCGAATGCGGCCCGTCCATCACCTCGCTCGTCGCCTCGTCGTCGCGATGCGCGGGCAGGCAGTGCATGAAGAGCGCGTCCGGCTTGGCGCGACCCATCAGCTCGGCATTGACCTGATAGCCGCGCAGCTGGTTGTGCCGACGCTCGCGCGCCGAGACCGGGTCGTGCATCGACACCCATGTGTCGGTGACCACGAGATCGGCGCCTTCGACCGCCGCCATCGGATCGCGGACGATCTCGATATTGCCGCCCGCCGCGCGCGCCGCCTCGAGGATCTCGGGCTCGGGGTCGAGCGGGCGCGGCCCGGTGAAGACGAGGTCGAACTCGAACTGCGCGGCGGCCTGCGCAAAGCTCGCGAAGACGTTGTTGCCATCGCCGGACCAGACGACCTTGCGGCCCTTGATGGGTCCGCGATGCTCTTCGAAGGTCATGATGTCGGCCATGATCTGGCACGGGTGGGTGCGGTTCGTGAGACCGTTGATCACCGGCACGGTGGCGTTCTCGGCCATCTCCAGCAGGGTCTGCTCCTCGAAGGTGCGGATCATGATGAGATCGACGTAGCGCGACAGCACCCGCGCCGTGTCGGCGATGGTCTCGCCATGGCCGAGCTGCATGTCGGTGCCCGACAGCACCATGGTCTGCGCGCCCATCTGCCGCGCGCCCACGTCAAAGCTGACACGGGTGCGGGTCGAGGGCTTCTCGAAGATCAGCGCGACCATCCGCCCGTCCAGTGGTGTCTCGTCGTCGCACATCCCCTTGGGGCGGTCGCGGCGCGCGTCCTTCATGGTGCGGGCCTGGCCGATCATCTGGCGCAGATCGGCGGTGGGCGTGGGCAGGATGTCGAGGAAATGGGTCATGGCTGTCTCTTCGGTCTGGTGTCGGAAAGCGGGCGTTGCCCGTCGTCGCTGCCGCGACCTCCTCCCGCGTCATGGGTGAACGGTGATCTCATGCCCGCGCCAGCGTCATCAGCCGGATCGGCGTGCCGTCCTCGCAGGGCATCACGGCGTCGCCTTCGAAGCCTGCGCGCAGATAGGCGGCGATGGCGCGGGTGTTGTCGGGCGAAGGATCGACCGCGACGAGCGGTGCGCCCGCGGCGATCAGCTGCAGGGCCCGCGCCCGCAAAAAGGCCGCCCCGTGGCCGCGCCCGAGATAGGCCGGATCACCAAGGAAGGAATCCATGCCACGCGCGCCCTTGGGGAGCTGCGCGTAATGCGGCATGTCGTAGAAATGCGCTTCGTAATCCTGCACATAGGCGAAGGGATGCCCCTCATGCTCGACGATGCGCATGTCGGTGCCGGTGTTGCCCTCGGCCCAGTCGCGGGTGATCTCGGCCCATTCGGTGGCGGCATCGCCCCACCAGCCGCCGATATGCGGCTCCGCCAGCCAGCGGTCGAAGAGCCGCCGGTCGGAGGCGACCAGCGGCCTGAAGCGGTAGTTACCCGGCATCGGACCCGACCCGCGCCGCCACCCGGTCGAGCCGGGACAGCGCCTCGTCGATCTCGGCCTCGGCGATGTTGAGAGGCGGCAGCAGGCGCACCACGTTGTCGGCGGCAGGCACGGTGAGCACGCCTTCGGCATAGCCCGCCTGCACCAGATCGGCCGGCGCGCCCTTGCATTTCAGCCCGAGCATCAGCCCGGTTCCGCGCACGCCCTCGAACACCTCCGGGTGGCTGGCGACGAGCCCTTCGAGCCCTTGGCGCAGCCGTCCCGACCGGGCGCGGACGCCGTCGAGGAAGTCTTCGCTCGCGACGATCTCCATCACCTTCGCCCCCACGGCGCAGGCCAGCGGGTTGCCGCCATAGGTCGAGCCATGCGTGCCCGCCACCATGCAGGCCGCCGCCGCCTCGGTCGCCAGCACCGCACCTAGGGGAAAGCCGCCGCCGATGCCCTTGGCGACCATCATGATGTCCGGCGTGACGCCCGCCCATTCATGGGCGAACAACTTGCCGGTCCGGCCCATGCCACACTGCACCTCGTCGAAGATCAACAGCGCGCCGATATCGTCGCACAGGTCGCGCAGCCCCTTCAGGCACTGGTCGGGAACGGGCCGGATGCCGCCCTCGCCCTGCACCGGCTCGATCAGGATCGCGCCGACATCGGCCTGCGCCGCCGCCTCGCGCAGCGCCTCGTGATCGCCCCATGGCAGCTGCGTGAAACCCGACAGAAGCGGCCCGAACCCCTTGGTCATCTTCTCGGTCCCGACGGCGGCGATCGCGGCCGAGGACCGACCGTGGAACGCGCCTTCGAAGGTCAGGATGCGGGTCCGCTCGGGCTGGCCCTGATCATGCCAGTATTTCCGCGCCATCTTCACCACCAGCTCCATCGCCTCGGTGCCCGAGTTGGTGAAGAAGCAGGTGTCGGCGAAGGTGCGCTCGACCAGCGCGTCGGCCAGCTTCTGCTGCGCCGGGATCTGGTAGAGGTTCGACACATGCCACAGCGCGTTCGCTTGGGTGGTCAGCGCATCCACGAGATCGGGGTTGGCGTGCCCCAACGCGTTGACCGCGATACCCGCGCCGAGATCGAGATATCGCCGCCCGTCCTCGGTCTGCAGCCAGACGCCCTCGCCCTTCACGAAGGACAGCGGCGCGCGGTTGTAGGTCGGCAGGATCGAGGGGATCATGGCAATGGTCCTGTAAGAGGCCCCGTTGGTGCCGCAGCGGCAGGGGCGAGTCAATTGTCGCGGGGGGAGGAAGACGCAAAAGAGGCCGCGTCGCGAAGCGGGTGGGCTTCAGCGTCGGCGTCGGGGGGCGGCAAAGGCGGCGATCTGCGTCATGGGCGCGACGTTAGGCGAGGAAGACGCGGACGAAAAGAGGAAAACCGCCGTGCGGGCCGGAGGCGATGTCGGATGATCCCGAACGCCCGGAGGCACATGGCGCGGCGCAATCTCGCAATCCGTATCGAAGCTACGGCAGATGCAGATCAGACCCCGGAAACAGCCGTCCGCGCCGGATCTTGCCGATGACCCGTTCTATCGGCGCAGGTAGCGCCGCCAGCGCAGCCGCCCCTCGCGCGTCGGGGGAACGGGGGTGAAGAGGTTGCGCTCCAGCACCCGGATCGAGCCCGCATTGCCGGGATCGGTCTCGGCCAGAAGCGCCCCGAGCCCCTCGTCGCCCGCGCGCGTCACGAAGGCCCCGACCGCCGCGCCCGCAAGCCCGCGGCCGCGCTGGCCCGGCGAGACGGCATAGCCGAACTCGGCATGACCCGCCGCATCCGTGCCGTTGAGCAGCACAAAGCCGACCATGAGATCGCCCTCGACGATCAGGCAGGCGCCCCAGCCCTGCAACGCGCGCAGATCCTCGCAGCGCCGCGCCAGCAGCATCGCCACCGGCGCCGTCACCAGCCCCGCTTCGGGCAGCAAGAGCCCCTGCGGCGGCAGCCCGACGGCGAGGCGTTCGAAATCGGCGGGAACGGCGTCGCGCAGCAGGCTCACGGCTTGAGCCTGTAGCCCTTTCGCAGCCAGGTCCAGGCCAGGCCGACCACCACCAAGCAGGACACCAGCGCCACGCCGAGGCCCAGAACGGGCGAGCTGTCTGACACGCCGATCATGCCGTAGCGCGCCCCGTCGATCAGGTAGAAGAACGGGTTGGCGTGGCTCATCACCTGCATGAAGCCCGGCAGCGCGTCGATCGAGTAGAAGGTGCCCGACAGGAAGGCGAGCGGCGTCACGAGGAAATTGGTGATCGCGGCGAGTTGGTCGAACTTCTGCGCATAGATCCCGGCGATGAGTCCGAGCGATCCCATGAAGATCGAGCCGAACACCCAGAAGACCAGCGCCCAGAAGGGATGCGCCAGACCGACGCCGAGAAATAGCCAGACGCCGATGGTGATGACCACCGCGACGATCAGCCCGCGCGCCACCGATCCCGCGACGTAGCCGGCCAGAACCTCGGCCGGTGACAGCGGCGCCATCAGCGTGTCGACGATGTTGCCCTGCACCTTGGCCGAAGCCAGCGAGGACGAGGTGTTGGCGAACGCCTGCTGGATCACCGTCATCATCAGCAGGCCGGGGGCGAGGAAATGCAGGAAAGCCACCCCCATCACGTCGCCCCTCTGCGGGCCGATGGCGATGGTGAAGATGAGCAGGAACAGCGCCGCGTTGATCAGCGGCGCCATCACCGTCTGCGCCCAGACGTTGAGAAAGCGGCGGATCTCGCGGCTTGCGAGCGTTGCGGTCCCCAATGTGTTGAACCGGCCGAAACGGCGGATCCCCTGGTCGGTGTCGATGCTCATATGCGTGCCTCCTGAGGTCGGGGTTGTAGCCGTCATGCGCGCGGTGGCAAGGCTGGTGGAGATGGCATCGCATCTGCATCGACACGCGCCGCGACGCGCGGTGCGGGTTGAACTGCCGCGCGTGGCTGTGTAAATCGGCACGTCGCAACTGAAACGGCGGGCCACCGCCCAACCGATCGGAGGCATTGCATGTCCTGGACCGACGAGCGCGTCGAAACGCTCAAGAAAATGTGGAACGAGGGCCAGTCGGCGAGCCAGATCGCCAAGGAACTCGGTGGCGTGACGCGCAACGCCGTGATCGGCAAGGTCCATCGCCTGGGCCTGTCGAACCGCACCGGCGTGGCGCCGCAGCCCGCGCCTCCCGCGCCCCAGACGGCGCCCTCCGCGCCTGCGCAGCCCACGGCCGCGCGGCCCGAGCCCGCGCCCGCGCCGCAGGCCAAGCCCGAACCGAAGACCGAGGCGGAGGACGAGGACGACGCGCCGATCCCGATGAGCGCGGCGCGGCGCGCCATCATCCCGGCCGGTCAGCCGCTGCCGCCGCAGCCCTCGGCCAACGAAATCAGCCCCGAGGCGCTCGCCAAGGTGTCCGAGATCGAGAAGGGCGCCAAGAAGCTGACCCTGATGGAGCTGACCGAGAAGACCTGCAAATGGCCGGTGGGCGATCCCGCGACCGACAATTTCTGGTTCTGCGGCCTGCCGACCCAATCGGGCAAGCCCTATTGCGAGGCCCATGTCGGCGTCGCCTTCCAACCGATGTCCTCGCGCCGCGACCGCCGCCGCTGAAGCCGCAAACCAAAGGGCCTGAACAAAGGGTCGCTTCTTCGGAAGCGGCCCTTTTCGTTTGCCGAACGCCGCGCCCTGCCCCGGCCACGTCGGCACCACGCGTTTAGTTGCGAATTATTCTCAATCCAGTTGACTTCCTGCGAACCGTTCGCATCTTATCCCCTGCGACACCCCTAGCAGTCCGGAGACATCCATGCGCACCCTGCCCCTTCTCGCCCTCGGCGCCTCGCTGCTGGCCCTGCCCGCCGCCGCCGAAGACAAGATCAAGGTGGCGACGAGCTTCACCGTGATCGCCGACATGGTGGCCAATGTCGCGGGCGACGCGGCCGAGGTCGTGTCGATCACCAAGCCCGGCGCGGAGATCCACAACTACCAGCCCACGCCGCGCGACATCTTGGGCGTGCGGGACGCCGATCTGGTGCTGTGGAACGGGCTGAATCTCGAGCTGTGGTTCGAGCAGTTCCTCGACAACGCGGGCGACCGGCCCACCGCCGTGATCTCCGAAGGCATCGAGCCGATCTCGATTTCGGGGGGCGATTACGACGGCAAGCCCAACCCGCATGCGTGGATGAGCCCCGACAACGCCGCGATCTATGTCGACAACATCCGCGACGCGCTGAGCGAGGCCGACCCGGAGAACGCCGAGACCTATGCCGCGCACGCTGCAAGCTACAAGGAGGAGATCGCGGCGGTGATCGAGCCGCTGCGCGCCGAGATCGCACGGGTGCCCGAAGACAAGCGCTGGCTCGTGTCCTGCGAGGGGGCGTTCAGCTATCTCGCCCGCGACCTCGGGCTGAACGAGCTTTATCTGTGGCCGATCAACGCCGACGCCACCGGCACGCCGCAGCAGGTGCGAAAGGTAATCGACGGGGTGCGCGAGCACGAGATCCCGGCGGTGTTCTGCGAAAGCACCGTCAACACCGACCCGGCGAAGCAGGTCGCACGTGAAACAGGCGCGGCTTACGGTGGCGAGCTTTATGTCGATTCGCTCTCCGAGGCCGACGGCCCGGTGCCGAGCTATCTCGACCTTTTGCGCGTCACCACCGAGACCGTCGCGCGCGGCCTGAACGGGGTCGAATGATGGATGCGCGCGCCTTTCCCGAACATGCGCAAGGCGCGGGCGCAGGGCTCGCCGCCGATGGCGTGACCGTCTCCTACCGCAACGGCGTCACGGCGCTGCGCAATGCGAGCTTTTCGCTGCCCGTGGGCACGATCTCGGCGCTGGTCGGGGTCAACGGCGCGGGCAAATCGACGCTGTTCAAGGCGATCATGGGTTTCCTGCCGCTGTCGCGCGGCTCGATATCGATCCTTGGGCAGCCGGTGAAGCAGGCACTGAAATCCGGGCTGGTGGCCTATGTCCCGCAGGCCGAGGAGGTCGACTGGACCTTTCCGGTGTTGGTCGAAGACGTGGTGATGATGGGCCGCTACGGGCGCATGGGGTTCCTGCGCCGTCCGCGCGCGGCCGATCATGGCGCCGTCACGGCGGCGCTGGAGCGGGTCGGCATGAGCGATTTCCGGCACCGCCAGATCGGCGAGCTGTCGGGCGGGCAGCGCAAACGGGTGTTCCTCGCGCGTGCGCTGGCGCAGGACGGACGCGTGATCCTGCTCGACGAGCCATTCACAGGTGTCGACGTGCAGACCGAGGAGGCGATCATCCGCCTCCTTCGCGAATTGCGCGACGAGGGCCGGGTGATGCTGGTCTCGACCCACAACCTCGGTAGCGTGCCCGAGTTCTGCGACCGCACCGTGCTGGTGAAGGGCACCGTCCTTGCGCATGGGCCGACACGCGATGTGTTCACCCGCGACAACCTCGAACGCGCCTTCGGCGGTGTGCTGCGCCATTTCGTGCTGGGCGGCGCGGAGCTGCATCAGGACGAGGATGCGCGCAAGCTGCGCATCCTGTCGGATGACGAACGCCCGCTGGTCTTCTATGACGACCGCCAGCAGACCGGCGGCGAGAGCGGGGGCAGCAAATGATCGAGACGCTCGCCCTGCCCTTCACCTATGGCTACATGCTCAACGCGATGTGGGTCTCGGCCCTCGTTGGCGCGGTCTGCGCCTTTCTCTCGGCTTATCTGATGCTCAAGGGCTGGTCGCTGATTGGCGACGCGCTCTCGCACTCCATCGTGCCAGGCGTCGCGGGGGCCTACATGCTGGGCCTGCCCTTCGCGCTGGGCGCGTTCCTCTCGGGCGGGCTGGCGGCGGCCGCGATGCTGTTTCTTAACCAGCGCACCGGCCTCAAGGAGGACACCGTGATCGGCCTCATTTTCACCGGCTTCTTCGGGCTGGGGCTGTTCATGGTCTCGGTCTCGCCCACCCCGGTGGACGTGCAGACCATCATCCTCGGCAACGTCCTCGCCATCACGCCCGAGGACACGCTGCAACTCGCCATCATCGGCGCGGTCTGCATGGCGGTGCTGCTTTTGAAGTGGAAGGACCTCATGGTCACCTTCTTCGACGAGACGCATGCGCGCTCCGTGGGCCTGCGTCCCGGCCTGCTGCGCTTTGTCTTCTTCGTGCTGCTGTCGGCGGCCTGCGTCGCCGCCTTGCAGACCGTGGGCGCGTTTCTCGTCATCGCCATGGTGGTCACACCCGGCGCCACCGCCTACCTGCTCACCGACCGCTTTCCGCGCCTCATCGTCATCGCCGTGGCGCTGGGCGCGGTCACAAGCTTCGTCGGTGCCTATGTCTCGTTCTTCCTCGACGGCGCGACGGGCGGCGTGATCATCAGCCTGCAAACCTTGATCTTCCTTCTCACCTTCGTCTTCGCGCCCAAGCATGGCTGGCTGGCGGCGCGGGCGCGTGCGAGGGCAGCGCTATGAACGAGCTTCTGCTTCCGTTTCAGCTCGACTTCATGCGCGACGCCTTCGTGATCGCGGGGCTGATCGCGGTGCCCTGCGCTCTCCTGTCGTGCTTTCTGGTGCTCAAGGGCTGGTCGCTGATGGGTGACGCGGTGAGCCACGCGGTGCTGCCCGGCGTGGTGCTGGCCTATATCCTGAACATCCCGCTGCTGATCGGCGCCTTCGTCGCGGGCATGTCCTGCGCGCTGCTCACCGGCTTTCTTACCGATCACAGCCGGATCAAGCAGGACACGGTGATGGGCGTCGTGTTCTCCGGCATGTTCGGCATCGGCCTCGTGCTCTACACTTGGATCGAGAGCGAGGTACATCTCGACCACATCCTGTTCGGCAACATGCTGGGCATCGATGCTCAGGATCTCTGGACCGCCGGGATCGTCGGCGGAGTGGTCAGCCTCGCGCTGCTCGCCCGCTGGCGCGATCTCATGCTGCACGCCTTTGATGCGGCCCATGCCCGCGCCTTGGGACTTCCGGTCGCGCTGTTTCATTACGGGCTGCTGGCGCTCTTGTCGCTCACCATCGTCTCAACGCTTTCGGCGGTGGGCATCATCCTCGCCATCGGTCTCTTGATCGCGCCCGGCGCCATCGCGTTTCTGGTCACCCGACGCTTCGGCACGATGCTCATGGTCGCCGTGGCGGTGACGCTGGTGGCGGGTTGGGGCGGCGTCTATGCCAGCTTCTGGATCGACAGCGCGCCCGCGCCGACGATCATCCTCGGTCTCACGCTGATCTTCATCGCCGCCTTCATCTGGAAGTCGTTCACGATCCGCCGCGCCGAGACCGGGGGGGCTTCCCAGAAGGCGTGAGAGCGATTAGATCGCGCGGATGCAGAATCCTCCCGATCTCCGTCCCGACCTCGCCCCCAAGGCGCGCTTCACCGATGTCGCCCGCCCCGGCCAGCCGACCATCGGCATGGTCTCGCTCGGCTGCCCCAAGGCGCTGGTCGACAGCGAGCGCATCCTGACCCGGCTCCGGGCCGAGGGCTATGCGATCAGCCCCGACTACGCCGGCGCGGACGCGGTGATCGTCAACACCTGCGGCTTTCTCGACAGCGCCAAGGCCGAGAGCCTCGATGCCATCGGCGAGGCGCTGAACGAGAACGGCAAGGTGATCGTCACCGGCTGCCTCGGGGCCGAACCCGACTACATCACCGGCGCGCATCCGAAGGTGCTCGCCGTCACCGGCCCGCATCAATACGAGCAGGTCCTCGATGCGGTGCATGGCGCGGTGCCGCCCTCGCCCGACCCCTTCGTCGACCTGCTGCCCGCACGCGGCATCTCGCTCACGCCGCGGCATTTCAGCTATCTGAAGATATCCGAGGGCTGCAACCACAAGTGCAAGTTCTGCATCATCCCCGACATGCGTGGACGGCTGCAGTCGCGTCCCGCCCATGCGGTGATGCGCGAGGCCGAAAAGCTCGTCGAAGCGGGCGTGCGCGAGCTTCTGGTGATCAGCCAGGACACTTCGGCCTACGGCCTCGATATCCGCCATGCCGAGGATCGCGGCCACCGCGCCCACATCACCGATCTGGCGCGCGACTTGGGCTCCTTGGGCGCATGGGTGCGGCTGCACTACGTCTACCCCTACCCGCATGTGCGCGACCTGATCCCGCTGATGGCCGATCCGGCCTCGGGGCTGCTGCCCTATCTCGACATCCCGTTCCAGCATGGTCATCCGGACGTGCTGAAACGCATGGCCCGTCCCGCAGCTTCGGCCCGGACCCTCGACGAAATCGCGGCATGGCGGTCGATGGCGCCCGACATCACCCTGCGCTCAACCTTCATCGTGGGTTATCCCGGCGAGACCGAGGCCGAGTTCGACTACATGCTCGACTGGCTCGACGAAGCGCAGCTCGACCGGGTCGGCTGCTTCAAATACGAGAATGTCGCCGGGGCGCGCTCCAACGACCTGCCCGATCACGTGCCCGAAGATGTCAAGCAGGAGCGCTGGGAGCGTTTCATGCAAAAGGCGCAGGCGATTTCCGAGGCCAAGCTGCAGGCCAAGGTCGGCCGGCACCTGCAGGTGATCGTCGACGAGGTCGACGAGGAGGCCGCGACCTGCCGCACCATGGCCGACGCGCCCGAGATCGACGGCAACCTCTTCATCGACGAGGGCCACAAGATCCTCAAGCCCGGCGACATGCTCACCGTCAAGGTCGACGAGGCGGGCGAATACGACCTCTGGGGTCGGATGGTGGGAAGTTGATTGAATGTAACGCGGGGAACGGTGTTGCCGCCTCGCGTCTGGCACTAGATGGTCTGAAAATGGCCGCTGGTCGGGATCATGTTGGGATGACATGTTCGATCAGGCGTTCGCGACGGAGACTCGAAGTTCAATGACTGACCTGCAGGCGCGCCCGCTCGATGACGCTCAGAGACGGCTGCATGCCGTTCTCAACAATGCCAGCGTCGCGATCTTCCTAATGGATGACCGGCAGCAATGCGTCTACATGAACCGTGCCGCCGAGATCCTGACCGGCTGGACCCTCGACGAGGTCGTGGAACTGGATCGGCCGCTACACGACATCATCCATCACACCTATCCTGACGGCACGCCGTTTCCGCTGCATGAATGCGCGATCGACCGTGCCTTTCCCGAGCACAACCAGACCCAAGGCGAAGAGGTCTTCGTTCATCGCGACGGGCATTTCTACCCCGTGGGCTTTACCGCCAGCCCGATCCGCGACGAGGAAAGCCAGACCATCGGCACCATCATCGAGGTGCGCGACATCTCCGCGGAGAAGCGGGCCGATGAGCGGCAGCGCCTGCTCGTCAACGAGCTGAACCATCGGGTCAAGAACACCCTCGCGACGGTGCAGTCGATCGCGTGGCAGACCTTCAAGGGCTCCGACGCCGAGACCTTCGAGCGGTTTTCAGGCCGCCTCACCACCCTGTCGCGCGCCCACAACGTGCTGACCGAAACCGCATGGGCGCGCGCGTCGCTGCGGGTCATCGCCGATGCGGTCGTCGATCAGGTGCCCGAGGGGCGGATGTCGGTGACGGGGCCGGATATCGATATCCACCCCAAGGCCGCCGTGAGCCTGTCGATGGCGCTGCACGAGCTGCTCGCCAATGCGCGCAGCTACGGTGCGCTGAGCCGCGAGGGCGGCGAGGTGGCACTGAGCTGGACCGCCACGCCTGCGCAGGACGACCGCACCACCCTTGCCCTCGCATGGCGCGAGACCGGCGGTCCCGCCGTGGTCGAACCCAGCCGCAAGGGCTTTGGCCTGCGCCTGATCGAGCGCCAGGTGACGATGGAGTTCGGCGGCACCGCCAAGGTCGGGTTCGCGCCCGAAGGCCTGACCTGCCGGATCGAGATGCTGTTGCCGCAGCTCCCCGACCCCGTGGCGCTCGAACCCGGACGGGACTATGCGCATGGGTGAGGGCAGCCTTGATGGCGTGCGGGTGTTGCTGGTCGAGGATGAGAGCCTCGTTGCGATGCTGGGCGAGGACGTGCTGACAGAGGCCGGGTGCCGCGTTACCGTAGCGATGCGGCTCAGCGAAGCGCTGCATGCCGTCCAGCAAGCCGATCTCGACGTGGCGATCCTAGACGTCAATCTCGGCAACGAGACGAGCTATCCGGTGGCCGAGCAGCTGATCCAGCGCGAGATCCCCTTCGTCTTCGCCACTGGCTATGCGGCGGCGGGACTGGCGGGGGGCTACGCCGCGCATCGCTGTGTGCAAAAGCCCTACGACCCGACGCAGCTTCTCGCGGCGGCGCGGGCGGCCCTTGGCGACTGAGACGGTCTGACTGCCCAGGGAAGACATACGGTCTGCGCGTCGTAGCTTGTCCACAGGTGCGGTCGACGTCCTCCCGACAGCGGCCCGTAAGTCACGACGGCGCTTCGGGGCTTTCGCCCGACAGCACCGGTCCGCCGACAGGAAAAAAAGGGAACGCCGCGCGCTCCCCTTCCTCGTAACTTGCACGCTCCAAACCGACGGCGCGGCCCCGCGCGCCCCCTCTTGTGTCGTCAGCCCGCCATCTGCCGCGCGGCGTCGAGCACGCTGGGCTCTTCGTGATAAGGGCAGGCCACGCGGTGGCCGTCGCCCAGATCGAGCATCGGCGGCAGCCCATCGGCGCAATCGGGATGCGCCTTGGGGCAGCGGGTGCGGAACACGCAGCCCGAGGGCGGGTTCATCGGCGAAGGCAGCTCACCGCCCAGTACCGGCCGCTTGCGCGCACGCTCCAGCACCGGGTCGGGGATCGGCACCGACGCGATGAGCGCTTGCGTGTAGGGATGTTCGGGGTTGGTGACGAGCGGCTTCGATTTCGCCACCTCCATCACCCGGCCCAGATACATCACCACGATCCGGTCCGATACGTGCTTCACGACCGACAGGTCATGCGCGATGAAGATCATCGCCAGCCCCATGTCGCGCTGCAGCTCTTTCAGAAGGTTCACCACCTGCGCCTGCACCGACACGTCGAGCGCCGAGACCGGCTCGTCGCAGATCAGCAGCTTGGGGCGCAGGATCAGCGCGCGGGCGATGCCGATGCGCTGGCACTGCCCGCCCGAGAACTCGTGCGGGTAGCGGTTCACGAGGTTCGGCAGCAGCCCGACCCGCTCCATCAGCTCGGCCACCCGGCGGCGGACCTCCTTGCGGGGCGTCTTGGGCTCGTGCGTGACCAGTGGCTCGGCGATGATGTCGCCCACCGTCATGCGCGGGTTGAGCGCGGCCAGAGGGTCCTGGAACACCATCTGCACGTCCTTGCGGTGGACGCGGCGCTGGCGTTCGGACATCGAGGCGAGGTCCTGGCCCTCGAACTCGATCCGCCCGCCGGTCGAGGGAATGGTGCCGACGATGGCGCGCGCCAGCGTCGATTTGCCCGAGCCGCTTTCGCCCACCACGCCGAGGCTCTCGCCAGGCGCGAGGTCGAAGCTGATGCCGCCCACGGCGTGCAGCTTCTTCGACGGCGTCCAGGGCCAGGCGCCGCGCGGGCGGATGTCAAAGGCGACGCGCAGATCCTCGACCCGCAGGATCGGCGCGGCGAGCGTGCCGGTGCGGTCGGGCCGGCCGCCATTGCCGGCCTCCTTCGCGACCGGCGCGTCCTTGTGTGCCACCTCGGCGGGCCCGGGCGATGGCGGCGTCGCTACAGGCGTCGCGCTTGCCGGCGGCGCGGCAGGGATCGGGTCGCCCGCCTCGTCGCGGCCCGAGGCCTCGGCGAATTTGTCGTCCTTGGGATCGGTCATCACTTCACCTCCTCGACGGGGGCATGGCAGGCGCGGCGCAGCTCGGGGAAACCTTCGGCGGGCAGAAGCTCGGGGCGCAGCGTCGGGCACGGCCCATGCGCCCAAGCGCAGCGCGGCGTGAAGGGGCAGCCCTTGGGCAGCCGCGACATATCCGGCGGCTCGCCCGCGATGGTCGAGAGCGTCTCATCGTCGCGATCGATCCGCGGCACGGCGCGCAAGAGCCCCAGCGTGTAGGGATGGGTCGGCCGCTCGAACAGCTTGTCGGTCGGGCCGGTCTCCATGATCTGGCCGCCATACATCACCAGCGTACGTTCGCAGGTGTCCGCGACGATGCCGAGGTCATGGGTGATCAGGACGATCGCGGTGCCGAACTCTGCCCGGATCTCGGCCATCAGCTCCATGATTTGCGCCTGCACGGTGACGTCGAGCGCGGTGGTCGGCTCGTCGGCGATCAGCAGGCGCGGCTGACACAACAGCGCCATGGCGATCATGATCCGCTGCCGCATGCCGCCCGAGAACTCGTGCGGGAACATGGTGATGCGGTTCCTGGCGTCGGGGATCTTCACCGCGTCGAGCATCTTCGTGGCCTCGGCCACCGCGTCGCGCTTGGTCATGCCCTTGTGCAGCGTCAGCACCTCGGCCATCTGGTCCGAGATCCGCATGTAGGGGTTGAGCGAGGTCATCGGGTCCTGAAAGATCATGCCGATCTCTTCAGAACGCACCCGGTTCAGCTCCTTCTGTTTCAACTCCAGCAGGTTGCGCCCGTCATAGCGGATCTGCCCCGTGGCGCGGCCGTTGCGCGCCAGAAGCCCCATCGCGGCGAAGGCGGTCTGACTCTTGCCTGAGCCGCTTTCGCCGACGATGGCGAGGGTCTCGCCCTCATCCACCGAGAAGCTGACCCCGTTGACGGCGTTCACCTCGCCGTCGCCGGTGGTGAAGGTGACGCGCAGGTCTTCGATGTCGAGCAGGGCCATCAGCGATCCTTGGGGTCGAGTGCATCACGCAGACCGTCGCCGACGAAGAAGAAGGCGAAGAGGGTGATGACGAAGAAGAAGAGCGGAAAGGCAAGCTGCCAGATCACGCCGTACTGCATGTTGCTGGCGCCGTTCGAGATCAGCGCGCCGAGCGAGGTGTTCGGCTCCTGAATCCCGAGGCCCAGAAAGCTGATGAAACTCTCGGTGATGATCATCTGCGGTACGAGGAGTGTGGCATAGACGATGACGAGCCCCAGAAGGTTCGGCACGATGTGGCGCAGGATGATCGTCATCGGCCGCACGCCCGTGGCATGCGCGGCCTCGACGAACTCCTTGCCCTTGATGGTCAGGGTCTGGCCGCGGGCGATGCGCGACATGTCGAGCCACGAGATCAGGCCGATGCCGATGAACAGCATCAGGATCGAGCGGCCGAAGATCACCAGCATCAGGATCAGGACGAACATGTACGGCACCGACATCAGGATATCGACCGTGCGCATCATCGCGCCGTCCGTGCGCCCGCCCTTGTAGCCTGCGATGGCGCCATAGAGCGTACCGACGATCACCGCGACGCCCGCGCCGACGATGCCCACGAGAAGCGAGATCCGGGTGCCCTGCACGGTGCGTGCATAGAGGTCGCGGCCCGAACTGTCGGTGCCGAAATAATGCCCCGTCTCGATCGAGGGCACGCCTTGCGATGCGTTGGAGCCGATCAGCGAGAAATCGACGTAATCGGGCTCGTACTGGGCGAGAAACCCGCCGAAGAAGGCGAAGATGCAGATCAGCACCAGCGCCACCAGCCCGGCTGTGGCCGCACGGTTGCGCATGAAGCGCTGGCGCGCGTCCTTCCACAAGGAGCGGCCCTTGACGTCGGCGGCGGCCTGCGCGGCGAGCAGGCGGTCGGCGGTGCCGGGATCGGGATTGAGCGACATGGGACCCCTCCTCAGTAGCGGATCTTCGGATCGATCCACGCATAGAGCAGGTCGACCACGAGGTTGAACGTGACGGTCAGCACCCCCACGAGGATGGTGATCCCCATGATGACCGAGTAGTCGCGGTTGAAGGCGGAGTTGACGAAGAACTGTCCGATGCCGCCGGTCGAGAAGAAGACGTCGATGATGACCGAGCCGGTGATCATGCCGACGAAGGCGGGCCCGAGATAGCTCAGCACCGGCAGCATTGTCGGTTTCATCGCGTGCTTCCAGATGATCCGGCTGGTCGGCAGGCCCTTCGCGCGCGCCGTCCTGATGAAACCGGCATTGAGCACTTCGAGCATCGAGGAGCGGGTGATCCGCGCGATCGAGGCCATGTAGGAGGTCGAGAGCGCGATTACCGGCAGGATGATGTATTCGATCTGCCCGCCCTGCCAGCCACCGCCCGGCAACCAGCCAAGCCACAGCGTGAACACGAGCACGAGGATCGGCGCCATCACGAAGTTGGGCAGCACCTGCGCGCCGATCGAGATGCCGACGGCGAGGTAGTCGAGCCACGAGTTGTGCCGGATCGCGGCGGCGGCGCCCAGCGCCACGCCCACCACGAGGGCGACGATGAAGCTCCAGAACCCGTAGGTGAGCGTCACCGGAAAGCCTTGGGCGATCACGTCGTTGACGGTGCGGTCGCGGTATTGGAACGACGGGCCGAAGTCGAAATGCACGACCACGTTCCAGATATAGGTCGTCATCTGCTTCCAATAGGGCTGATCGAGCCCGTAGCGCGCCTCGATGTTGGCCATCACCTGCGCGGGCAGCGGGCGCTCGGAATTGAAGGGGCCGCCGGGGGCGGCATACATCAGCACAAAGGAAATCACGACGAGCAGAAGGATCGTCGGGATCGCGATGGCGACGCGCCTGAGAACGTAATTCAACATGGGGGATGATACCTCGTTTCCGCATCTGCGGAAATGGACCGCGCCCCCCGGCGCATGAGCCAGGGGGCGCGGCGGTCTTTCGATCAGAAATTACTCACCGGCGACGCGGTAGAGATCCTTGGCGTACCAGTTGTCCTGCGCGTTCTCGAGCGGGTAGCCCTTGATGGTCTCGTCCATCATGAACACGGTGGCGTAGTGGTAGATCGGCAGGATCGGGAACTCCTGCGTGATGATCGTCTCCGCCTCGGTGTAGAGCGGCAACGGATCCTCGGAGGTCTTCGCCTCGGTCAGCAGCGAGTCGTACGTCTCGTTGTTGAAGCCTGAGTCGTTGTAGGACGAGTTCGTGTCCATGATGTCGAGGAAGGACGACGCCTCGTTGTAGTCGGCGCACCAGCCGGCACGCGCCACCTCGTAGTTCCTGTTGTGGCGCTCCTCGAGGAAGGTCTGCCACTCCATGTTGGCCATCGAGATGTCGACGCCGAGCGTCTGCTTCCACATCTGGCCGATCGCGGTCGCGACCTGCTTGTGCGACTCGGAGGTGTTGTAGAGCAGGTCGAGCGTCAGCGCCTCGCCATCAGTGCCATAGCCGGCCTCCGACATCAGCTCCTTGGCGCGCTCGTTGCGTTCCTGCTGGCTCATCTGCGCCGCCTCGACCGAGGGAACCTCGAAGCCTGCGGTGGCCCAATGGGTCAGGGTATAGGCCGGCTTCTGGCCGCCGGCGACGACGTTCTCGACGATCACGTCACGATCGATGGCGAGGTAGAGCGCCTCGCGCACCTTCGGATCGGCCAGCGCTTCGGGGCCGCTCTCGGAGACGTTCAGGTTGTAGTAGTAGGTGCACAGGTTCGGCACCGAGATCGCCTGTTCGGGGTGCTCCTCCGCGAGACGCGGGAACTGGCCTGCGGGCACATCGGTCTGGTCGAACTCACCGGCGAGATAGCGGGTCAGCGCCTGGTTCTCGTCGTTGATGATCAGCGCCTTCACCTCTTCGATGATGACGTTCTCGGCGTCCCAGTATTCGGGGTTTTTGGCAAGGGTGATGTATTCCTGCGGAACGCGGTCCTCGAGCACATAGGCGCCGTTCGAGACCATGTTGCCGGGCTGGGTCCAGGCATCGCCATGCTCTTCGATGGTGGCCTGCGGCACCGGGAAGGTGGTGGTGTGCGTCACCATCTGCGGGAAGTAGGGCAGCGGCTGCGACAGCGTCACCTCGAAAGTGAGGTCATCCACGGCCTTCACCCCGAGCTCGGAGGGCTCCATGTCGCCCGCGATCACCTCGTCGACGTTGGCGATCTTCATCAGCCCCATGTACCATTGGTACTCGGACGCCGTCGCGGGATCGGCGGCGCGCTGCCACGAATAGACGAAGTCGTTCGCGGTGACCGGCTCGCCGTTCGACCACTTGGCGTCGTCGCGCAGGGTGAAGGTGTAGGTCAGCCCGTCCTCGGAGACTTCGTAGCCGGTCGCCACGCCGGGCACCACGTCGCCCTTCTCGTCCTGGTTCATCAGGCCTTCGAACAGCTGGCGGCCGATGGCCGAGCCCTCGACATCCTCGATGAGGTTGGGGTCGATCGAGGGAAACTCGTCGAGCACCCGGTAGGTGAAGCTCTGGTCGGTGGCGAGCTTTTCCCCGGTCTCGGGGTGCTCCATCATCGCGTGGCTTTCGGCATGCGCCGCGCCGCTAAGCGCGAAAAGCGCCGCGGTACCGGCGAGAAGATGGGTCTTCAAGGTCATGTGGTCATCCCTGTCTGGAGGACGCGGGTCGGCCCGCGTCGGATGCAGCTCCGCCCTTTGCGGGCGTGGTTGTGGCACGATCCTTTTGCGATCGACCGTTATTTGCAAGACTTATCGCCGCATGACCACGCGACAGCGCGGCGGCCCCATTTCCCATGCGTCATCCGCGCCAAGCAACCTTATGGCGAAATCGGGTGTGTATTCGCATGATTGATGTTGCGCAGACGCCATTGCACGACAACTTCACGTTTCAGTCCTGCCCCGGCGGGCCGAGAAACGTGATCATTCAGACGCGCGGGATTTTGCCGCCTCTCGCCCCGGACGCCCCACCGGGCTACTTTTCGGACGGGAGGACCTATCCGATGACAACCGATCCGAACGATCCCGCGCTGGGACTCGGGGCCCGCGACGGCTTGCCGGACGCGCTGCGCGTGCTGCTCGACGACTATCCCCGGGCGGGCTGGCAGGCTGATCCGAATTTCGACGGGTTGGTGCGATTCTGGCTCTCCAAGCATCTTTCGTTCCGCGAGATGCTGGCGATCCTGACGCGCGAAACCCAAGCTGCCGCCGACGGCGCCGATCCGGCGCGCTTTGCCGCCGCGCTGTCGCGGATCGGTGGGCGGCTCGTGGGCGAGTTGCACGGCCATCACGGCATCGAGGACGCGCATTACTTTCCCCGCCTGTCGGCGATGGAGCCCCGGCTGGAGGCGGGCTTCGCGCTGCTCGACGGCGATCACCACGCGCTCGACGCGCATCTGGCGGATTTCGTCGAAGCCGCGAACGCGCTGATCGGCGTCGCCGACGCCCCTGCCGAAATGCGCGGCGAGGCGGCGCGCTTCGCTGCGCGGCTCGAAGGTCTTGAGCGCTTTCTCGACCGGCATCTCGTCGACGAGGAGGAACTGGTGGTGCCGGTGCTGCTGCATCACGGCACGGGGGCCTTGGGATGACGAGGGCCACGGGATGATCGACCGGCTGGAGATGTTTCTCGCGCTGGCCAAGGCTGAACATTTCGGCCGCGCCGCCGAGGCGATGGGGGTCACGCAACCGACGCTTTCGGCGGCGATCCGGCAGCTCGAGGATCAACTCGGCGTGATGCTGGTGCGGCGCGGATCGCGGTTTCAGGGGCTGACGCCCGAGGGCGAGCGCGTGCGCGACTGGGCACGGCGGATCTCGGGCGACGTGCGCGGCATGAAGGAGGAACTGCGCGCCGCGCGCGAGGGTCTGACCGGCGTGCTGCGGCTCGCGGTGGTCCCGACCGCGCTGGGCGCGGTGACACAGCTCACCTCGCGCTTTGCCGCGGCGCATCCGAACCTGCGGTTCTCGGTCCGCTCGACCACCACGACGCAGCTTCTGGCGGCGATCGAGGATCACGAGGTCGATGCCGGGATCGGCTATCTCGACAACGAACCCATGGGCCGGGTCGTCACCGTGCCGCTCTATACCGAACGCTATGTCGCGATCATGCGGGCCGATTGCGGGCTGGCCACGCATGAACGGCTGCGCTGGGCCGATCTGGGCGGGACGGATCTGTGCCTGCTCACCCCCGACATGCAGAACCGCCGGATCATCGCGGGGCATCTCGCCGGGGCGGGCATCGAAGTGGCACCCCGGGTCGAGACCAACTCGACCATCGTGCTGATCTCCCACGTGCTGAACTCGGGCTGGGTCACGATTCTGCCGGAGCGCGCGGCGGCGATCTTCCTGCAGGGCCAGCCACTGGTCGCCCGCCCCGTCACCGATCCCGACGCCGCGCACGGGATCGGGCTGATCGCGCCATGGCGCGAGCCGCACACGCCGCTGCTCTCGGCGCTTCTCTCCGAGGCGCGGCGCTTCGACCGGGCTTGATAGGGTTTCTCTATCGCGGCACGAAACCGCGATATTGATATTGCATGTGGGCATGCCGTTGTATGCGCGGAAGACTCGAGGAGGAGCCAGCCGATGCCGACACCGCCAGCCCCCGCCGATCTGGAGGGCCGCCTTGGTGCGATCCTTGCGGATCACGCGACCTTCGAAGGACCGCTGCTGCCGATTTTGCACGCCGTGCAGGCCGAATGGGGCTATGTGCCGCCCGAGGCGCTGCCGATCATCGCCGCCGGGCTGAACATCAGCCGCGCCGAAGTGCATGGCGTGGTCAGCTTCTACCATGATTTCCGCGAGGAGCCCGCGGGCCGCCACATGCTCAAGATCTGCCGCGCCGAGGCCTGTCAGGCTCGTGGCGGCCAGGGCATCGAAGCGGCCGCCAAGGCGCGGCTCGGCGTCGAATGGCATGGCACCAGCGCGAATGGCGGCGTCACGCTCGAGCCGGTCTATTGCCTCGGGCTTTGCGCAAACGGCCCGGCGATGATGCTCGACGGCCGCGTCGTGGCGCGGGTCGACGAGGCGCGGCTGAAATCGCTGCTCGAAGAGGTGGACGCATGAGCAAGTTGAAGATCTACGTCCCCCGCGACGCCGCCGCCCTCGCCGTCGATGCCGAGAAGGTGGCGGAGGCGGTGATGGCCGAGGCAAAGATCCGCGAGATCGAGGTCGAGCTGGTCCGCAACGGCTCGCGCGGGATGCTCTGGCTGGAACCGATGGTCGAGATCGAGCGCGACGGTGTCCGCCATGCCTTCGGCCCTGTCACGCCGCATGACGTCCGCGCGCTGTTCGACGCCGATTGGGGCAGCCACGCCCTCGCTCTCGGCCCGACCGAAGAGATCGAATGGATGAAGCGGCAGACCCGCCTCACCTTCGCCCGCGTCGGCGTCATCGACCCGCTCTCGCTCGATGCCTACGAAGCGCATGGCGGCCTCAAGGGCCTGCGCCGCGCGCTGGAGATGACCGGCGCGGCGATGATCGACGAGATGAAGGAATCGGGCTTGCGCGGCCGTGGCGGCGCGGGCTTCCCGACCGGCATCAAGTGGGACACCGTGCGTCTCGCCGAGGCGAACCAGAAATACATCGTCGCCAATGCCGACGAGGGCGATTCGGGCACCTTCGCCGACCGGATGCTGATGGAAGGCGATCCGTTCAGCCTGATCGAGGGCATGGCCATCGCGGGCATCTGCGTCGGCGCGACCCGTGGCTACATCTACCTGCGCTCGGAGTATCCCGAGGCGATTCACACCATGAACGAGGCGATCCGCATCGCTCGGGCGCGCGGCGTGCTCGGGGCTTCGGTGCTGGGCTCGGATTTCGCCTATGACATGGAGGTCCGCGTCGGCGCTGGCGCCTATGTCTGCGGCGAGGAGACCTCGCTTCTGAACAGTCTCGAAGGCAAGCGCGGCGTCGTGCGCGCAAAGCCCCCCCTGCCGGCGCTCGAAGGCTTCCTCGGCAAGCCGACGGTGGTGAACAACATCATCTCTCTGGGCACCGTGCCGGTGATCTTCGAGAAAGGTGCCGCGCATTACCGTGATTTCGGTCTGGGACGCTCGCGCGGCACCATCCCGATCCAGATTGCCGGCAACGTGAAGTTCGGCGGCCTGTTCGAGACCGCCTTCGGCACGAGCTTGGGCGCGCTGGTCGACGAGATCGGCGGCGGCACGGAGACGGGCCGCCCGGTCAAGGCGGTGCAGGTCGGCGGGCCGCTCGGGGCCTATTTCCCGCGCTCCAAGTTCGACACGCCCTTCGGCTACGAGGAGTTCGACGGCGAGGGTGGCCTTATCGGCCATGCGGGCGTGGTGGTGTTCGACGACACCGCCGACATGCTCGGCATGGCGCGCTTCGCGATGGAGTTCTGCGCGGTCGAGAGCTGCGGCAAATGCACGCCGTGCCGGATCGGCGCGGTGCGCGGCGTCGAGACGGTCGACCGCATCGCGCGCGGCGACACGAGCGCGATCCCGCTGCTGACGGATCTTTGCGATACCATGAAGGACGGCTCGCTCTGCGCGCTGGGGGGCTTCACCCCCTACCCGGTGATGTCGGCGCTCACGCATTTCCCCGATGATTTCCATGCCAATGCCAAGGAGGCAGCGGAATGAAGGACTTTCTGATCCCCTTCGACGGTCCCGGCGGCACCGGTCTCAAGGACGACACCGACATGGGCACGCCCGCGTCGATCTCGGCCAGGACAGTGACGCTGAGCATCGACGGCTTTGAGGTGACGGTGCCCGAGGGCACGAGCGTCATGCGCGCCAGCGCCGAGCTGGGCATCCAGGTGCCCAAGCTCTGCGCCACCGACAACATGGCGGCCTTTGGCTCGTGCCGCCTCTGCGTGGTCGAGATCGAGGGCCGTCGTGGCACCCCCGCCTCCTGCACCACCCCGGTGGCCGAGGGCATGGTGGTCCACACCCAGACCTCCAAGATCAAGAAGCTCCGCAAGGGCGTAATGGAGCTCTATATCTCCGACCACCCGCTCGACTGCCTGACCTGCGGCGCCAACGGCGATTGCGAGCTTCAGGACATGGCGGGGGCCGTGGGCCTGCGCGACGTGCGCTACAAGCCGGGCGACAACCACTACGATCCCTCGGGCACCGGCGCGCGCTCCCAGGCCGAGGCGCGACTGCGCGAACCGGTGGGCATCAACAACCCGCAGTTCCTGCCCAAGGATGACAGCAACCCCTACTTCACCTACGATCCCTCGAAATGCATCGTCTGCTCGCGCTGTGTGCGGGCCTGCGACGAGGTGCAGGGCACCTTTGCGCTGACCATCGAGGGCCGCGGCTTCGACAGCCGCGTATCCGCGGGCACCAAGCTCGACGATTTCATGACCTCGGACTGCGTGTCCTGCGGCGCCTGCGTGCAGGCTTGCCCGACCGCGACGCTTCAGGAAAAGTCGGTGATCGAGATCGGCACGCCCGAGCGCTCGGTCGTCACCACCTGCGCCTATTGCGGCGTCGGCTGTTCGTTCAAGGCCGAGATGCGCGGCGACGAGCTGGTGCGCATGACCCCCTACAAGCACGGCAAGGCCAATCGCGGCCATAGCTGCGTCAAGGGCCGCTTTGCCTATGGCTATGCCGCGCACAAGGATCGCATCCTCAACCCGATGATCCGCGACACGATCGACCAGCCGTGGCGCGAAGTGTCGTGGGAGGAGGCGATCGGCTTCGCTGCCGCGAAAATGCGCGGCATTCAGGAGCAGTACGGCAAGAAGTCGATCGGCGTGATCACCTCGTCGCGCTGCACCAACGAGGAGACCTACCTCGTCCAGAAGATGGCCCGCGCCGTCTTTGGCAACAACAACACCGACACCTGCGCCCGCGTCTGCCACTCACCCACGGGTTATGGCTTGGGCCAGACCTACGGCACCTCGGCCGGGACGCAGGATTTCGATTCGGTCGAGGACACGGATGTGGTCGTCGTCATCGGGGCCAACCCGACCGACGGGCACCCGGTCTTCGCGAGCCGCCTCAAGAAGCGGCTGCGGGAGGGGGCGAAGCTGATCGTCGTCGATCCTCGCCGGATCGACCTCGTCAAGAGCCCGCATGTCGCCGCCGCGCATCATCTCGCGCTGCGTCCGGGCACCAACGTCGCGATCGTCACCGCCATCGCGCATGTGATCGTGACCGAAGGGCTCTACGACGAGGAGTTCATCCGCACCCGCTGCGACTGGGAGGAATTCCAGGACTACGTCGAGTTCGTGGCCGAGGATCGCCATTCGCCCGAAGCCGTCGAGATGCTCACCGGCGTCCCCGCCGAGGAACTGCGCCGCGCCGCGCGCCTCTACGCCACGGGCGGCAACGGCGCGATCTACTACGGTCTCGGCGTGACCGAGCACTCCCAAGGCTCGACCACCGTGATCGGCATCGCCAACCTCGCCATGCTGACCGGCAACATCGGTCGTCGCGGCGTCGGCGTGAACCCGCTGCGCGGCCAGAACAACGTGCAGGGCTCGTGCGACATGGGCTCCTTCCCGCACGAGCTTCCGGGCTATCGCCACGTGGCGGGCTCGGAGGTGCGCGAGGTGTTCGAGAGCCTGTGGAAGGTCAAGCTCGATAGCGAGCCCGGCCTGCGCATCCCCAACATGCTCGACGCGGCGGTCGACGGCACGTTCAAGGGCCTCTATTGTCAGGGCGAGGACATCCTTCAGTCCGACCCCGACACCAAGCACGTGGCGGCGGGACTCGCGGCGATGGAGTGCGTGATCGTGCAGGACCTGTTCCTGAACGAAACCGCGAACTACGCGCATGTCTTCCTGCCCGGCTCGACCTTCCTCGAGAAGGATGGCACCTTCACCAACGCCGAGCGCCGCATCAACCGCGTGCGCAAGGTCATGGCGCCGAAGAACGGCTATGCCGACTGGGAAGTGACGCAGTTGCTGGCGAACGCGATGGGCGGTGGCTGGACCTATACCCACCCCGCGCAGATCATGGCCGAGATCGCGGCGACCACGCCGAGTTTCGCCAATGTCAGCTACGAGCTCTTGGAGGAGCAGGGTTCGGTGCAGTGGCCCTGCAACGATGCCTCGCCCGAGGGCACGCCGCTCATGCATATCGACGGCTTCGTGCGCGGTCGCGGGCGCTTCATCCGCACCGAATACGTGGCGACCGACGAAAAGACCGGCCCTCGCTTCCCGCTGCTGCTCACTACGGGCCGCATCCTGTCGCAGTACAACGTGGGCGCGCAGACGCGCCGCACCGAAAACTCGCGCTGGCACGAGGAGGACGTGCTGGAGATCCACCCGCATGACGCCGAGGTGCGCGGCGTGAAGGATGGCGACTACGTGCGGCTCGCCTCGCGCTCGGGCGACACGAGCCTGCGCGCGCTGATCACCGACCGGGTCAGCCCGGGCGTGGTCTACACCACCTTCCACCACCCGACGACGCAGGCCAACGTCATCACCACCGACTTTTCGGACTGGGCCACCAACTGCCCGGAATACAAGGTGACGGCGGTGCAGGTCAGCCCGTCGAACGGCCCGTCGGAATGGCAGCAGGACTACGAGGCGCAGGCCGAGCAATCGCGCCGCATCCTGCCCGCGGCGGAATGAGCGAGGAGCTGCATCCCTATAGCCGGGTTGCGGCCCACGACACGGGCGCGGAGTCCGCGCCCGTGTCGCTGCCCGAGGAGACTCCGGTGGCGGTGGTCTACAACGGCTCGACCCAGGCGGTGATGATGACCACCCCTGCCGACATCGAGGATTTCGCGCGCGGCTTCACCATCACCGAAGGCTTCGCCGAGGCCCACGAGATCGGCGATGTCGAGATCGTCGGACAGGAAAACGGCATCGAAGCCCGGATCTGGCTCCCCGAGGACAGGCAGGCCGCGCTCGACGCGCGCCGCCGCGCGCAGGTTGGCCCGGTGGGCTGCGGGCTGTGCGGCATCGACAGCCTCGCGCAGGCGGCGCGGGAGGTGCGTGCCGTGCCCGCCTCCGGCCTCGTGCTCGCCGTGTCCGAGATCGCCGCGGCGCTCGACGGCCTGCGCACGCGGCAGCCGCTGCACGACGAAACCCGCGCGGTCCACGCGGCGGGCTTCTACGTCCCCGGCCAAGGCATCGTTCTGGCGCGCGAGGATGTGGGCCGCCACAACGCCCTCGACAAGCTGGCGGGCGCCATGGCCGCGGCCGGGACCGATCCCGCTTCGGGCGCCATCGTGCTGACCTCCCGGCTGTCGCTGGAGATGGTCCAGAAGACCGCGATGATCGGCGCTCCGCTCATGCTGTCGGTCTCGCAGCCCACGGCCCATGCCGTGCGTCTCGCCGAGGAAGCCGGCATCGCGCTTGTCACCCACAACCGCCATGGCACCCGCATCTTTACCCATCACGCCCGTATCGGAGCCGCCCATGTCCTCTAGAACCACCGACCAGAAGCTCGTCTACATGGCGAACCAGATCGCCACCTTCTTCGAGAGCCAGGCCGAGGGCACACGCGCCGAGCGCGTGGCCGAACATCTGCGCTCGTTCTGGGAGCCACGTATGCGCGACCGGTTGTTCGCGATGCTTGATACCAACGAGGCGGACGCGCTCACCCCCCTCGCCCGCCGCGGTGCGGAGATCTGGCGCGAGTTCGGCAAGGCGGTTCCCGCCCATTCCGAAGAGGAGTGAGGGCGGCCCCGACGGGCGCCCGACCTCGCAACTTCAGTCCACGAATATTCACGGCGCCCGGCTCCGGCCGGGTGCGACATCGCGGACCGGTCGTCCGGTCAGCCGCCGCGTTTCGCGCGGTAGATGCCCTCGGGCAGGTTCAGCGCCGCCTGCAGCTCGCGCGCCTGATGCAGCGACAGCGTGATCCGCACCACCGCGTCGCGACGGGCATCGTATTGCTCGACCGTCACGCAATCCTCGAAGGCGCAGACGGTGACGTCTTCCTGAAGATGCGCGGCGCCTTCGTCGACGAGGGTGACGACCGTGGCGTCGAAATCGTGCTCGATGGTGAACATGGGCTCAGCCTAGGCGGCGCGCGAAGGCGGCGCAAGCCGCGAGCGGCGGCGCGATGCCGATCGCGTGAGAGACACGCCCGCAGGGCTGGTCGCGCCTCGGGGCGGCGGCTAGGATCGTGGTAATTCTTCACGACGAACCGGATATAGTTGCCGATGTTGTCTCGCCTTTCCTGTTTCGCCCTGGTCGCCGGCCTCGGGCTGTCGGCCTGTGCGCCGCCCGTTGTCGTGGCCTCGGGGCCGCAGCGCACCACCACCGTGACGCGCCCCGGCACCCCCGCCCCCACCAATGTCACCATTTCCAAGGGTCCGGGCCCGGTGGCCAACCCCGACGCCGCGCGAACGGCGGCGCGCAATTTCGTGCAGGTCGTGGAGCGGCTCGAACCTGTGGCCGAGCAGGTCTGCCGCGCCAACGCGCCGCAACTCGATTGCGATTTCCGCATTGTCGTCGACGACCGTCCCGGCCAGCCCGCCAACGCCTTTCAGACCCGCGACGCGCAGGGCCGTCCGCTTCTGGCCTTTACCGTGGCGCTTTTGAGTGAAGTGCAGAACGCCGACGAGCTGGCCTTCGTGCTGAGCCACGAGGCGGCGCATCACATCGCGGGCCATCTCGACCGCCAGAGCCGCAACGCCGCGATCGGCGCGACGGTGTTCGGACAGCTCGCCACCGGGCTGGGGGGCGGCAACGAAAGCGCGGTGCGCACCGCGCAGCAGCTCGGCGCCGGATTCGGCGCGCGCAGCTACTCCAAGGATTTCGAACTCGAGGCCGACGCCCTCGGGGCGACCATCGCCCAGCGCGCGGGTTATGACGCGGTCAATGGCGCACAGTTCTTCCTGCGTATACCCGACCCCGGCGACCGGCTGCTCGGGACGCACCCGCCGAACGCGCAGCGCATGGACATCGTGCGCCAGACCGTCGCCCGGCTCTGACGCGAGGCGGGGGTGCTCAGCCGAGCACCCCCATCGCGATCGCGGCGAAGAAGCAGGCCGAGGCGGCGAGCACGAAACCATGCCAGATCGCGTTGGAAAAGCGCAGCCCTTCCCAGACGAAGAAGATCACGCCAGCCGAATAGAGCAGCCCGCCGATCACCACCAGCGCGGTCGAGGCCACGGGCAGCGTCATCGCCAGCGACCAGACCAGCGCGATGCTGAGCCAGCCCATCAGAAGATAAAGCGTCGGGCCGAGCCTGCCGGGGCTCTTCCAGAAGAACAGCTTGGTCACGGCCCCGCCCAGCGCGATGGCCCAGACCACCGCGAGGATCGCATAGGCGAAGGCCGAGCCGATCAGCACCACGAGCGGCGTGTAGGTGCCCGCGATCTTGAAATAGATCGCCGCGTGATCGATCCGGCGCAGCAACGGCCGCAGCCGGGTCCACGGCGTCATGTGATAGAATGCCGAGGCCGAAAAGGTTGCGATCAGCGCACCACCATAGATCGCCACGGCGACGGTCCGGTCGATGCGCGCCTCTTCGCTCCAAGCCGAGAGCGAGACCAGCAAGATGGCCCCGGCCAAGGCGAAGATCACGCCGAGGGCGTGGATCACGCCATCAGCGATGCGCTCGGAGCGTGCGTAAGCGGGATATTCTTCGTGTTGCGGTGTCATGCGTGGTTATCTAGCGCATGCCGCGTGCCGTGGGAGAGCGCATAGGTAGAGGACGTGGCGACAACGGCAACAAATGATCATGCCAAAGGATGCGGGCCCTCATTGGCATCCCCTTTCGCACAGGTCATATCTGCTTTTGCGAAGCCCGGGGGCGAGACATGCGACAACATTACGAGAGGCTGCGCATGCGCGCGGTCTGGTCCTGGCAGGGGCTCAGGCATATCTGGCGTACCGAAGGCAGCCTGCATCAGTGGATGTGGGCCAACATCGTCTCGGCCATCCTGATCTTCGTGCTGCCGGTTTCGGCGGGCGAACGCGGCATGATCCTGATGGGCGGCGTCATGGTGCTGGCCTTCGAATGTCTCAACACCGCGATCGAGCGTGTCGTCGACGACGTCTCGGAAGAACGCCGCGCCTTGGCCAAGCAGGCCAAGGATTCGGGCTCCGCAGCCGTCGCCGTCGCAGGCGCGGCCGTGGGGCTGGCCTGGATCTGCGTGCTGGGCGGGCTGGTGTTCTGATCGACGCGTCGCAACGGCTGACATGAGAAAGGCCGCATCCCTGAGGGATGCGGCCTTCTTTCTGTCGGTGCCTGCGCCGATCAGCTTTCGGGCGGCAGTACCCGCAGCCGCAGCTCGCGCAGCTGCTCGTTCGCGGGCTCGGACGGCGCGTTCATCATCAGGTCCTCGGCCCGCTGGTTCATCGGAAAGAGGATGACCTCGCGGATGTTGGCCTCGTCCGCGAGCAGCATCACGACCCGGTCGATCCCGGCGGCGCAGCCGCCATGCGGAGGCGCGCCGTACTGGAACGCGTTGACCATGCCGCCGAAGCGCTTCTTCACCTCGTCTTCGCCGTAGCCCGCCAGCTCGAACGCCTTGAACATGATCTCCGGCTTGTGGTTCCGGATCGCGCCCGAGATCAGCTCGTAGCCGTTGCAGGCGAGGTCGTACTGGTAGCCAAGCACTTCGAGCGGATCGCCCTGCAGCGCCTCCATCCCACCCTGCGGCATCGAGAACGGGTTGTGCGAAAAGTCGATGCGGCCCTCGTCGTCCTTTTCGTACATCGGGAAGTCGACGATCCAAGCAAAGGCGAAACGGTCGGTCTCGGTCAGGCCAAGCTCCTCGCCGATCGCGACGCGCGCCTTGCCGGCGACGCGCTCGAACCCCTCGGGCTTGCCACCAAGGAAGAAGGCCGCGTCACCGACGCCCAAGCCGAGCTGCTGGCGGATCGCCTCGGTGCGCTCAGGCCCGATGTTCTTGGCGAGCGGGCCTGCCGCTTCCATGCCGCCCTCGGCCTCGCGCCAGAAGATGTAGCCCATCCCCGGAAGACCCTCCTTCTGGGCGAAGGCGTTCATCCGGTCGCAGAACTTGCGGCTGCCGCCCGTGGGTGCCGGGATGGCGCGGATCTGCGTGCCCTCCTGCTCCAGAAGCTTGGCGAAGATCGCGAAGCCCGAGCCTTTGAAATGCTCGGACACGTCCTGCATTCTGATCGGGTTGCGCAGATCGGGCTTGTCGGTGCCGTACCAAAGGGCGGCGTCCTTGTAGGAGATCAGCGGCCATTCGGTGTCGACCTTCCGGCCGCCGCCGAACTCCTCGAAGATGCCCTGCATCACTGGCTGGATCGTGTCGAACACGTCGCTCTGCTCGACAAAGCTCATCTCGAGATCGAGCTGGTAGAAATCGGTGGGCGAACGGTCGGCGCGCGGGTCCTCGTCGCGGAAACACGGCGCGATCTGGAAATACTTGTCGAAGCCCGACACCATCAGGAGCTGCTTGAACTGCTGCGGCGCCTGCGGCAGCGCGTAGAACTTGCCCGGATGCAGGCGGCTCGGCACGAGGAAGTCGCGCGCGCCTTCGGGCGAGGAGGCGGTGATGATCGGCGTCTGGTACTCGCGGAAGTTCTGGTCCCACATGCGCTGGCGGATCGAGCGGACCACGTCCGAGCGCAGCGTCATATTGGCCTGCATCTGCTCGCGGCGCAGGTCGAGATAGCGGTACTTGAGACGCGTCTCCTCGGGGTATTCCTGATCGCCGAAAACCTGCAGCGGCAGCTCCTTCGACGCACCCAGCACCTCGACGCCGCGCACGAAGACCTCGATCTCGCCGGTGGGCAGCTTGGAGTTCACCAGCTCGGGCGCGCGCGCCTTCACCTCGCCGTCGATGCGGATACACCATTCCGAGCGCAGCTTTTCGACATCTGCGAAGGCGGCGCTGTCGGGATCGCACAGCACCTGCGTCATGCCGTAATGGTCACGCAGGTCGATGAACAGGATGCCGCCATGGTCGCGGATCCGATGCACCCAGCCCGACAGCCGGACGGTATCGCCGACATTGTCAGAGGTCAGGGCGGCGCAGGTGTGGGTGCGGTAGGCGTGCATTCTTGGGTCCCTTTCGGCGGGTGTCGCGCCGATACACCGGGTTGGGGCCTTGATGTCAAGCAAGCCGAGAGGTCAGACAGCCACGAGACGCGCCTCGATCAGCCCCCGGAGCGAATTGCCCATGAACAGGCGTGCGCCATCGAGGTCGGCGGGCCGCAGCACCGCCTCGCGCCAGCCCTGTCCCAGAAGCTCGGCCCGAAGCACGCCGGGCAGCAGCCCCGAGGACAAGGCGGGCGTCAGCGTCTCGGTGAAGAGATTGGTGATCGTACCCTCGCAGACCTCCCCCGCCCGGTTCAGGAACAGCCATTCGTCGATGCCTTCGGGCAGCGCGGCCCGCGCCCGGTCATAGAGCGCCCGGCGCGTCGTCTTGTATCCCAGCCACGGATCACCGGCATTCAGCGGCTCGGGATGGATCGCCACGCGCCAGAGCGTCGGGTTCGGGGCCAGGGGACCGGTGGTCAGGTCGAGCGCGCCGTCGGAATCGAGCGTGAGCCGGCAGCGCTGCGGGGTCTCGGGGGCGAGATCGAGCAGGGCTTCGGCCCGGGCGCGATCGAAGGGATAGCCCAGCGCCAGCGCGGTGCGCTCCATCCTGTCGAGATGCGCGGCCAAGCGGCGCGGCCCCTCGCCCGGATGGGCGCCCAGCGTTTCGATGATCTTCGGCGGGGTGGCGTGGGGCATATGCGCGATCCGAGTATTTTCCAAGCGAAGTTGCCGGATCACGCCAGACTGCGCGCGAAGCGGGTTTTCCACAACGCCTCGTCCCATTCCGAGGCCGCCTCGCTGTCCCAGACGATGCCGCCGCCGACATTGAGCGTGGCGCGCCCGCCTTCGACCGTCAGCGTGCGGATTGCCACGTTGAACGAGGACCGCCCGTCGGGTGCCGCCCAGCCGATCGCACCGCAATAGGCCCCGCGCGGCCATGGCTCCAACTCGCGGATGATCTCCATCGCGCGCAGCTTCGGCGCGCCGGTGATCGAGCCGCAGGGAAAGAGCGCTGCAAGGATCGCCGCGAGCCCCGCGCCGGGGGCGAGCCTCGCGGTCACATGGCTCACCATCTGGTGCACCGAGGCATAGGTCTCGACTTCGAACAATTTCGGCACCGCGACCGAGCCGGGCACGGCCACCCGGCTCAGATCGTTGCGCAGAAGATCGACGATCATCAGGTTTTCGGCGCGGTTCTTCTCATCCGAGACAAGGAACGCGCGGTGCGCCTCGTCCTCGGCCTCGGTCGCGCCGCGGGGCCGCGTGCCCTTCATGGGCCGCGTCTCGATGCCCCCTGCCCCGTCGGTGGCAAAGAACAATTCCGGCGAACGCGAGATCAGTGCGGGCAGACCGTCCTGCTCGACCATCGCACCATGCGCCACGGGCTGGCCCCGCGACAGCGCGGCAAAGAGTGCCTCTGCGCCGCCCGAGCATTCGGCGTCGAGCGGGAATGTCAGGTTCGCCTGATAGATGTCGCCCGCGCCGATATAGCCGCGTACCTGCTCCAGCGCCGCGCGGTGATCCTGCGGCGTCCATCGCGGCTCGAACGCACCCAACTGCGCGGGCCCCGCCTCTGGCGTCCAGTCGCCGGGGCCCTCCTCGAACACGCCGAAGCGCAACAGCGGCAGGCGGCGATCGGGCGGCATCAGGGCGCGCAGCCGCCGCTCCAGCGCATAGCCCAACTCATAGCTCGCATAGCCCGCGATCCAGGCGCCTTCGGCCCGCGCCGCCTCGATCGCGGCGAGCGCGAGGGGCACGCCTTCGGGCCGCCACGCCTCGATCAGGCGCCGGGGCCGCGAAAATATGGCGCCCCGTCCTTCGGGGCCCTTGTCGAAGCCGATCCGCATGTTCGCCCACATTCTTTTGCGCCTCCCCGATACATCGCCGGGCGGTCAGGCAACAGAGGGCGGTGCGATTGCCTTCCCTAGCGGGACCGCGGGGCCTTGCGCTGAGATCGCCCATGTCTATAACCGCGACGATTTGCGCGGCCCCCCTCCCCTGAGGCGGCGCGAGAAACACGAGGGTCCCATGCCGAAAAGAACCGATATCCGCTCGATCATGATCATCGGCGCGGGGCCGATCGTCATCGGCCAGGCCTGCGAGTTCGATTACTCGGGCGCGCAAGCCTGCAAGGCGCTGCGCGAGGAAGGCTACCGGGTCATCCTCGTGAACTCCAACCCCGCAACGATCATGACCGACCCCGGTCTCGCCGATGCCACCTATATCGAGCCGATCACACCCGAGGTCGTCGCCAAGATCATCGAAAAGGAGCGCCCCGACGCGCTTTTGCCGACCATGGGCGGGCAGACCGGTCTCAACACCTCGCTGGCGCTCGCCGACATGGGCGTGCTCGAGAAGTTCGGCGTCGAGATGATCGGTGCCAAGCGCGAGGCCATCGAGATGGCCGAGGACCGCAAGCTGTTCCGCGAGGCGATGGACCGGATCGGACTCGAGAACCCCAAGGCCACGATCGTCACCGCGCCCAAGATGGCCAATGGCAAGCGCGACCTGAACGCGGGCGTCAGCCTCGCCATCGAGGCGCTCGAGGAGATCGGCCTGCCAGCGATCATCCGCCCCGCCTTCACGCTGGGCGGAACGGGCGGCGGCATCGCCTACAACCGCGCCGAATACGAGCATTACTGCCGCACCGGCATGGACGCCTCGCCCGTGGGCCAGATCCTCGTGGATGAGAGCCTGCTCGGCTGGAAGGAATACGAGATGGAAGTCGTGCGCGACCGCGCCGACAATGCCATCATCGTCTGCGCCATCGAGAACGTCGATCCGATGGGCGTGCATACCGGCGATTCGATCACCGTGGCCCCGGCGTTGACGCTCACCGACCGCGAATACCAGCACATGCGCAACGGATCGATTGCCGTGCTGCGCGAGATCGGCGTCGAGACCGGCGGGTCGAACGTGCAATGGGCGGTGAACCCCGATGACGGCCGCATGGTGGTGATCGAGATGAACCCGCGCGTGTCGCGCTCCTCGGCACTGGCCTCCAAGGCCACCGGTTTTCCGATCGCCAAGATCGCGGCCAAGCTCGCCGTGGGCTACACGCTCGACGAACTCGACAACGACATCACCAAAGTGACGCCCGCGAGCTTCGAGCCGACCATCGATTACGTCGTCACCAAGATCCCGCGCTTTGCCTTCGAGAAGTTCCCCGGCTCCGAGCCGCATCTCACCACCGCGATGAAATCGGTGGGCGAGGCGATGGCCATCGGCCGGACCTTCCACGAATCCTTCCAGAAGGCGCTGGCCTCGATGGAGACCGGTCTCACCGGTTTCGACGAGATCGAGATCGCCGGCGCGCCGGACCGCGCGGCGATCACCAAGGCGCTGTCGAAGACCACCCCCGACCGGATCCGCGTCATCGCGCAGGCGATGCGCGAGGGTCTGTCGAATGACGAGATTCAGGCGGTGACCAAGTTCGACCCGTGGTTCCTCGACCGGATCCGCGAGATCGTCGACACCGAGAACGACGTGCGCAAGACCGGCCTGCCCACCACCGAGGAGGGGCTGCGCCACCTCAAGATGATGGGTTTCACCGACGCGCGCCTTGCCACGCTGACGGGCCGCGACGAGGACGACATCCGCCGCGCGCGTCGCAGCCTCGGCGTCACGGCGGTGTTCAAGCGGATCGACACCTGCGCCGCCGAGTTCGAGGCGCAGACGCCCTACATGTATTCGACCTACGAGCATCCCGTGATGGGCGAGGTCGAAGACGAGGCGCGGCCCTCGGACCGCAAGAAAGTCGTGATCCTGGGCGGCGGTCCGAACCGGATCGGCCAAGGCATCGAGTTCGACTATTGCTGCTGTCATGCCTGCTTTGCGCTGACCGATGCGGGCTATGAGACCATAATGGTCAACTGCAACCCCGAGACGGTCTCGACCGATTACGACACTTCGGACCGGCTCTATTTCGAACCGCTTACCTTCGAGCACGTGATGGAGATCCTGCGCGTCGAGCAGGAGAACGGCACGCTGCACGGTGTGATCGTGCAGTTCGGCGGCCAGACCCCGCTCAAGCTGGCGCGCGCGCTCGAGGCCGAAGGCATCCCGATCCTCGGCACCACGCCCGACGCGATCGACCTCGCCGAGGACCGCGAGCGGTTCCAGGATCTCGTGAACCGTCTCGGCCTCAAACAGCCGGTGAACGGCATCGCCTCGACCG
This sequence comes from Limimaricola cinnabarinus, assembly GCF_047631075.1. Classification (NCBI taxonomy): domain Bacteria; kingdom Pseudomonadati; phylum Pseudomonadota; class Alphaproteobacteria; order Rhodobacterales; family Paracoccaceae; genus Limimaricola; species Limimaricola cinnabarinus. The sequence continues at coordinate 89,788 of NZ_JBLHYX010000015.1, forward strand.
ACCAGCAGGCGATCGACATCGCCGACGATATCGGCTTCCCGCTGGTGATCCGCCCCTCCTACGTGCTGGGCGGCCGGGCCATGGAGATCGTCCGCGACATGGACCATCTCAAGCGCTACATCCGCAACGCCGTCATCGTCTCGGGCGACAGCCCGGTGCTGCTCGACAGCTACCTCTCGGGCGCGACCGAGGTGGACGTGGACGCGCTCTGCGACGGCGAGAAGGTCCATGTCGCGGGGATCATGCAGCACATCGAGGAGGCCGGCGTGCATTCGGGCGACAGTGCGTGCTGCCTGCCGCCGCACTCGCTCAGCTCCGAGATCCAGGCCGAGATCCGGCGCCAGACCGAGGCGCTGGCATTGGCGCTCGGCGTGGTCGGGCTGATGAACGTGCAGTTCGCGGTCAAGGATGATGAGGTCTACCTGATCGAGGTCAACCCGCGTGCCTCGCGCACCGTGCCCTTCGTCGCCAAGGCGACCGACAGCGCCATCGCGAGCATCGCCGCGCGCCTCATGGCGGGCGAAAAGCTGTCGGCCTTCCCGTTCCGCCCGGCCTACGAGAACGTCGATTACGACAGCGACCTGCCTTATGCCGACCCGATGACGCTGGCCGACCCGAACATGCCGTGGTTCTCGGTCAAGGAGGCGGTGCTGCCCTTCGCCCGCTTCCCCGGCGTCGACACCATCCTCGGGCCGGAGATGCGCTCCACCGGCGAGGTGATGGGCTGGGACCGCAGCTTTGCTCTGGCCTTTCTCAAGGCGCAGATGGGCGCGGGCTCGGATCTGCCGCGCGAGGGCCGCGTGTTCCTGTCGATCCGCGACGGCGACAAGACCGCCGACATGGCCGAGGCCGCGCGCATCGTCACCTCTCTGGGCCTCACCATCCTCGCCACGCGCGGCACGCTGGGCTGGCTCAAGGAGAACGGCGTCGAGGCGGAATTGGTCAACAAGCTCTACGAGGGCGGGCTCACCATCGTCGACCGGCTCAAGGACGGGCACGTGGCGCTGGTGATGAACACCACCGAGGGCGCGCAGGCGATCGAGGACAGCCGCGACATCCGCTCGGCAGCACTGCATGCCAAGATCCCCTACTTCACCACCGCTGCCGCGGCACAAGCCGCGGCGCAGGCGATGAAGGCCCGTGTCGAGGGCGAGGTGGGCGTGCGTTCGCTGCAGGCGTGACGTCAGCCGGAACGGCCTAAGGCACCATGCGTTTCTCCCTCACCAACCAGAAGGGAGAGACGCATGGACACCCCCCTCGAGATCGCCTTCCACAACATGGACAGCTCCGACGGGCTTGAGGCCAAGATCCGCGAACGGGCCGACAAGCTCGAGCGTTTTCACAGCCATATCACTAGCTGCCACGTCGTGGTCGAGGTGCCCAACCGCAGTCAGGCGGGGGCCAAGGGATACCACGTGCGCATCGAGTGCCGCGTGCCGGGCAAGGAACTCGTGGTGAGCCACGATCCCGGAAAAGGCGACAAGCATGACCCTTACCTCGCGGTCCGCGACGCCTTCTATGCGATGGAACGGCAGCTCGAACACGCCGCCCAGAAGGTGCAGGGCGAAGTGAAGAACCACGAGGGTCCGCCGCAGGGCCGAGTGCGCCAGCTTTTCACGGAATACGGCTTCATCGAGACGCTCGACGGCCGCGACATCTGGTTCCACAAGGCGAGCGTGGCCGAGAACGGCTTCGAGAAGCTCGAGGAGGACACGCCGGTCGAGCTCTCCATTGTCGATGACGGGCCCAACGGCATGGGGCCGCAGGCGACGAGCGTGCGCCCGATCGGCCGGATGCGGATCGAGGGCGAGGTGCCGTCGCGCGTCTGACGCACGGGCCCCGGAAATAACCATCCAGCCGGGAGCGGCGCGTTGTCACGACGCGCCGCTCACTGTATCTGACCGGCTCATGGCCAAGCTCTATTTCAACTACTCGACGATGAACGCCGGCAAGTCGACGGTGCTGCTGCAGGCAGCGCATAATTACGACGAGCGCGGGATGCAGACCTACCTGCTCACCGCCAAGTTCGACAACCGCGGCGGTGAGGGCTTCATCAAGAGCCGGATCGGCATCGGCAGTCCGGCCGACACCTTCGACACGGATGACGACCTCTTCGACAAGATCGAGCGACGGCTGGAGACGCCCTGCGCCTGCGTCTTCATCGACGAGGCGCAGTTCCTGTCGCCCCGGCAGGTCTGGCAGCTTGCCCGCGCGGTGGACGATCTGAACGTGCCGGTGATGTGCTACGGGCTGCGCGTCGATTTCCTCGGGGAGCTGTTTCCCGGCTCGGCCACGCTTCTGGCGCTGGCTGACGAAATGCGCGAGGTGCGCACGATCTGCCATTGCGGGCGCAAGGCGACGATGGTGGTGCGCAAGGATGCCCAAGGTCGGGTCGCCACGGGCGGCGATCAGGTCGAGATCGGCGGCAACGACCGCTATGTCTCGCTCTGCCGACGGCATTTCCGCGAGGCGATCGGCGACCGCCCCGCGTGAGGATCAGTTGACGATCTGTGGCGGCGTCTCGCCACCGACCCAAGCGATCGCGTTGTCGAGCGCCATCCGCCCCATCGCCTCCCGCACCTCGAGCGCCGCGGTGCCCAAGTGCGGCAACAGCACGACGTTCTCCAGCTCGCGCAGGCTTTGGGGCACCTCGGGCTCGTTCTCGTAGACATCGAGCCCGGCGCCGCCGATCCGGCGCTCTCGCAGCGCCTCGATCAGCGCCTGCTCGTCGACCACGTCGCCGCGCGCGATGTTGACGAGGATTGCGCCGGGCTTCATCGCGGCGATCATCTCGGCCGAGATCATGTGCCGCGTCTCGGGCGTCGCGGGCACGGTGACAATGATGAAATCCGACGAGGACATCAGCTCCTCGAGATCGCCGACCTGAAGCGCCGGAAGGGGCACGGATTTGGACGACCGGTTGTGGAACAGCACCTGCATGTTGAAGCCCAGCGCGCAGCGCGTCGCCACCGCCTGCCCGATCCGGCCCATGCCGACGATGCCCACGGTCTTGCCGGTGACATGGGCGCCCAGCATCTGCGTCGGAGCCCAGCCGGACCACTTTCCTGCGCGCACCAGCCGCTCACCCTCGCCCGCGCGGCGCGCGGCGGCCAGAAGCAACGTAATGCCGATATCGGCGGTGGCGTCGGTCACCGTGTCGGGCGTGTTCGATACCGCGACACCGGCGGTGCGCGCGGCCTTCGCGTCGATGTGGTTGTAGCCCACCCCGAAATTGGCGAGCATGCCGCAGCGGATCTCGCCCGCCTGTTCGAAGGCCCGGGCCGTGAAGCGGTCGCCCAGTGTGCACAGGATCGCGTCGTAATCGCCCAAGGCCTGCGCCGCCTCGGCCTCGGTCAGGCCGCGATCCGCGTCGCGGAAGGTGGCGTCGAAGGCGTCGGCGCAGGCATCGAGCACGGATTGCGGCAAGGGCCGCGTGACGAGAAGGGTCTTCTTGCTCATGACAGCCGCCCTCCGAGCGGCACGGGCTGGTCGGGGCCGATCAGCACGATCGCGCCATCCGCGTCGGGCAGGCCGAGGACCAGCACTTCGGAGACGAACTTGCCGATCTGGCGCGGCGGAAAGTTCACCACCGCCAGCACCTGCCGGCCTTCGAGGGTTGCGGGGTCGTAATGTGTGGTGATCTGCGCCGAGGACCGTTTTTCGCCAATCTCGTCGCCGAAATCGATCCAGAGCTTGATCGCGGGCTTTCTCGCCTCGGGGTAAGGCTCCGCGCGGGTCACGAGGCCCGCGCGGATGTCGACCTTGGCGAAATCGTCGAAGACGATCTCAGGGGATCGCGCCTCACCCATTCGCAAGCTCGCGAGAGCGGTCGGCGGCGGCCTTGAGCGCCCGGCTCAGAAGCACCGGGAAGCCGTCGGTCTCGTTCATCAGCACGTCGAGGGCGGCCTGCGTGGTGCCATTGGGTGAGGTCACATTCTCGCGCAGCTTGCCCGGATGCTCGTCCGAGCCATCCGCCAGAGCGCCCGCGCCCGCCACCGTGGCCGAGGCCAGCTGCAGCGCCAGCTCCGGGCTGAGCCCCTGCTCCTCGCCCGCCTTGGCCATCGTCTCGATCAGGTGGAACACATAGGCCGGGCCCGAGCCGGACACCGCCGTCACGCCGTCCATCTGATCCTCGTTGTCGAGCCGGACCACCTGCCCCACCGCCTTGAGGAGTTTCTCGGCGAGATCGACCTGCTCGGCCGTCGCATGCTCGTTGCCGATGATCGCGGTGATGCCGCGGCCGATCGCCGACGGCGTGTTGGGCATGGCGCGCACGATGGGGGTCTTTTCCCCCAGCGCCTGCTCGAACTTGGCGATCGGCGTGCCGGCGGCGACCGAAACGAAGAGCGTGGAACCGTTGCCCTTGGCCTGCATCGTGGGCAGCGCGTCGCCCATCATCTGCGGCTTGACCGCGACCAGCACGATCGCCGGGTCCTCGGGCAGGTCCTCGTTCAGGCGCACGCCCTGCTTTTGCAGCCATTCCGACGGCTTGGGATCGAGCACGGTGACCGACTGTTTGGGCAGTCCGCCATCGAGCCAGCCCGCCAGCATCGCCGAACCCATCTTGCCGCAGCCAAGGAGCACGAGGCCCCGGCGCGCAACTTCATCCATCTGCATGGCGCAACCTCCTTTGAGTTTGCGCGGGAGGCTAGGCGCGCGGGGCGCAAGCTGCAAGCAGATGACCCGACGCCTGGGCTTCGCAGGGTGGCCCAAGCATCATCGAGGTCGGGGCATCGGTGTTTGAGGATCGAGGCCGATCAGCAGCGGCGCAGGCGGATCACCACGTCGACCTTGGCGATCTCCGCCCCTTCGGGGGCCGAAGGCAGGCGCGAGATTTCGAGCTGGTCGGCGGGCGCATCCGAAAGCCGCGCCTCCTCCTCCCAGAAGAAATGCGGGTGATCCGTCATGTCGGTGTCGAAATAGCTCTTGGAGCCATCCACCGTGATCTCGCGCATCAGGCCCGCGGCGCAGAAGGCCGAAAGCGTGTTGTAGACCGTGGCGAGCGAGACCTTGTGCCCCGATTGCGACGCCGCCTCGAACAGGCTCTCGGCGGTGACGTGGCGGTCCTGCCCATCGCCTACCAAAAGCGTAGCGAGCGCCAGCCGCTGGCGCGTCGGGCGCAGCCCGGCGGTGGCCAGCCAATCGGCGCCGCGGCGGGCGCGAGGATGGGGGTTGTGCGTCATGACCCGACAGATATGCCCTTTATCGGACGCGATTTCAATGTTGCACGACATCGTGCCGGACCGCGCCGCTCTTGCCCTATCGCGCGGCACGGTGCTAGAGCCTTGGGGCAGACAAACATGCTAAAACCGACGGGGCCACATGTCAGAATATCCGACCCAGTTCGACAAGGACGCGCTGCTCAAATGCGCGCGCGGTGAACTGTTCGGCGAAGGCAACGCCCAGCTTCCGGCGCCGCCGATGCTGATGATGGATCGCATCACCGACATCTCGGGCGACCGGGGCGAGCATGGCAAGGGCCATGTCGTGGCCGAGTTCGACATCACGCCGGATCTGTGGTTCTTCGAGTGCCACTTTCCCGGCAACCCGATCATGCCCGGCTGCCTCGGGCTCGACGGGCTGTGGCAGCTCACCGGGTTCAACCTCGGCTGGCGCGGCTGGAAGGGACGCGGCTACGCGCTCGGCGTCGGCGAGGTGAAGCTCACCGGCATGGTGCGCCCCGATCGCAAGAAGCTCACCTATTACGTGGATTTCACCAAGGCGGTGCAGACCCGCCGCCTGACCATGGGCGTCGCCGACGGCCGGGTCGAGGCCGACGGTGAAACCATCTATCTCGTCAAGGACATGAAGGTCGCTCTCTCCGAGAGCTGAACCCGTCAAGGAAGGAGACGCCATGCGTCGCGTCGTCGTCACCGGTCTCGGGGTCGTCTCGCCCATCGGCAATTCGGCTGAGGAAGTGGACGCCGCGCTGCGCGCGGGCCGCTCGGGCATCGAGGCCTCGGAGGAAATGTCCGAATACGGCTTTCGCAGTCGTGTCGCCGGCACGTTGAAGATCGATCTCAAGGAAGAGATCGACAAGCGTACCCTGCGCTTCATGGGGCCGGGGGCGGGCTATGCCTATCTCTCGATGCGTCAGGCCATCGCGGATGCGGGTCTTGAAGAAGCCGATATCTCGAACGAGCGCACCGGCCTGATCGCGGGCTCGGGCGGTCCTTCGACCTCGAACCTCTTCGCCGCACACCAGACCGTGCTCAAGACCGGCTCGCCAAAGCGCATCGGACCACTCATGGTGCCGCGCGGCATGTCGTCCACGGTCTCGGCGAACCTCTCGACCGCCTACGCGATCAAGGGCATCAACTACTCGATCACCTCGGCCTGCTCGACTTCGCTGCACTGCATCGGCGCGGCTGCCGAGCAGATCATGATGGGCAAGCAGGATGTGATGTTCGCCGGTGGCGGCGAGGAACTCGACTGGACCCTGTCGTGCCTGTTCGACGCGATGGGCGCGATGTCCTCCAAGTTCAACGACACGCCCCAGAAGGCCAGCCGGGCCTTCGACCGTGACCGTGACGGCTTTGTCATCGCCGGTGGTGGCGGCATGGTGGTGCTCGAGGATCTGGAGCACGCGAAGGCCCGGGGCGCCAAGATCTACGCCGAAGTCACCGGCTTTGCCGCAACCTCGGACGGGCACGACATGGTGGCGCCCTCGGGCGAAGGCGGCGAGCGGGCGATGCGCATCGCGCTCTCCACCCTGCCCGAAGGCCGCCGCGTCGGCTACATCAACGCGCATGGCACCTCGACGCCGGTGGGCGACGTGGGCGAGGTCGAGGCGGTCCGCCGCGTCTTCGGCGAGGGCAATACCCCGCCCATTTCCTCGACCAAGTCGATGACCGGCCACAGCCAGGGCGCGACCGGCGCACAGGAGGCGATCTACTGCCTGCTGATGCTCAAGGGCGACTACATCGCGCCGTCGATCAACGTCGAGAACCTCGCCGAGGGGATCAACGAGGGCGAGATCGCGACCGAGCTGCGCGAGAATGCCGGACTCGAGACGGTGATGACCAACAGCTTCGGTTTCGGCGGCACCAACGGCTCGATGCTGCTGTCCCGCTTCAACGACTGACGATTTTGAACGGAGTGAGCCGATGATCTCGATGGTGGGCAAGCGCGGCCTTGTGATGGGCGTGGCGAACGACCGCTCGATCGCCTGGGGCATCGCCAAGGCGCTGCATGGCGCAGGTGCCGAGCTGGCTTTCTCCTACCAGGGAGAGACCTTCGGGCGGCGCGTCGCGCCGCTCGTGGCGCAGGTGAACTCGGACTTCCTGCTCGATGTGGACGTCACCGACGACGCCTCGCTCGACGCGGCGTTCAAGAAGATCGAGGAGCGCTGGGGTCGGCTCGACTTCGTGATCCACGCCATCGCCTATTCCAACAAGGACGAGCTGGCGGGCCGGTTCATCAACACCAGCCGCGAAAACTTCCGTAACTCGCTCACCATCTCCTGCTACTCACTGATCGACATCGCGCGCCGGGCGCATCCGCTGATGAGCGCCGGTGGCTCGATCATCACCCTGACCTATCAGGGCTCGAACAAGGTGACGCCGTTCTACAACGTGATGGGCGTGGCCAAGGCGGCGCTGGAATCCTCCGTGCGCTACCTCGCCAACGATCTCGGCCCCGAGGGCATCCGCGTCAACGCGGTCTCGCCGGGGCCCATGAAGACGCTGGCGGGGGCCGCCATCGGCGGCGCGCGCAAGACTTTCAAGCACACCGACGCCAACGCGCCGATGCGGTCCAACGCGACGCTCGAGGCGGTGGGCGGCACCGCGCTCTATCTCTGCTCGGACGCCGCGGCCTGCACCACCGGCGAGATCATCCATGTCGATGGCGGCTACCACGTACTCGGCATGCCGCAGAGCGAGAATCTCTGAAAGCTTGCGCGATGGCGCGACGGGTATAGGCTCGTGACAGGTCACCCTGTCGCGAGCCCTTCCATGTCACATATCGTCTACGTCAACCTGCCGGTGGCGGACGCCGCCCGCGCCCGTGCCTTCTACGAGGGGCTGGGCTTTTCGACGGTGGAGCAGTTCACCGGCGAGCACACGACCTGCATCCGCTTGACCGAGGGCGCCTGCCTGATGCTGCTTGACCGCGAGACCTTCGCCAGTTTCGCCCCCGGCCCCGGCCCCGTCGCCGATCCGCACGAGAGCACCGGGGTGCTCGTCGCGATCCCGCGCGACATTCGCGAGGCGGTCGACGCCATCGTCGAGGCGGCGGTGGCGCATGGCGGCAGCGACACCGGTCGCAAGCAGGAATATGGCGACGTCATGTATGGCCGCTGTTTCCGCGACCCTGACGGCAACACCTTCGAGCCGGGCTGGATGGACACCGAGAAGATGCGGGCGGCAATGGCGGCGCAGAAGGGCTGAAACCCAACCCCTCGCCAACCGTCCCGCCGGCATGACGCAACCGGCCGTACCGGGCGTTCGACATGAAAAGGCCCCGGCAACGTGTGTCGCCGGGGCCTTTCGTCTTCGATCGTCCGGGATCAGGCCGGATCGACGCCGACCAACTCGACGTTGAAGGTCAGGTCCTGACCGGCCAGCGGGTGGTTCGCGTCGAGCACGACCTGCTCCTCGGTCGCTTCCATCACCGTCACCGGCACGACCTGGCCCTGCGGGGTCTGCATCTGCAGGCGAGTGCCCGGATCGACCGGAATGTCGTCCGGGATCGAATCGCGCGGCACGGCCTGACGCGCGTTCGGGTCGGGCTGGCCATAGGCGTTGTCGCAAGCGACCTCGACGGTCTTCTTCTCGCCGACTTCCATGCCGGGCATGGCGCTGTCGAGACCGGGGATGATCTGGCCCGAACCGACCTGGAACTCGAGCGGCTCGCGGCCTTCGCTCGAATCGAAGGTCTGGCCGTCATTCAGAGTACCAGTGTAGTGAATGCGTACGGTGTCGCCCTGCTTGACTTGCGTCATGAGCCTCTCCTTGAACTGGGGATCTTGGGGTGAATGGCTGGAGGCCGCAACTGCGGGTGCTCCTCGTCGGTCCCCCCCAAGGTAGGAAGACTGAGCCCGGTTCGCAACCCGATCGCCCCGAGAAGCCTTTTACCCGGAGGCGAGGCATGCCAGCCTCGTCACCACAGGGGGGATTACATGACCATCAGCACAATCGTCTTCGACGCCTATGGCACGATCTTCGACGTGGCCGGCGCGGCCCGCATCGCCAGCGCCGAGCCGGGCGGCGAGGCTCTGGCAGAAAGCTGGGAGCAGGTCTCGCGCGACTGGCGCACCAAGCAGCTCGAATACACATGGCTGCGCAGCATCGCGGGGCATCACATCGATTTCGGCCATGTCACCGCCGACGCGCTGACATGGACGCTGGAAAAGGCGGGGCTGTCGGACCCGGACCTCCGCGCCCGGCTGCTGGCGCTCTATGACACCCTGCCCGCCTATCCCGAGGCGCGCGAGGTGCTGGCCGACCTCAAGGCCAAGGGTCGCAACGTCGCGATCCTGTCGAACGGCGCGCCCGAGATGCTCGACCGCGCGGTCGAGAGCGCCGGCATCGGCGGCAGCCTCGACGCGGTGCTCTCGGCCGAGGCGGCCGGGGTCTACAAGCCCGACGCGCGGGTCTACGATCTCGTGGGCCAGCGTTTCGGTTGCGAGAAGAACGAGGTGCTCTTCGTTAGCTCCAACTTCTGGGACATCGCCGGGGCGACGGGCTACGGCTTCATCACCGCTTGGGTGAACCGCCATGACGAGCCACGCGACAGGCTCTGGTCGCGCCCGACCCATGTGCTGCCCAACCTGACCCATATCGCGGAATTCGCCTGATGCCGGAGTTCCGGGCCGAGGACGGCGTTCGGCTGCACTATCTCGACGAGGGCGAGGGCCTGCCGCTCCTGTGCCTGCCCGGCCTGTCGCGCAACGCGGCCGATTTCGACCACGTGGCGCCGCATCTGGCGGGAATCCGACTGATCCGGCCCGATTACCGCGGGCGCGGCCTCTCCGACTGGGCCGATCCGGCCAGCTACACGGTGCGGCAGGAGGCGCGCGACGTGCTGGCGCTGATGGCGCATCTGGGGCTGGCGCGCGCGGCGATCCTTGGCACCTCGCGTGGCGGGCTCATCGCCATGGCGCTTGCCGCGACCGTGAAGGAGCGGCTGATCGGGGTGGCGCTCAACGACATCGGCCCCGAGATCGCGCCAGCGGGCCTCGAGACGATCAAGGGGTATCTCGGCCTGCCACCCGCGCAGGCGACATGGGAGGAGGCCGCGCAGTTTCGCGCCCGGACATGGGCCGGCTTTGAGAACGTGCCGCAGGCGCGCTGGCTCGCCGAGGTCCGGGCGCATTACGATCAGACACCCCAAGGGCTGACGCTGCGCTACGACCCGGCGCTGCGCGATGCGGTGTTGGGCGGCGCGGTGCAGCCCGCTCCCGATCTCTGGCCGCTGTTCGAAGCGCTCTCGCCGCTGCCCGTGGCGCTGATCCGGGGTGCCAATTCGGAGCTTCTGACCGCAAAGACGGCCGAAGAGATGCGCCGCCGCAACCCCGGGATGATCTATGCCGAGGTGCCGGGGCGTGGCCATGTCCCCTTTCTTGACGAGCCGGAGGCGCTCGCGGCATTGAACGACTGGCTGGCGCGCTGCCGGCCCTTCGAGGGAGACAGGGCTTGAGCGATATCGACATGATCCGCGCCGCGCGCGACCGCATCGGCAACAACCTGCGGCGCACGCCGCTCCTGTCGGCGCCCGCGCTCGACGAGATCGCCGGACGGCGCGTCCTGCTCAAGGCCGAATGCCTGCAGATCACCGGCTCGTTCAAGGCGAGGGGCGGCTGGTCGGCGGTCTCGGCCATCGCGCCGCAGATCCGCGCGCGCGGCGTCATCGCCTTCTCTTCAGGCAACCATGCGCAGGGCGTGGCCCATGCCGCGCGCGAACACGGCGTCCCGGCGGTGATCCTGATGCCAAAAGACGCGCCTCGCGCCAAGATCGACAACACGCGGGCGCTCGGGGCCGAGGTGGTGCTCTTCGACCGGGAACGCGACGACCGCGACGCCCTAGGTGCGGAGTTGGCCGAGGCGCGCGGGCTGACGTTGATTAAGCCCTTCGACGACGCATTGGTCATCGCGGGTCAGGGCACGCTGGGGCTGGAGCTTGCCGAACAGGCAGCGCGAGCGGGCGTGACCGAGGCCGATGTGCTGGTCTGCTGCGGCGGCGGCGGGCTGACGTCGGGCGTGGCGCTGGCGCTCGAGGCCGAGGCGCCGGGATTGCGGGTGCGCACTGCCGAGCCCGAAAGTTTCGACGACGTGGCGCGCAGCATTGCGGCTGGAGAGATCCGTCGCAACGACCGCCTCGGCGGCTCGATCTGCGATGCCATCGTCACGCCGCAGCCGGGCAATCTCACCTTCCCGATTCTGAACCGCCTTTGCGGCCCCGGCCTTGCGGTGACCGAGGAAGAGGTGCTGCGCGCCATGGCGCTGGCGTTCCGGCACCTGCGGGTGGTGATCGAGCCGGGCGGTGCGGTGGCGCTCGCCGCGGCACTGTTCCGGCCGCGAGACATCGTCGGCGACGCGGTGATCGCCGTCGCCACCGGCGGCAATGTCGATGGCGCGCTCTACGCGCGCGCGTTGCAGACGCTCGAGGCGCCGGGGACCGCGGCATGATCGTCGAGGCGCGCGACGGCTGCCGTCTCTCCACCCGGATCGAGGGGCCGGATCACGCGCCCGCTTTGGTGCTGGCGCATGGCCTCGGCATGGACATGACGCTGTGGGACGAGGTGCTGCCGCTGCTGCCCGGCGACATCCGGGTGCTGCGCTATGATCTGCGCGGCCACGGCGGCTCGGACGCGCCCGACGCGCCCTATACCATGGGTCAAATGGTCTCGGACGCCGAGGCGGTGATCGAGGCGCATGGGCTGACGGACACGGTCTTTGCGGGGCTATCGCTCGGCGGCATGGTGGCGCAAGGGCTGGCGATCAAGCGGCTCGATCTCGTGCGGGGCCTCGTGCTGTCGAACACCGCGGCCAAGATCGGCACGCCGAAGATCTGGGAGGAGCGGATCGCCGTGATCCGCCGCAGCGGTCTCGCCGCGCAGTCCGAGGCGGTGCTCGACCGCTGGCTCGGGCGCGACGCACGCCACGGGGCCGTGGCCGCAAGGGCACGGCGGGTGCTGGGGGCGATGTCGGTCGAGGGTTACATCGGCGGATGCGCCGCCGTGTCGGGCACCGATTTCTGGACGCCGACCTCTGGGCTGCGCCTGCCGGTGCTGGGGCTCGCGGGGTCCGAGGACCGTTCGGTGCCTGCCGATCTCGCGCGTGAAACGGTCGATCTGATCCCCGGCGCGCGGTTCGAGATCATCCGCCGCGCCGGACATCTGCCACCCGTGGAGCGTCCCGGTGACTGGGCCGACCATGTGACGCGATTCCTGCGCGCCACAGGCCATGCGGGCGCGGCCCAAGCCGCGCCCTGAGGTCTCAGAGCCCCGGCACTATGTCGAACAGGCTACGCGAGCCGAAGCTGGTGCCGGAGTTGGGGCCAAAATTGATCTCGGCACCGATGGCGAGGTAGGTCTCGTCCCCTGTGAAGGCACCCTCCTCGGCGTCGATGCGCCCCAGCTCGCCCCACAGCCGCGGGCCACCGTCGATCTGGTAGCCGCCACCCAGCGCCGCGCGCAGAAGCTCGGCGTCGCCCTCGCCATCGGCAAGGCCGAGATCGCCCATCGCGAAAATCTGCGGGGTGATGTCGTATTGCGCCGAGATCCCGGCGAGGTTGATCCGGCCCAGATCGCCGTCATGCCGCGCGAGATAGCCCTCCGCACGAAGGCCGTAGATCTCGCCCGAGGCCTCGACGCCGAAGATCTCGGCATCGCCATCCTCATAACCGTCGCGGCCGATGAAGGCGCCGAGATTGGCGTCGCCAAAGGCCAAAAGAGGGCCAAAGTCGTAAAGCGCGTGCAGCGTCACGTTGCTGCCATCCGCGCCAAAGCCCGAAAAGCCGTAGGAGGCGAGGTTGATCTCGGTGCCAAAGCCGAGCCCGAGGTCGAATTGCAACCCGCCCGAATAGGTCGTGTAGCCGACATCGCCTTCCTCGAAGAAGGCCGACGTCTCGATCGCGAGGGTGCCCCCCGCGAAACCCTGCGCCTGAGCGCCACCCGCAAGGGTCAGGCCAACCCCTATCAGCGCCGCTGTTTTGAATGCTTGCTTGATCATCTGCTCTGTCCTCGTGGGGTTGGTCTTGATGCCGCGTCCGGGCTCGCTTCTACACCGCGCCCGCGCGACTCCACAGCCCTATTCGAGGGTACGACGCGTCTGGCTGCGACATCGCGGCGAATGCGCGAGACCTTGCCGAGTCGGAATGGCGGCATATGTGTCATACGACGCGGTCGTCTCGCCTGCGTCCCGGATGCCTGACCAAAGGACAGACCATGAACGCCCTTGAATCGACCTTTGCCGACCTCGAAGCCCGCATGACCAAGGCCGCAGGCAGCGCCCCCGGTCGCCCCGCCCCCGCCCCCGTCGCCGAGACCAAGGGCGACGTGACCACCCGCGCCGCCCGCGCCATCCTCGATGCCGAAACCGAAAACCGCAATGCCAAGATCGCAGCGCTGCGCGCCGCCCGGCTGAAGCAGGAGCCGCGCTGACACGAGCCGCGACCGCGCGCTGAGCATCTTTCGAAAATCGTATCTACATTCGGAGGCGGCCCCGCCGGTCACCTATGTTCGGCCATGGCCCTCCGACGAGGTACGCGCTTCGTCGGAGAACACATCTCCCCCGCATCGGGACAGCGGACGGTCCGAATGGAAGTGATATGGCGATCCCACGAGGACTCGAACCCCGAACCTGCTGATTAGAAGTCAGCTGCTCTATCCAGTTGAGCTATGGGACCGCGGCCCGCCAGAGACCCGGATGGGTCACGATACGGGCAAGACCCGACTCGCTGCGGATCGGCGCGAAGATGCGCAAATTCCCCTTACGACTCAAGGTGCCATTTCGCCCGTCTTTCAGTGCGAGCGGAGGCTGTCCCCAAAATCGGCACGACCCCGGTGCTTCTATCCTCGAATAGCCCCGGCAGGGCCCTGTTTCATCCGTGGTACGGGCCGCTCTAGCCGATCTTTGCACACATCGCTTTTCAAGCTTGTGTCACACCTTTGCGGGCTTGATCGGCGCGACGGTTACAACTTGGCATCGCTTGGGTTAAGGATGGCGCATCCGAAACAACGCATGAATATCCGATGACCCATTCGATCGAAATCGTTCCGCTTCACTGCACCGAAACCGGGCTCCGGCTCAGGACCAAGTTCAAGGCCGCAACCGAATACGACGTGGTCGCGCGCCGGGTCGCCAAGGGCAAGAACGAGTTCTTGTGGCGCAAGCCCGCCGAGACGATCGAAGAGGCCCGCAGGATCGCCGCTGAGGCGCAGGACGATTTCGGAGCCGATGCCATGGTGATCGGCGACCTGCCGAACCGGCCCGCCGCGCCACTGCGCGCCGCACCCCCGGCCGACAACCGCGCCGCCCTCTCGCTCTGAGCCTTGTTTCGCGAGCCGCGCGGCGCCACGATGCCCGCGGTTCGTGACCGGCGTGGACGACACGCCTTGGTGCCATGCACCTGCCTTGCTGGCGGTCGGGCGGGTTCGTGGCGCTCCATCAAGACAGCAGTTCCGCGCCCTGACCGCCGACGGGACTTTCACACATTCATCAAAGATGCCGCTGCCTTGCGCCCCTACAATCCAGGGGCCGCGAAAGCTCAAGGTTTGCGACCACCGCTTCCCCGACCGGGGCGGACTGGAGTCCCAGCCCAACCGGCGGAAGTAAGGCTCTCCCGCCGGTCGCGCCTTACCTCATGTCCGTTTCACTCAGCCGGAATTTCCGCCGAAGTGGCCGCCCGCCGCGGCCCCTTGGAACGCTGCAGATCCCACCATGCGAAGGTGAAGTAGATCACTGTGCACCAGATGGTCAGGCTGTAGAAAAGCTCCCGGTTCAGGTAGTACGCCGCCAGATCGGGGCTGTTGAACAGCACCCGCCAAGCCAGCACCGCCGGAACGACGAGGCCGATCACGATCCAGACCGCCCGGATGATCTTGGTCAGAAGGCTGGTGTCCTTGAAGGGCTCGATGGCTTCGCGCAGCGCCAGCTCCCGGTGATGCTCCTTCACCGCCTCGTCGAACGCCGCGAGTTGGGCTTCGGCCTCCGGCCAGTCGCCATCCGCCCCGGCGCGCTTTGCCAGCCAAGCGTAGAGCAGCACCGACAGGATCCATGTCGGCACGAAGAGGTAATAGAAGGGGAACAGGTCGATCAGGTTCAACCCGAAGCCGAAGACAAGCGCCACGCCCCATGTGACGATCGCCGGAACGTTCTGATGCGCCCCGCGCAGCTTGTGCCAATAGGTCTTCATCCCCATGCGCGGGAACAAATGCTGCTCGGCGAAGACGATGCCGCCCACGGGCACCAGCAGCAGGCCCGCATAGGTCAGAAGCGGCAGGAAGCTGCGATAGATGATCGGGAAGCAGCTGCCCACGACCACCACGGCGCCCACGATCAGCGTCACCTTGGTGCGCGAGGTGTTGGGAAAAACCGCCTGCGCGGCGAGGCCCGCGCGATAGAGGTTGGAGTTCGCGGTGGTCCAGCCGGCGACGATGACGATGACGAAGCCGCTGGCCCCGAGCGCGAGGTAAGCGACGTCGCCCGGCGACACGACCGCGATCGAAGTCTGCATGAAGGCGGCGGTGGCCGCGCCCATCAGCGCGGCGGAGATCCACGCGACATAGTGGCCGAACATCATGCCGGTCGCCGTGCACAGGCCATAGCGCTTCTTGCGGGCATAGCGCAGCAGCGCCATGTCGATCAGGCCGAAATGGGCGAATGTGTTCGCGGCCCAAGCGAAACCGATCACCTCCCAGATGCCGATCCCCGGCTCGCCCTCGGCGTTGGTGCCGGTGAACACCGTCGCCCCCGCCAGATCCACGAAGTCCCCAAAGCTCGCCAGCACGGTCTGGCCGGTCAACGCGTCGTTCAGGGCCGGGATCAGCACCATGCCGCCCGCCGTGAACATCACCATCAGCCACGGCGCGCAGATCGAGGCAAATTCGCTGAGCACGTTGAAGCCGTAATAGGCCACCAGCACGGCGATCACGCTGGCCGATGCGGCGATCAGCACGAAGGACGCGCTCGTTGGATAGGGCATGTCCTGTGGCGGCACCCCGAAGAGCACCCTCAGCGCGGTGGCCGAGACGGTGATCATCGCCGCCGAAATGACCACGAAGATCAGCACGTTGGCCCCGTTATAGAGACGTGAGAACAGCTCACCCATGTTCTGTTCGAGATAGGTGTAGAGGCTGAGCCGGGTCTTCACGGCAATCGGCGCGGTGATCAGCCAGAAGCTCAGCACCGCGAGCAGATTGCCGATCAGCAGGCCGATCAGGATGTCGTTGATCGTGGCACCGAGCGCCACGAAGGCCGCGCCGATCACGAATTCCGTCGCCGCCACGTGTTCGGCCGCATAGAGGCCGAGGAAATGCCCCGGCCCGTGCAGACGATGCCGTGGCACCGGAAGCTGTTCGTCGTCCATACCCGCTATGGTTTGCCGCAGCTTGGCTGAGGTATTTGCCATGTCACCCGTTCTTTTCTGGTCGGCCCGCGATTTTCGGGCCTTCTAGCGACTGGGCGACCCATGTACCAGCGGTTGTGGCGCTGCTCGTGAATCCCTCGGCTTTCGCCAAGGCGAACGCCCATATCTTGTGCGCTTCGACAAGGCCGCATTTCATGGGCGGGCCTCGGACACGGGTCGATGCCTCCCCCTCCCGCCAAGGGGCAAATCTCTTCATCAGAACGGTGCGCACATGAGCCCTCAGCTCAACGGAAATCCGAGGCGCCCGACGAAATCGATCCAGCTGCGTCGCCAGCCCCCTTTGGCGTCGACGGTGTTGAGCGCGTGCATCGTCACCCGGTCGCCGATCGTGCGCAGCGGCTCGGGCGGAATCGGAGCGGGCATGGTCCGCGCAAATTCGAGAGCCGGATCGGGATCGTCCGCATCGTCGAGCCGCGCCAGCCCGATCCGCGCGCCGAACCGCGAGGCCGAAACGCCAAAGCCTGAATAGCCGCCCGGATAGAGCCCCTTGCCGCCGTAATAGCTCTGGAAATGCAAGGCCATGCGGGTGGTCAGCGCGATCGGCCCGCTCCAGGCATGAGTGAAGCGGATGTCTTCAAGCTGTGGAAAGGTCGCGAAGAAGGACGCTGTTGCACATCTCGGTGAGGGGGATTCACCGAGCGCATCCTGAGGGTTAGGTCGAGGGTATGCCAAAGCCTTTCCCGACCCGCTACCGCACGACGAACTGGTCCGACTACAATGCGGCGCTGCG